>JAYUUV010000001.1:0-30169 GCA_043754695.1 Planctomycetota bacterium
CGTCCGCAGTGGTACGACCTGGAGCCAGCACGCCTACCTCAAGGCCTCCAACACGGGGGCGAGTGACTTCTTCGGCACTTCGGTTTCGGTCTCCGGCGACACGGTGGTAGCGGGGGCACCCTGGGAGGCCAGCAACGCCACCGGCGTCAACGGCAACCAACTGGACAACAGCGCCCCAACCTCCGGCGCCGCGTACGTGTTCGTCCGCAGTGGTACGACCTGGAGCCAGCAGGCTTATCTCAAGGCTTCGAACACGGAGATGAACGACTTGTTCTGCTGGTCGGTTTCGGTCTCAGGCGGCACGGCAGTAGTCGGAGCCATCGGCGAAGCCAGCAGCGCCGCGGGCGTCAACGGCAATCAAGCCGACAACAGCGCCCCCGGCTCTGGCGCAGCGTACGTCTTTCTGCTCAACGCACCCGCGCCGATCGCCTACTGTACGGCGAAAATCAACTCGCAGGGCTGCGCGCCGACGATCGGCTTCGTCGGAGTTTCGAGCGCAACGACTGGCGCAGGCTTCATCATCTCGATCTCGAACGTGATCAACAACAAGCACGGCTTGCTGCTCTACACGGACGCTGGTCGCGCCGCGCTGCCCTTCCTCGGCGGACTGCGCTGCATCCACACACCGATCAAACGCTCGATCGCGTTGAACTCGGGCGGCAATCCTCAGCCGAATGACTGCTCGGGCGTCTATGCACTCGACGTGAACGCCTTCGCCGTCGGCTCGCTCGGCGGGAATCCGGCTCCGTTCCTGCTCGTGCCGGGCACGGTCGTCGAGGCTCAGTGCTGGGGCCGCGACAACGGCATCCCAGCTCCGAACAACTCGTCGCTTTCGGATGGATTGGAGTTCACGATCGGCACTTGATTGCACCCGTTGAGGCCAAGTCATGCTGACAATAGCGGACCGGATCCGCCAAGAAATCCGAAGCATCCGCGAGCCACTCCAGCTCGCGACAATGGCTGGCCTGGAGAAGCCAACGGACCTGGCTGCGAGCTGTGCGGCGCTCAACCCTGCCCGCGACCGCGGCGCTGAAACCCGCGCACCTCATCGGCGGTCAAGTGCCGCCACTTGCCGCTGACAAGGTCGCCCAACTCGAGCGCGCCGATCGAAATGCGTTTGAGTTCACGCACTTTGCCTCCGACTTCGCGCAGCATGCGACGCACCTGGCGATTGCGGCCTTCGCTGATCGTGAGCTCGAGAATTGTCGTCGCCCCCGCGTCGCGCACACGAACGACCTTCGCGGGCCGCGTCGGTCCGTCGTCGAGGTCCACGCCAGCGCGCAGACGCTCGAGCGCGTCCTCGTCCAGGCGCGGCGCCACCTGCGCGCGATAGGTCTTCGCTACGTGACGTTCGGGGCTCGCGATGTGTTCCGCCCAATCCGTGTCGTTCGTCAGGAGCAAGAGCCCGCTGGTGTCGCGATCGAGTCTGCCGACCGGCACGACCCATTGCTCGAGATCGCCGAGCAGGTCGTACACCGTGCGCCGTCCCGTCGGATCGCCGTGGCTGGTGAGCACACCCTTGGGTTTGTTCAGCGCCAGGTAGACGCGCGCCTTGGCCTCGATCCGGCGGCCATCGACCGTGAGTTTGTCGCGGCCTACGTCGACCCACTGTTCGGGATCGTATGCCGGCGCACCGTTGATCTTGACGCGACCGGCCGCGATCCACGCACGCGCGTCGTTGCGCGAGCAGACGCCCGCTCGCGAAAGGGCGCGATCGAGCGTTTTTCTCTCAGTCTCAGCGCCCATGGAACAACGTCTTCCCTGTCACGGCGGTGAGAGATTACCCTGGAGGATCGCCGCCGCGACATCCATGTTGCCTTCCTCCGCCCGCCGGGTCTTCGCTTTCGCCGTGTTTGCGGCCGTGATCGGCGGCGCGCGCTGGCTCGACGGCCGCACGCCTGCGATCAACGCGCCCGAGGACAACCACGGCGCGAAAGCTCCGTTCACGATGCGCGAGGTCGCGCGCGAGTCCGGCATCGTGTTCTCGCACCAGCCCTTCCGCGTGGATCAGCGCATCGCGCACATCGAACCGCACGTGGCCGGCGTGGGCGCCGCGGTTTCCTGCACGGACTTCGACGGCGATGGCTTCGTCGATTTCTACGCGACGACCAGCGCGTTCGGCGCGCCCAACGCGCTGTACAGGAATCTCGGCAACGGGCACTTCGAGGACGTCGCCGCGCGCGCAGGCCTGGCAAACGTGAATTCAGATCAGGGCGTCTCGATGGGCTCGGTCTGGGCCGATGCGGATCAGGACGGCGACGAAGAGTGCTTTCTCTACAAGTACGGCCGGCCGCAACTATTCCGCAACGACAAGGGCTCCTTCGTCGACGTGACCGCCGCGGCGGGACTCGATCGCTGGATCAACTCGAACACCGCGGTCTGGTTCGACTACGACCGCGACGGGCTCGTCGATCTCTATGTCGGCGGCTACTTCCGCGAGAGCGCAAATCTGTGGAAGCTCGACAACACACAGATCATGCAGGAGAGTTTCCAGTTCGCGAAGAACGGCGGACACAACTATCTGTTCCACAATCAGGGTGGACTGCGCTTCGAGGATGTGACCGAAAAAATGGGCGCGGACAGCACGCGCTGGACTCTCGCGGTGGCCAGCGCCGACTTCGACCGCAACGGCTGGCCCGATCTGTATCTGGCCAACGACTACGGGCCGGAGGAGTTGTTGCTCAATCGCGAAGGCAAACGCTTCGAAGCCGCGCCGGAAATGCTCGACGGCCGTTCGAAGAGTGGCATGAGCGTCGCGATCGGCGACACGCAAAACGACGGCGATTTCGGTGTGTACGTCACGAATATTACCAACGCCAGGTTCATGCAGCAGGGCAACAACCTGCGCGTGCGCTCGAAAACTTCCGATCAGTTCTTGGACATCGCCCGCGACGAGGTCGCGAACTGCGGTTGGGCTTGGGGCTCGGCTTTCGGCGATCTCGATCTCGACGGCCACCAGGATCTTTTCGTGGTCAACGGATTCATTTCCGCGAGCAAGGAGCGCGACTACTGGTACGACCTGGGCAAGATCGCCGGCGGGCAGAAGGGCGTCTTCCAGGACGCGCTCAACTGGCCGAAGTTTGAGGACAAGAGTCTGTCTGGCTACGAGCGTTCGCGCGTGCTGGTCTGGATCGACGGACGCTTGCGCGATCGCGCGCAAGCGGTCGGCGTGACCGACCTGCTCGATGGACGCGCGGTCGTGCTGGCGGATTTTTCCAACCGTGGCGTGCTCGACGCGCTGATCGCCAATCAATGCCAGCCGCTGCTCTTCTATCGCAATGAAGTTCCACCTGGACGCCATTGGATCCAGTTCCAACTCGTCGGCACGCGCTCGAACACGAGCGCGATCGGGGCGACCGTTCGTGTGAGCTTTGCGGGCGGCGAGCAATTGCAGGTGGTCAGCGGCGGCAGCGGCATGTCGAGCCAGAACGACCGGCGCCTGCTCTTCGGCCTGGGCTCGGACGCACATCCGAAATCGGCGCGCGTGACCTGGCCCTCGGGGCTGCAGCAGGAAATTCCGACGCTTTCCGTCGATCGCTTGAATCGGATCGTCGAGCCATGACGAACAGCCTCTCGCTAGCCACCCCCAGCGCCTCCCAATGACGAGTCCCGCGAGTCCGACGCTTGCGAAGGTCCCGACTGAACCTCTGTTCGGCCGCATTCTTCAGCGATTGGATCCGCCGTGGATGATCTCGATCCTGATCACGCTGATCCTCGTGATCGGCGAGTGGCGCTTCCAGATTATCGGCGGCTATGAACGGCTCGCGCTGGCCCTCGGACTCGCGGTGGCCTTTGAATGCGTGCTGGGCTACGTGGTGCGCGGTCGCATTCCGCGCGTGCAGAGTGCATACGTTTCAGGCATCAGCGCCACGCTGCTGACCAAGCCTGGCTCCGGCGTGCTGTGGCCGGTCGCGTTCGTGGCCATGCTCGCGATCGCCTCGAAGTACGCGCTGACGTATCGCGGCCGTCACCTGTGGAACCCGACCAACTTCGGGATCTGCGCAATGCTGCTGATCGCGCCACAGTCGATGTCGGTCCTCGGCTCCGACTTCGGCAATGCGCTTGGGACCAATCTGTTGATCTGGGCGGTCGGGCTGGTGATCGCGTATCGCGCGAAGATCCTGCACGTGACGCTGACCTACCTGATTGCGTTCGTGGTCTTCGCACTGCTGCGCAGTTCGATCACGGGAGTGCCTCCGCTGATCGAAATCGCCCCGATCACTGGGCCGATGTATCAGCTCTTCCTGTTTTTCATGGTCACCGATCCGCGCACGACCGTCAGCTCGCGCCGCGGCCGCATCGTGGTGACGGTCCTGGTCGCCGCGCTCGAATGCGCGATCCGCCTGGGCAACGACCTGGGCATCTCCGCGGTCGCGATCTTCCAGCCGGCGCCTTCGATGTACGCCCTGACGATCGTCGGACCGGCGGCGATGTTCATCGATCTTTGGCGAACCGGGCGGCGAAGCCCGGGGGATGCTGTAAGCTCAAGGTAGGAGTTCACCACTATGATCAGCCGCTTCGCCCTCGCCTTCCTTCCCCTGCTCAGCTCTCCTGCCGGCGGAGAGATTCCTCCGCAGCATCAGCCCAAGGAGCCGATCGCGACGCCCGCCGGGTTGATCAATCCCGAGCGACTGCTGATCCAGCTGCGCCCTGGCGCAAGTCCCGCGGCCATCGAGCGCAGTCACTTGCGCGCCGGCGGCCGCCTGTTGCGCGACCTGCCGCAGATCGGCTGGCAGATCGTCGAGGTCGATCCCCGCCGCCTCTTCGAAGTCCGCGAGGCGTATCTGCGCGAGCCTGCGATCCAAAGCGCCGACTTCGACCGCGCGAAGAAACTCGCCTACGTGCCCAACGATCCCTACTGGCCGATGTGGCACATGCAGCGCATCAAGGCCGATCAGGCCTGGGACACGCACAAGGGCTCGCCCACGGTGCGCGTCGCCATCATGGACACGGGCCTGACCTACACGCACCCCGACTTGGCGGCCAACGTCTGGACCAATCCGGGCGAGATCGCCGGCAACGGCATCGACGACGACGGCAATGGCTACATCGACGACATCCACGGCTACGACTTCGCTTACGGCGACGGAGATCCCAACGACAACTACGGACACGGGACTTCGTGCGCGGGACTGGTGGCCGCGATTCAGGACAACGGCATCGGCGTGACTGGAGTTGCTCCGCATTCGCAGCTCGTCGGCGTCAAGGCCGCGCTCGACAGCGGTTATTTCTACGACTCGGCCAACGTGCCGGCGTTGCTCTACATCGCCGACATGGGTTTCCAGGTGGTCTCGATGAGCTTCTATTCCGACGGTGTCACGCCGGCGGAGCGCACGGCGATCGATTACTGCTGGAGTCACGGCGTGTTGCCGGTCGCGGCGGCGGGCAACGACAGTCAAGCCCTGCCCTATTATCCGGGCGCCTACCAGAACGTGCTTTCGGTCGCAGCCACGGACACGAGCGCGAACAACAACAAGGCGAGCTTCTCGAACTACGGCACCTGGGTGCGCGTCGCTTCGCCCGGCGTGAGCCTCTCGACCGTTTCAGGCGCCAGCGGATATACGACCGGATTCGCCGGCACTTCGGGCGCGTGCCCGCAAGTCGCGGGACTTGCCGCATTGTTGTTCTCGGTACCCGGCGCCACGAATGCGACGGTGCGCGCGGCGATCGAAGACACGGCGAGCACGCTCAATCAGGTGCCCTACGGCCAGTACACGAACTACGGATTCATCGATGCGAAGGCCGCGCTCGATCGCATCCAGGGATTCACCTCGGGCTCCAAGCCCGCGCGCTTCCTGTTCGCCGAGCCGGTCGCGGGCGGATACTTCCACAAGCTGCTCACGACGGCCCTCGGTGAGCCGCACCCGAACGTCTTCCTGCACGGCGTCGGCTTCGAAGCTCCCAACATCGTGCGCGTGCTGCGCAACGGCCTCTCGATCCCGATCGTGTCGCGCACGCGCAACATCCTGGAAGTCGAGCCCAACTCGCTCGTCGGCGGCTTCACCGAGATCGAAGTCAACGGCGTCGTGATCGGAAGCTACCAGCACGACTACGACTCGAAATGGGTCTTCTCCCCCACCGACATCAGCACCCAGGGCGGCGGCAATCCGGTCGTCACGGGCGCCTGGAAGGAATTGTCGCGCGTCGATGGATCGCGCCTGACCTGCAGCACGCGCAGCGGCGGCGAGATTTTCGTCCAAATTGCGTTCCGCAAGACCAACGTGCTGCCTTCGAGCCGGCTCGACTTCGAATTCACGCGCAGCTATGACAACGCTACCAGCGGCAGCGAACGCGTCGAAGTCTACGACTGGAGCGTCGCGAGTTATCCCTACGGCACGTGGAGCACGATCGCCACGACCCCGATCACCGGCGCGGGCACCTCGACGCTCACTCCGAGCATCACGGCGTCGCCGCAGCACTTCATCGATCCCGAGGGCACGATCTACGTGCAGATCGTCACGACGGGAGTTCCCGCGAACGCACTGCTGAAGGCTGACGCTTTGCGCGTGCGCGTGCAGTAACGAGATTCGCGTACGGTGCCAGGCACCCGGTGGGCGCTCGCGCGGGAGCGCCCACCGGGTGCCTGGCACCGTACGGCCGAATCAGAAGTCGGTGGCGGCGATGCGCGATGCGTTGGCCATCAGCGTGAAGGTCAGATTCTTCGCCGGCAGGAACGGAAAGGTCGAGCCGTCGGCCAGCCACAGGTTCTCGAAGGCACGTGCACGGCCGCTTTGAGTCGTGGTCAAGCGCTCGCCTTCGCGCGCCATCGGCAGAGTTCCGGCGTAGTGCACGCTCGCGCCCATCGGACGCACGTGGGCCATGCCGGGCGGGACGAAACAACCTAGTGCGCGCAGCGCGCGTTTGACCTTTCCGAGCGCCGCGCGGATGCGAACGGTCTCCCCCGCGTCGGGAGCGTAGTTCACGCACAGGCGCGTCACTTCGCCCTCGCGCTCGAGCGTCAGTCGATTGGCGCCGCGGCGTGTATCGTGGAAATTGAGGTTCAAGAGTCCGAGTGCGGCATGGGAATTCCGCACCAGATCAAGCGCTGTGCGCAGATCGAGAGGGATGCTCTGCGCGATCGGATGCAGCAGCGCCGCTTTCAATGTCGTGATCAGACCGTGCACGTATTCGCGCGGACTTTCGCCGCGCAGGCCCAGCGCGAGCTGATGATATTGATAGCTGTCGAGTTCGACCTGCGCGCCAAGCAGCGACCAGTTCACGAACGGCACGAGCACCTGGCGATTGTCCATCAGGCCGACGAGTTCCGGCGCGGCTTCGCCGGCCAACGCCAGCGATTCGAGCACGATCCGCGAACTCGACAACGTGCCCGCCGCGAGCACCAGACGCTCGACTTGAAAACGCTCCTGCGTGCCCTTGTCCATGTCGACGACAATGGACCGCACGCGGCCGCCGTCGCTTGTTTCGAAGTGGCGCACGAGCGCGCCTTGGACGTAGCGAAAGTGCGCGTGACGCTCGAGTTCCCGCAGCGTGAACAGCGGCGAGTAGATCGAATCATTGGGACAGCCCCACAAGCAGCGCCCCTTGTGATCGCAGGCCTTGCGCCCAGCGCGCGCCCTGACGAGCACCGCCGCGCGCGTGCGGCCTACGAAAACACCGAGTTTCCGGTTCAGGGTTTCGCGAACCGACGCGTAGCGTTCGGTCAGCCGCTTGGAATGCAGGTCGAGTTCGAGCGGCGCATCGAGATGCGCGTGCAGAGGCACGAAGGCTTCAAGATCATCGCGCAACCCAACGATGCCGATGCGCTGCGCGACGAGATCGTAGTGCGGCGCAAGATCGGCGTGACGGATCGGCCAGTCGACAAGTTCCGCGTCGTTGAACGGAAACGCCGCGCCCGTCCAAGCCTCGGCCAACCCGCCGCGTGCGAAGGAGCTCAGCGGAGCGAATCCGCTGGCGAGCGTTTGCAGTCTTCGATGGGGCGCGAAAACATAGTCGCGGTGCGGCGGAAAGCCGTAGTACTCGCCCTTCGCGCCGGGGAAGAGCACACCTTCGAAGCGCTTCCCGAGAAAGTACTCACTGGCGCCTGGATGCGAATCCTTGAGTCCGCGAAACGAAAGCTCGGGCCGCACGTGGTCGGGCCGCGAGCGGCCGACGTCGAACATCGTCACCTGCCACCCGCGCTCGAGCGCGGTCTGTGCGAAGTGCACCGCGCTCGCACCGCTGCCGACGATCGCGACCGACTTCATGCGGTCTCCGCGCGCGTGCCGAACAGGCCGCAGACCATGCGCAAGGGCAGGAACAGAAAGAGACCCAAGACCGTGAGCAGCACAAAGCGCACCAGCCACGTGCCAAGCGCCAGACTCAATCCAAGCCGCGAACCCGCGCTGACCTCATCGACCCGGGCATGGCTTTGGCGGTCCGACTCGAGCAGCGCCAGCAGGAGCACCAGCTTGCGACGCAACAAACCGGCCGGCCGAAAAATCCTCGCGTGCACGTCGCACAGGCGCGCCAGGAACGGTGCGCCCCGCGCCACGCGCACCAGGGCGCGATCGAAACTGCTGCACGATTGCGGTCCCTCGACGATGCCTTGAGCATGGGCCTCGAGGTAACGCGCGAGCACCGCGGCCGACGGCGCGCGATCGACGAGATAGCGACTCCAGGCGCTGCACTCTTTCGTGAGCAGCCTTGAATTGTCCACGGCCTCAAGCATGGCCCGCTCCGCGCGCCAGGTCGGCGATCAGCGCGTCGATGCGCGCAATTTTCGGCATGCGCTGATCCAGGAAGGCCGATTGGCGCGCCGTCGAATCGTAGCGGAATGCGTACAGCTGTCCCGCGAGCACGGGCAGCCGCGCACCGATGCAGCGCTCGAGCAGCCACAGCGCCGACATCGCCGGGCGCAGCGGCAGGCGCAAGAACTTTCCCGGCTCCTGTCCCAGCGCGCTGCGCAGGCGGCGCAACAATTCCCTGAAGGTGAGCACGTCCGGCCCGCCCAGATCGATCGTCTGGTGCCGCGTGCCGGGATCGCGCATCGCTTCGAGGACCAGCCGCGCGACGTCGCGCTCGCCGATCGGCTGGACGCGCACGCTGCCCTCGCCAAACAACGGCGTGCGCGCGCGCTTCGCGAAATCGAGCAGCACGGGCCCGATGCCGCCAGCTTGCCCAAGCACGATCGTCGGACGCAGGATCGTCCAGTCCAGCGCGCTCGCGCTCACGGCTTCCTCCGCGGCGCGTTTCGCGGCGGCATAGGGATAGCGATCGACTTCGGGATAGGCCGCGGCAATCGTGCTGACGAAGACGAAACGCGCGACATTGGCGTCGCGGGCGGCGCGCATGAGCGAGCGCGTAGCCTGCAGGTTGATCCGCTCGTGTTCACTTCTAGAAGCGCGGCCGGTGCTTGCGCCAAGGTGCAACAGCGTGTCACAGCCCGCCAGCCGCGACGCGAAGGCTGCGACGTCGGCAAGATCGCCGCGGATCCACTCCAGGTTTTCGCGATCCACCTGTGCGCTTCGCGAAAGCGCACGGATCGACTCCAGGCCATCGTGCCGGGCCTGCTCGAGCAGCGCCCGCCCGATGAACCCACTCGCTCCCGTGACGAAGATTCGATTCGAGGGCAAGCTCTTCTCACTCGGTCAGACGACGCGGGTCAAAGGCGAACAGGCGCGTCAGATCGGTTTCCATATCGGAGCGCTTCGACCCGCGCAGGGCACCGAGCAGCGCGTCGCGATGCGCAGAATCCTTGCGCACGTAGAGGAACACCCACCATTCGTCGCCCCAGCGCTCGCCAAGCTTGTAACAGGCGCCGAACACGCAGTGCTCGCGAACCCAACGCATTTCGCCATAGACCATTTCCGCAAGTCGTCTCGAATCCCAGTGTTGGAAGAGTTCCGATCCGCGCCCGGCCAGCGTCGCTTGCACGAGCTCCGAGCGAAAATTCGCGTCGCTCTGCTGCTGCCCGTCGAGTACGGCTGCCGGCGGCAGGATCGACTGCACGATGTCGGGATTTCGGCTGTCGATGTAGCTCCAGACTTCGTCGATGCTGAGTGCTTCGCGGCCCGACAATTTCGTGTCCTCGAGGCCGATCCAGTCGATCGCAGTGAAACGCGAATACCACGGGATCTGCCCTGCGGCCGACAGCAGGATCGTCGCGCGCGAACCCAGCTGTGTGAGCTCCAGATCGCGCCCGGCGCGCGAAAGCGCATTGTCGGGCACGCGCCGATCGCACCAGGCGAGCGCATTGCTGCGCGCGTGTTGCAGATAGTCCCACAACGGCGGCCGCACCGGCGCGGCGAGCGCGGGAACGACGAAGATCACGCTCGCGAGCAAGGCTCTGTAGGTCGCGCGCGAACGCAGCGAAAGCGCCAGCAGCGCGCCGACGCCGGCGCCGATCCAGGGCACGATCAACGGGTACTCGTAACGGAAACCACCAGCCATTTCGTGGATCGCGCGCGTGTACAGCGCGAGCACGATCAGCGAAGGCGCGAGCAGGCAGGTCGCCGGCACCCAGACACGCGCTTCGAAGGCCAGCGCGCTCGCGGCAAGAGCGATGACCAGGATCGCGGGCACAAGGCGCAGGATCGCGAAACGCGCGACATCCGCCAGACCGGGCAACCAGGCGCCATCGCTGCCGAAGATCGCGTTCTGGGATTTCACGTAATACGGATTGCCGAGCAGGTGGCCGAACGTCGCATAGCGCCATGCGAACAAGACCACGACCGCCACGATCGCGACGATCGTGACCGCAGCGCATTCGCGCAGCGCGCCGGGCAGACCGGCGCGCGGCACACGCGCCCCGACCAGCGCTGCGGCATACAGCAAGGCAAGCAGCCAGCCCTCGGGACGCACGAGGACGAGCGCCGCCATCAAGACCGCGCCGATCGAAGTGGCGACCAGGCCCGGACCGCGAACGCGCGCGCAGCTCCAGCTCGCCCAGCCAAAGGTCGCTGCGTGCACGAGCGCGAAAAGCAGCGTCTCCATCCCGGAGCTGAGGTGCAGGCTGGTCTCCGGCATCAGCATCAGCCCCCAGGCCGCGGCGGCCCCAGCCAGGAGACCTGCGCTCCAGCGCGCGCGGATCAGCGCCGCGGCGACGATCCCGAGCATGACCCCGATCGCCAGCACGCTAAAAAGCGCCAGTGCTCGGGCTGCAACCAGCGGATCGAAACCCAACCTGATCGCCGCCGCGGAGTACAGGACGTTTAGCTCGGTCGAGCAGCCCGACGTCGGACTCGCATCGAGAGCGTTGAATCGAAATCCGTGGCCCTCGACCAGGTTTCTGGCGTAGCTGAAGGCGACGTAGGCATCGTCGGCGACCTGCGTGCGTTCAGAGCCAAGCCGGCAGGACCCGTACCAGGCCGTGAAACCCAAGAGCAGCAGCGCGAAGACGAGTTCGAGGTTCACCCCATGAGGGCGCATGCCGCCCAAGTTGGAGTGCGCCCGCGAGCTGGTCTGCATTCCAGTACGGTACGGAATCCGGCGCGCGAGAAAAGCGCCGCCGAGAAAGCCTGTAACGATCGGCGGCCTAGGTGGGTATGGCTCCACGGTCGGGGCACAATCGAGCCCCCTTTTCAATCCGGCCGCCCTTGGGCACGCTGTGGCAGCAGCGCTTGTCCAGGGCAGAACGGGCGCGAGCCCTCGTCCGACGCCGGCGGGCCACTAGGAGCGAATCTAAATGAAGCATTGGCGAACCCTGTGTTGCGGCCTTCTCACAGTCATGACCGCGTGCGCGAGCTGGCGTCCGGCGAACGGCCCCTTGAACGAATTCGCGTTCCTCGAAGGCACCTGGGCACAGACCACCGCGCGCCAGACGACCGAGGAGGTCTGGACGCTCAACGAAGGTTGGAGCATGCGCGGCGTGGGCCGCACCCTGCAGGGCGAACGCGAGGTCTTCCACGAGGTCCTTTCGATCGAGCCGCGCGGCAAGAACTACGTCTACGTCGCTGAACTGCCCGGTGCGGGGCCGGTCGAGTTCAAGCTCGTCGATCGCGGCATCGAGTGGGCGCGCTTCGAGAATCCCGAGCACGACTTTCCCCAGCGCATCGAATATCGCCGCAACGGCAACAGTCTGCGCGCCGAAGTCTCCGGAGTCGAGAACGGCCGCATCCAGCGCGAGATCATCGAATACCGGCGTGTCGCGGCGCACTGAGGGCGCCCGCTGACGGTGGCTCGACCCAATCGAAAGTTGCGCCTCCACCGCGCAGCAGCAAGACATCGATTTCGGGCGGACAAAAAAGCCGCACGCGCGGCGCATGGAAGCCTTCCATGCCGATGCCGGGAGTCACGCTCAACCAGTGATCGCCAAAGCCGAAAAGGCCGCGCGCGAATTCGCGCGGCAGCTTCGTCAGCGTCAGCAGCGCGCCAAAACCAGGGATCACGATCTGGCCGCCGTGCGTGTGACCGGCGAGATGCAGATCGACTTCGCGGCCGATCAAATCGCGCGACTGGTCGGGGACATGGCTCGCAACCAGGGTCAGTGTGCCGGCTTCTCGTCGCGGCGCAAAACGCGGCTCGTCGAAACCTAGACCGATGATGCGCAGGCGCTGACCTGCGCCAAGTTCGAGCGTGAACTCGTCGTCGTCGAGATAGCGAAGTCCAAGGCCGTCGAAGACACGATCGCGCAGCGCGCGCGGCTCGGAATGCCCTTTGACGCAGACGATGCCGTGTTTCGCACGCAGCGCGCCGAGGAACGCGCGCGCGGCATCGATCGCGGGCTCTGGGTCGAAGAACGGACCGGCGATGTAGTCGCCGCAGATCACGATCAGGTCCGGCTCCAGGGCATTGATGCGCGCCACGGCTTCATCCTGGCGAGCGCAGGGCCCGACGGTCTGCAAGTCGGAGATCTGCACGAGCTTGAACGGAGCGGCGTCCGCGGGCCAGGCCTGGAAGGCGAGGTTGCGCTCGACAACACGCAAATCGTTGGGAGCGATGAAGGCTGCGTATACGGCAATCAGCGGTGCGAGCAGCGCGAGCGCGATCACGGCGAAATTCTTGGCAGCCGCGCCGCGCTGCTGCCAGAGCATCAACGCTGGCAGCGCGAGTGCTCCGGTGTAGAACAAAATCGCCACCGCCGCGAAGCCGGTGTCAGCGACGATCGCAGCGATCACAGCCAGCGTGGCCATCGACACGCCGGTTGCGAGCGCACGCACGAACGGCCTGGCCGCAAGCTGCGACAGGCGCCCGAGCCCTCGCCACGCAAGGACGGCGACCAGCAACGTCCCGACCGCGTAGCCGAGCTGAAACTCTGTGTACGGAAGCAACACGCCTGGCGTAACCGTCAGCGCCTTGCCGGCTCAGCGACCGGCGCCGGTTTGCCGAGCCTCGCGTCAGCGTCGACTTTCAATAGCAATGCGGCCAGGTCCGCGACTTCGCGCCCGGTGCCGGAGAGGATCACACTGCTCGTCATGCCGACAGGGATGACGCCGCCCGTCTGCGTATCGGGCGAGAGAATCCGCAGCGAGTTGCCGACCGAGCGCACATCCGTGTCAGGCAAGCTCAGGACGGTCGTGAAGAAGGTTGCCGGATGCACACGACACTCTTCGAGATGAGCCGCATCCAACTTGAATGACGGTGCATTCCGCCCCGGCTCTGCCTTCCAATAGACTCCGACCAGCGCCGCCGGACCTCCCTCGAGTATCGCGAGCATGTAACCGTTCTGATGCAGGATGGACTCGACCCAAGGATAGACCTCGGCCGCGGGAATCGGCTTGTCCTGACTGAGCGTGACCAAGTCATTGCTCATGCGCTTTCCCGTACTGTCCGACATCGAATAGGTCACGCCCGTCAGATTCGACAAACGCGCGGTCAGTTCCCTGAGCGTCAAGCCGGCGCCAGTGCCCGTGGACAACTCCAGGGGGCCGCGAGGCACGGGCAGAATGCCGGCCGCTGCGTTGACCGCCGTTTCGACGGTACCCGACCCGTTGTCAGCCGCCGTCTGCGTCGCCGAGCAGGAGCTCAGGCAGAGCAGGAGTAGCGTGGTACTGATCAGCGTGCGCGCGCAGAAGTTCATGGTCATGGCTTCAAATGGATGCGAAGAGCCAGTCGCCCTGTCGTGGACGGTGAGCCGAACACACTCGATTCGCGAGGCGTACCCGAGGCCAGCTTTCGAATTCACACCTTGGCTCATGATAGCGGAGCGATGATCCCGTTGACGGCATGGCCAGCCTCGAAGTCGTCGGGTTGCTCGTTCAGTCGCGTCCGTCGGCCGGCAAACCGCGCCCTGACGCCCGAGCGCCTGCTGGATCAGCGGCGCAGCGGCGCGGGTTGGCGATTGCCGGGCCGCGTTCCGTTCGGGCCTTCGCGCTCGTAGGCGGGCAGGCGCAGCAGTTCCGGATCGAGGGCGGCGATGGCCCTGTCCAATTTGTCGACGAGTTCTGTCTTCGCCAACTCGGACAAAACGCCGCGCAGTATCTTCGCCGTATCGACCGGCGAAAGATTGAGCCCATCGAGCGTCGCCGCGGCGCTCGGCTTCCGCGTGAATGCCGCGCAGAGACTGTCGACGGCCTTGTCATAGTCCTCGTGCTCGAACTCGACGCGGCCGCGGCCGGCGAAGCACAGCGCGATGTAATGATCAGCAAAATCGCGGCTCATGGGATTCTTCAGCACAGCCGCTTCGTAGTGCGTCACCGCGCGGGCGTACTCCGCGAGTGCTTCTTCGGCGTGCGCTTCGCGGCGGAAAAATTCCGCGGCTACGATCGAGGCACGCCTCTCGATCAGACATCGGGCGACACGCAACCCGCGCAGGACCGGCGCCTACGGCTTGCTTCCGAACTCGACTGGATGGGTCTCGCCTGCATCAACCGATTCCTCTTTGGACTGGCTGGGTGCACCTTCAGCCTCCAATTCGACGCGAATGTTCCCAGTCGGTACGAGAAACGACTGATGCTCGCCGGCCTTGATGCTGGTTCGATCAAGCCTGGTTTCACTGCGTGAGATCGTCAATGTCGCCGTCGGTTGCGGGCCCTTGAAAAGCACACTCACCTGACCACCTTCTTCCACGAGAACTCGAACAGGACCGGTGAGTCCCTCCTTCGTTATGGCCACACCCTGCGCTTCGCCGATCGCGCCATCTGCTGTCCTTGCGACGATACTGTAGCTGCCGGCCAGCAGTCCCTCCACGTGGAGCTTTGAGATGGGCTTCGAAGGAGAAAACGTCGTCATCGATTGCGCCGCCCCATTCCAGAACATCAATGTTCCTGGACGAGGTGAGCCGCTCATTCCATCGACGATTTCCACGTCAACACTCATGCCGATACCAACGATCACCCGGAGTGGCAGTGTGGCTTCATTGACCTCTACCGCCTGTTCGTCTGAAGGAGCGTACTTTCTGCCCCCGAGACAGCGAACGAGATAATGCCCTGCCTCCAGCGGACCGATCGCGAACCGACCATCCGCTTTCGCTGCCTGAAAGAGAACGACCTTGCTATCCGATGATCTCAAGGATACTTGCACCTTCCCGGCCGGCTTGCCTTCAAGGTCCACGACAGTTCCGGTCACGTAGGTCCCACGCGCAACGATCAATTCAATCTGGTTATGAGTCGGATCTTCTGAAGGTCGAATTGCCATTGCGATTGGAGCCCACGAGGAGTTGTCAGTTCCCTGCTCAGGTGGAACTGGCCCGATCCACAGCCTGACGTTCGGCTGAGCATCAAATTCAAATCTCCCGGCCGCGTCCGACACGACGGTTTTCGGCTTCCAAACAAGCTCCTTCGACGACATTCGGCGGGGCACGCTGTCGCCAAGCCCCTCCGTTCCGTGGTCTTCCATGACCCAAAGCGATAAATTGCCGACGGGTTCCTTGTTGATCGTGAGCACGATGCCCTGCACCTTCACCGGGGCCGATATGGGTATTGCGAGCGCCCGCGCTTCCCCAGGCTTCAACGACATCGGAGAGTCCGGCATCGCGATCGATCGCTGCTTGCCCGTGACTCGCACCTCGATAGGAACACCCGTTGGAAGTGCCTGAAAACTGCATTCTCCTGCGGCATCAGTCAGACGCGACAGCTTCAGGGGAAGCAGAAATTGATCTTCGAACGCCGCCTTGGGGTGGTGGGAAATGGAGTCGAGCGATTCGAAGAGTGGAATCAGCTCCACTTTCAGACCCGGCACAGGCGACGTGCCGGCTTGTGCAAGAAAGGAGACCGTTGCACCCGCTCGGACGACTACCTCCATCGCGTTCTCAGGAGTCGAATGATCGAGGAAACGCCCGCTTGGCGGCCAGCATGGGGTCAGCCCAAATTGCGCGCCGGATGCACACACAAGTCCTGTCGACAGATTCTCGACAGCAAGCGACGCGAGCCCGTTAGCTGCAGTCAACCCGCTGGCCCGCTCGCTGAGCAGCATGCGATCTGGCGTCGCGGCGCTCAGTGAAACGAATCCGTCGGAACTCTGTCGATCGAAAACCTGAACCTTGGCATTCTCGACGGGCTTCCCGAGTTCAGTAACAACACGAACGTAGAAATTGCCGGTCGGGGCAGGACTCCCGGTTCCTGCGGCAGATGGCGTGTCATCGACGACGACTCTTCGCTGGAAGCTCTGAACAACATCCTCGCTTGGGATGGCATCGGGGCTGCTCTGCGCGACGCCAGCTTCGTGTTGGAGAACGCGGGCAGCTGCGCCGCCCTGATCAGGGCGTTGGTTGCCGAAGGCAATGAAGGCACAAACGCCCGCAAGAAGAAGGAGCAAGCTGGCTATGCCCCAACGGCGGTTTGACATGGTCAGCGTTGCATCCTTGGACTAGTGGATCTGCTCAGGATTCCCGACGATCGACGAGCGTATTGCATGGAATCACCGCGCGGAAGGGATGTGATCTACTTTCGTGTCGGCAACGCGGAGAGTAGGAGTCGAGGCCAGCCTCTCGTCACACCACTAGGCAGCGGCGACTGGCAGGATGAATGGAAACGCATCCGACCGGGGCTGGACCAGCTCGACCTAACTGAGGGCGCAATTTTCCCAGCGCCCTTTCGCCGGGCTTTCCAGACTGATCATCACAGTTTGCACGGCGGGCCGAGATCCGGGCCGGTCGGATGTTGGATAGTGACCGGGATGGCTGTGGTAGTGTGCCCCTGGCGCTGCTATCCACTGCTCGACGATGTCCCTGCATACAAACACTTCCACAGCCCTGCCCCCCGCGGCGCGAAACCACGCAACGTGAGTCCCCTTTCCATCGGACACGTGGCGCTGGTCCTGGCCACCGCGGTTTGCACGGCACACGCCAACACCCAGGACCTGAGCCAAGTCCCGTTCGCCGACGAGGCCGCCAAGGACGTGACCGCGGATGGATTCGCTTTCGTCGAATTGCGCACGGAGCGCGCGAGCTACTTCGTGGGCGAGCCGATTCACGTCGCCTTCCGCTTCGGCTTCGACGAAGAGCTGTTCAAGAACAACCTGATTCCGCTGTTCCGGCCGTCGATGGATGTGCCGGTGCAGCTCGAAGTGCCGTGGCTCGATCAATTGCCGAACGCCACGCTGCAGAGCGAATCCGAGTCAGCGCAGAAAGAAGGCAAGAGCTTCGTGCTCAACTCCGGCCTGACGCGCGCGCGCGCGGTCGACGATTCGCGCGTCGATGGCCGTCGTCTGCGCTCGTTCGAGATCGAGCGCACCTGGTTGGCGACGAACCCGGGAGAACTGAGCTTGCCGCAAGTGCGCTTGCGCTTCGCTTATGCGACACGCTTCGGGGAGCGCGCGCTGCAGGACAACTCCGCGCAAGATCGGGTCGAGGCCATCGTGCGCAGTGCCGCGCGCAACTTGACGATCCTGCCGCTGCCGGAGAGCGGCCGGCCCGCCGGTTTTTTCGGCGCCGTGGGCCGGCTCACGCTGCGCAGCGAAGTCAGCGCGCGGGAAATCGACTTGAATTCCAGCGTGAAACTCACGCTCTCGATCGAAGGCGACGGCAATCTCGAGTCCTTCGAGGCGCCGCGCTTCGATCCGGTCGAAGGCTGGCGCATGCAAGGGTCGGTCGAGCACCGCTCGCGCAGATTGCGCACGATCGAATACGACCTCGCGCCGACCAGCGAACGCTCGATGCGCCTGCCGCAGGTTGCGTTTTCGTACTTCGACACGACCCCGCCGGCTGGTTATCGCACTTTGGAAAGCGAGGCAATCGCGATCACGGTTCGCGCGCCGGAGAAACAAGCGCACAAGCCGAGTGTTACGGAAACGAAGTCGGCGCCGAGCGCCAAGCCGCGAATTTGGCCCTACCCGGCCGTGATCGTCGTGATCATCGCCGTCGCCGTCGGCCGCCGACGTCGACGCGC
Source organism: Planctomycetota bacterium (assembly GCA_043754695.1). Lineage (GTDB taxonomy): Bacteria > Planctomycetota > UBA1135 > UBA1135 > JADJQU01. The sequence goes on from JAYUUV010000001.1 coordinate 18,204, forward strand.
GCGCAAGTAGCGCCGGTACGGCGCCTGGCACCGTACCGGCGGATCAGTGCTTCGAAATCTTCAGGCGCAAGTCGAGCTGCTCGGCCGCGCTTGAGTTGACAGCGCGCAATTGCTCAAGGCGTTCGAGCGCCAGATCGCGTTTGTTCAGCGCCACCAAGGAGACGATCAGGTTCTGCAGCGCGACCTGGTGCTTGGGGGCCTTGCGCAGGGCGATTGAATAGGCCTCGACTGCACCTGCGTGATCGCCGGCCTGTTGGAGCATGTAGGCGAGCGCCATGCGTGCTTCGACAAACTCCGGCTCCAACAAGACCGCCTGCGCGAACTCAGCGCGCGCAAGATCGGCGCGGCCCGCCTGTTCGCGCGCGATTCCGATCTTGTAGTGCAACTGCGCCGGACTGGTTTCGATGCGCTTCCAGCCCAGTCGTTGATACTCGTCCGCGATGCGCGTCAATCCGCGCTCGCGGAATCGTGATTCGAGGATCCCGAAAGGCGCAACGGGCGGATCGCCGAGCCAACGGCCCGCGAAGGGCACGGCACGATCGCGCAGTTCGAGCGCAGTTCCAGCCAAAGTCGAGACCTGCTCGCACAGGCGCGCCGGAGAACTCGGTCCGCGCTGCATCACGGCCAGCTGGCCCTGCGCGTCGACCAGGAAACTCGTGGGCAGGGCCAGCTTTCTGCGCCGCTCGAGCAACGATTGCTGCAGCACATCCAGCGCGTCGATGGATTCGCTGCCGGCATACAACGACGCGTGGGGCCAATTCATGCTCGTCAGCAATGCCGCGGCCTTGGCGCGATCTGCGGGCACGTCGAGGGAGACTGCGATCACTTTCACACCGCTAGTTTCGAGCTGCTTCGCCGCGGCGACGAACTCGCGCAGTTCGCCGATGCAGGGCGCGCACCAGCTCGCCCAGAGCAACAAGACATAGGGCGTGCGCGGATTCTCGAGCGTCAGGGCCGCGCCTTTCAAGTCGCTGAACACGAGGTTGGGGATGGGCACACGAGCGGCGAGCGGAATCGTGGCGACCGAGGTCGGCGCGGGCAGTTCGGGCGGCATCGGCGCGAGCTTCGACGCCTGAGCGGGAAGAGACCAAGGCACTGCGCGGCCGCTGCCTTCGACAAGCGTGTACCAGCCGCCCGGACTCGTGCCGGAAAATTCTTCGCGCGTTCCATCGGGCCAGCGCACGCTCAGCGCTTCGATCGCGCGCGCGTCGCCCAGACCGAAGTTCAACAGCTTGCTCGACTGTGAGAGATAACCCTCGCCCGCGCGCAACGTTTGCACGAGCGTGCGCTCGAGCGCGCCACCGAGTTTGATCTCGACGCGCGCGCCGATCGCGTCGCGTTGCAGCTTGCCCTGCAGACGCAGGCCGATGAAAGCGTTCGCTGCGCTGCCGGTGGGCGAATCGTTGATCATCAAGCGCAGGCGCGGAGCCGTGCGATTGGCGAGCCACAGATCCGTGTCACCGTCGAAATCCCAATCGACGCTGGCCACCGCGCGGCCATCGTCGGGGAAGGCCAGACCCGTGACGGCGGAAACCTGCGCGAAAGCGCCGTCGCCCGTGTTCAGGAAGGCGATGTCGCGCTCACGGCCGCTCCACGAGCCGCCTTCGCGGATCATGCGGTGGATCGCGACCCAGCCGGCTTCATAGCTTGCACGCTGCGGACTCGCGGCGTCGGTGTCTCGCTCGAGCGGTGATTGCGACACGACCTGTCGCCAGAAGAAGCTTCACAAGTCGGCCGGATCTTCGCCGGTGACGAAGCCGTTGGGCACGACGATGTCGGGGCGGCCGTCGTTGTCGAAGTCGACGAACTTCGCGCCCCAGGCCCAGCGGCCCATGGTCGTGCCGCTTTCGATCGAGACGTCGCGGAACGTGCCGTCGCCCAGATTCTTGAACAGCGAATTGCCGCGCGCGTGGCGCTGGAAACTGGCGCGTGTCGCGTCGTCGAGGTCGGGCCTGAAATTGCGCTGCGAAGTCACGCGCTCGCCGGCCGAGCTGAACATGTTGCTCAGGTACAGGTCCATGCGCCCGTCGCCATCGAAGTCGGCCCAGCTGACGCCCATGCCCGCGCCGATGTCTTCGACGCCGGCCTCGGCCGCGGCGTCGTGGAAAATTCCGGCGTCGTTGCGATAAAGATTCTTGCGGCCGAAATCGTTGGCTACGCAAAGATCCTGGTCGCCGTCGTCGTCGTAGTCCTCGAAGCTGGCCGCGAAACTGAAACGGCGATTGTTCTGATCGAGTCCCAGCTCGCGTGTGGCGTCGACGAAGGCAAATTTTCCGTCGTTGCGATAGAGGATATTCGGCCGGCCGTTGTTGGCGTCGTGATAAGGCACCGGCGTCGTTTCGAGACGATCGGGCAGCATGTAACCACAGGCGTAGACATCGAGATCGCCATCGCGATCGACGTCCGCGGCCGCGAGCGAAGTGACCGAAACGCCCGGTACGCGCCCGACGATCGCGAAGCGCGGCTGCTTGGGATCCTTCGATTCACCGCGATTTTCCAGGAAAACGAGCCACGGATCGAGCGCCGCGACGATGTCTTGATCACCGTCGTTGTCGAGGTCGAGGATCAGCGCGCTGCGGGTCTGATCGAGGAAGTCCACACCGTAGGCATGCGAGACATCCTCGAGCGTGCCATCGGGCAAGTGCCGGAACAGTCGATCGGGCAAGCCGCCCGATTGACACACGAACAAATCGTCGAGCCCGTCTCCGTCGACGTCGCCGAGCGCGATGCCCTCGTGGCCGACGATCGCGCCGCCGAACGAGGCGTCGAGCTCCCCCGCCCATTGATCGAGGCTCTTGGTCAGTTGTTTCTTCCAGGCTTCGGTCGCGCCGAGCGCGGACTGCGTGCAGTCCTTGAACAGCGTGCCGCTTCCCGCGGCCCCGCGACACTCTTCGAAGGCTTCGACAGCGATCGATTCGAGCAACGGTTTAGTCGAGCCGGCCTCGCGACGCCAGCGACAACGCCAGGTCGCGTTCTGCTGCAATTCGCCCTCATCACTTTGGCCGTCGATCATCACGTAGGCGACGGTCTCGATCGAGAGCGCGGCTTTCGCTGCGTCGGCTCCCGTCGTCTGTTCCCCCGACAGGCGCACGTCGATCACTTTGAACTTCGCGTGCACGTTGCTGCCGGACTTGAAGGGCGCGCTCATTTCCGCGAGCGCGCCGGAAAGCGCCTCCAAGCCCAGGGCGGAAGATTTCTCCGCGGAGCGGCTTTGGGGTGCGCGCCAAACGCTGCCGGCCGAACTCTCGAAAACGAGTGCCCTGTCCACCGGACGCAGCGTCGCACGAGCGATGTCCGGGCCAGCGATGGCGGTCAGTTCGGCGACGGCGATCGGAGCCCTGTCGTGAACAGATTCCTCGATCAATTTCGCGAGCGCGGACAACTGCGGCCCGACCTGTTCGTTGGCGACCTCCGTGGCCCAAGGCGCGTCGCGGGTTGCGTCGCGCATCTCGTACTTGGAGGCCATCAGCGGATCGCGCGGCGTCGAATGCTCGCCAGGAATCGCCGCGAGCGGCGGATCCTGAGCAATCTGGGCCGGCGCCGGGTGGGCGGCGGCGCTCTGAATCAGGAGCGCAAATGTTTGGAGCAGTGAGGACATACCCAAGCGGGCCCTCCGGTTCGTTCGATCACGGCCAGGAGTGCACTAGGCGAGCGGCGCATTCTAGCGCCTGCACCCAGGCCAGGCGCCAGCCCGCTCTGAGGCCGTGCCTGCAGAAGTCGGCGCGGCGAGCCGATAAGCTCCGTCCCGTGGAAGACCGCAAGCTGAGCGCCGAATCACCCTTGAGCTGCGTGGCGCGTTCCGCCTTGCTGGGCACGCTGTTCGGGGCGTCGATCGGCGCGACGGAATGCGCAAAGCTATTGATCCAAGGCGTGCCGCGCTACGCCGAGCAGGCGTTGCGCATGGTCGGAGTCGGATGCCTCGGCTACGCACTGCTCGGTGCGCTGCTCGGCACGTTCTGCGGTGTGCTGGCCTGGATCCTCTGGCGTCGCCCGACGTTCAAGGCCGCAAGCGCGTCGGCCTGCGCCGGCCTCGGAACGTTGCTCGCTCTCGCTGCGTTCGTACTGCTGGCGCAGGTCGGAGCCATGGCGTTGTTGCCCACGGCGCTCCTGGGAACCTTGCTGGCGCTCTCGCTGCGCGAACTTCTCGCCTGGGTGCCGCTGCTCGTGAAGCCCTGGCCGTGGGCTTGCCTCGCTGCAATCTTGCTGTCGTGCGGCGCGGTCACGTTCGCCGTGCGCGGTGGCGCGACGGCCGGCGCGCGTACCACGGCGGCGGTCACGAAGCCGCGTCCGAATGTACTGCTGGTGACGATCGACACGCTGCGCCGGGATCACCTGGGCTGTTACGGCGCGAGCGATGCCAAGACGCCGACGATCGATTCGCTGGCGAAGGAAAGCGTGCAATTCCTCGACGCAACCAGTCAGGCGAACACAACCGGTCCGTCCCACGCGACGATCCTCAGCGGTCTGTATCCCAGCGACAACGGCGCGCGCAGCAACGCGGTCCCGATTGCCAACGACGTGCGCACGCTGCCGGAGTTGTTGAGCGAGCAAGGCTTTTCGACCGCAGCCTGCGTGTCTGGTTTCACGCTGGTGCAGAGCGCCTCGGGGCTCGCACCGCGTTTCGAATACTACGACGACAATCTTTTGGCGTGGCACTGGCTGCCCGAGGCGGCGCTGCGCCTGCGCCTGTTCGCCGTCGCGGTCCAGGTCGCCAAGCACCGCGGCGAAACTCCGCTGCGAGCGGATCGTCCGGCCAACGAGACCATCGATTCGGCGCTCGGTTGGCTCGACGCGCGCGACCCACAGCGGCCGTTTTTCCTGTGGACTCATCTTTTCGATCCGCACTGTCCGTACAACCCTCCGGCGCCATACGATCGGATGCACGACGGCGCTGGAGAACAGGTCGCGACGCGCAACTGGTACAAACTCACGACGTCGGAACGCCGCGAACTGATCGCCGATCCGCGCGAGGTGGAGCACATGCGCGCGCTCTACAAAGGCGAGATTTCATTTGTCGACCACGAGCTCGCGCGACTTCTGGGTCGCCTGCGCGCGCAGGGTACGTTCGACAACACGCTGGTGATCCTGGCGGCCGATCACGGTGAAGGGCTCGGCGAGCACGGTTATTGGTTCGACCACGGCACCTACCTGTACGACAGCGAGTTGTCCGTACCGCTGTTGATCCATTTTCCCGCCGCGAAGGACGCGGGCCTGCAAGTGACGCAGCAGGTGCGCCTGCTCGACATCACTCCGACGGTGCTGGGCGTGCTCGGCATCGAGACGCCGAAGAACCTGAGCGGAGTTTCGCTCGTCGGCGAACTGAAGCAGACTCAGCCGACCTATCGGCCGTCGTTTGCGCAGGGCGAAGTTTCCGGCGATCTCTCGGGCTACGAACTCGGCGGACGCAAGCTCTCGCTGCGCAGTCATGGCCGCAAGCTGGTCTGGACTTCCGACTGGTGGCTCGACAGCGTGCGCGCCCCGCAAGCATGGGAACTCTACGACCTCGCGCGCGATCCGCTCGAGCAGTCCGACATCTTCGAGGACGCGAAGAAACTCCCCGCCGATGGCGCCGGCGGCCAGTCGTTCCAAAGCATGCGCGCGAGCCTCGAAACCTGGCGCGACATCACGGCCGAGAGTGCAAGCAGGACTCAGCTGACGCCTGAAGTGCGCGCCCGGCTGCGCAGCTTGGGTTATTAGTCGCGGGTCAGCGCCCGCGCGCCGTCGTCTTGTACTTCACTTCGCGCTCGCCGCCCTTCGCGGAGCGCACGGTCAGCACCACGTCGTCGCCCGGTTCGAACATGCCGCGAAACCAGACCAGGAACGCGCGCCCGGAAAGGTTGGGCGATTGCCCGTTGACCGCGAGGATCACGTCGGATTCGATCAGGCCCGCCTTGCGCGCGACCCAGGCATCTTTGTTGGGGCCGAAGTAGGGTTTGACGGCCAGCTTGCTCTGCGAGATTTGGAGCTTCAGCTTGTCCGCATCGTTCACCTCGTTAGGCCAGGCGAAGCCGGGGTGCGCGCCGATGTTTCCGGCGGCGACCGACTGACGCCAGTCGAGCACGACGCGCTTCCAGCCCGGTTGCAGTTCGAGCGTGGCTTCCATCAATTGCCGCGCTCGCTTCCAGCGCAGCTCGAGCTTTCCTCCCTCGGCACCGATGCGCTGCAGCGCGACGCGCAGGTCCGTCTGGCCGAAGAGCTTTTTCTCCCCCGCGCCAGCGAGACGATCCCCGGGCACGAGCCCGGCCTTGGCCGCGGGACCGCCTTCGGTCACCTTCGTGATCAAGAGTCCGTCGTCGCGCTGGACTTCGATGCCGATGTTCTCTGGGTACGGCCATAGCTGCAGGTCGCGCTGCTTGTCGAAAGTCTTTGCGTCAATCGCAGGCTGGCGCAGGATCTCCGCAACCTGGTGGCAGTGCAGACACGCGATCTCCTTGGGATCGGTGAGACTCCGGCCCCAGGCTGCGAACCCGGGCAGATCGAAGGGCGTGCGAGCTATTTCCGCGCGCGTCGGCTTCACGTCGACGTCCCAGTCCGCGCGCCGCGGATCGAAGTGGTGCTCGAGCACGCGTTTGAGTGTCGCGGCCAATGCCGGCGGCGAGATGCGCGAACTGTCGCCGTGCTCGTCCTTGCCGCCGAACACGCTGTAGATGCTGCCCTCGGGCGAGAGGAACCAGCCCCACCAGGAAAGATCCAGGTCCTGCATCGATTGCATCGGAAACTGGTTCAGGTCGACGGATTGCACACTGGTCAGGCGCACGCAGACGAACTGGCGCAACAATGGATCGAGCGTCGGACCACCTTCGAGCACGGCTGCATCGAAATCGGCGCACTGCTTGCAGGGCAGGCAGCGCATGACCACGAACAACGGCCGGCCTTCGCGCGCCGCAACCGCCTTGGCCTCGGCGAAGTTCTCGAACCAGCGAGTTGCCGGCCGCGGACGGGGCAGCGCTGCCTGGCTGCGACCCAGGATCTCTTCCCAATTGCGCTCGCGCACGGGCTTTTGCACGTCGGGACTCTGAGCTTGGAGGAGCGCCGCGCACAGGAGCAACGGCGCACACAGAAAGGTCAGGGGTTTTTGCATGGAACCGGATTCTTGGGGTGCGGGGGCAGTTGGCGGCCGGCGTCACTTTAGACTTCGCCGCCGCCATCCGATGTCAACTTTGACCCTGTTCGTCGGACAGGCCCGTCCGGCTAGAGTTCGCTCGCGCCAGCCTTCCCTAAACGATTGTCCACCACCCCCCACAGGGACCTGTCCGGGTCAAACGCTGCGCCGACGATCAGCGTGGTCGTGCCGGCGTTCAATGCCGCGGCGTACTTGAGCCGTTGCCTCGACGCGCTCCTGCGCTCGAGCGTGAAGTTCGAGCTGATCGTCGTCGACGACGCCAGCACGGAGCCCGCCGCGATCGCCGTGATGCAGCGCGCCGGCCCCGGGTACCTGCGCCTGGAAACGAACGGCGGCCCGGCGATGGCCCGCAACGCCGGCGTGCGCACGGCCAGTGGCGAATTGATCGTCTACATCGATTCCGACGTGCTGGTGACGCCGACGACGATCGAAGCGCTGGCCAAAGTCTTCGTCGACGAGCCCTCGCTGGACGCCTGCTTTGGCTCCTACGACGAAGCACCCGATGCGACCGGCACGCTCAGCACGTATCGAAATCTCCTGCACCACTACGTCCATCAGACCGGTCCGCGGGACGCGACGACATTCTGGGCGGGCTGCGGGGCTGTGCGTCGCGAGGTGTTCCTGGACATCGGCGGCTACGACGAGCGCTTTCGACGGCCTTCGATCGAGGACATCGAACTCGGCATGCGCTTGTGCGCGGCGGGACATGCGATCCGGCTCGCGCCGTGGATCCAGGTCAAGCATCTGAAACGCTGGCGTTTCGCTGAAATGGTGCGCGTCGATGTCACCTGCCGTGCGATTCCGTGGACACAGCTCCTGCTGGAGCGGCCGGGCACGGGCGGCGATCTGAATCTCGCGCGCTCACAGAAATTGTGCGTGGTGCTGGTCTTCCTGGCGCTTGGCAGTCTGCCGCCGGCGATCGCGGCCGGCGCGCTGGGCTACGGCTGGCTCTGGCTCTGCGCGCCGGGCGCCTGCGTCTTACCGATCCTGTGGATCAACCGGGGTTTCTATGCGCTGCTCGCGCGCGTGCGCGGAGTTGCGTTCATGCTGGCGGGCATTGCGTTGCACCTGTTCTACTTTCTCTACGGAGGAGTCGGCTTCGCCTGGGCGCGCGTGGCGCACGCTGTCAGGTGAATTCGTCCGCAGTGCGCGGACGCGCTAGCGGTCGACCTGGCACTACGCGCTCTGCGCCTGCGCTTCGCCACCGGCGGACACGACGCAGTTGCGGCCGGCGGCCTTGGCCATGTAGGCGCGCGAATCGGCGACCTTGATCAGTTCATCGACGGTGGTCGCGCCGTCTTCGAGTCCCGCGACTCCCAGGCTGACGGTCACGCGTCCGCTGTAGGCGCCGGCCCTGATTTCGAGGCCTTCGACGGCCTGGCGCAAACGTTCCGCGAAGTAGGCGCTGGCCTCGCGCGTCGACTGCGGCACGATCACGAGGAATTCCTCGCCCCCGAGTCGGCAGACCTCTTCCCGGCGGCGCGTGCAGCTGCGCAGAACGGCCGCCGTTTCGCGCAGCACGATGTCGCCCACGTCGTGACCGTAGCGGTCGTTGACGCTCTTGAAGTGATCGATGTCGAGCAGGATCACCGACAAGGGCAGCGCATGGGTCCGGCTGTGGATGAGTTCCTCCTCCAGCCTGCGCAGCGCATGCCGGCGGTTGGGCAGATCGGTCAGCACATCGGTCATCGCCGCCGCACTGAGCTTGCGATTGAGGATCGTCATCTGCCCGTTTTGACGATTGAGCTCCTGCTTGTCGGTCTCGATGTGCTCGCGCAACTCGATCAGGCGCTGGCCCGCGCGCACACGGGCCAGCAGAATGTTGAGATTGAACGGCTTGGTGACGAATTCGTCGGCGCCCGCTTCGAAAGCTTCGACCACGCGCGCCTCTTCATCGTGGCCCGTGACGACGAGCACGTAAGCCTCCTTGCAGACGCTGGAGCTGCGCAGCGCGCGGCACAACTCCAGGCCGTCCATTTCCGGCATCGTCAAGTCCGTGACGATCATCTGCGGCCTTGTTTTCAGCGCGATGGCCAGCCCCTGGGCGCCGTTGGCGGCTTCGACGACCGTGTGACCGTCGAGCGCGAGGTGGTGGTGCAGCAGGCGCATCGTCACCACATCGTCGTCGACGGCCAGAATCCGCAGGCCACGGCGCAGCCCAGTCTGCGCCAGCCGCCCGACCGCCGTGTCCGCCAGTGTTTCCTGTGTCGGAGTCGTGGTCGGAACCTCGAGCACGCGTGACCAGTCGCCCCATTCGGCGACGATGCGATTGCGCAGGCGTACGGTTGCCGACGGCGAGACGGCCAGTTGGCGCGACATGAAGCCGGTTCCGCCGGAATCCTGGTCAAGGCGCGGCGAACGAAAGCCGTCGCTGGACTGGAAGGCTGCTCCGAGCAAGAACGCCCCGCGCAGCACCTGCTCGAACGCGGCGGCGCTTTCACTCGGCGGCGCGATCGTTCCAGCGGCGGATTCAAACGCGAGCACGGCGTGGACCATCGCCTCGGGCAGCTTCCAGTCCTTGAGCATCGTCGCGGCCAGCATGGCGTGATCGAGTCCCAGCTCGCAGCGCTCGAGCTCGAGCAGATCTTCTCCAACCAGTCCGCGCCCAGATTCCAGGACGGCGGCATATTCCTCAGGATGCGTCGAAGCGAGCGCGAGGCGCCCGATGCCTGAGAGCAGCGCGCCCGTGAAGGCAGTCGCCGGATCGACGTCTCCGCGCTCGGCGGCGAGGTAGCGCGCGCAGATCGCGCTGATCAGTGAGCGCGACCAGTACGCCTCGTAGTCGAGGCCGCGGCCGTCGCCCAGGCGATTCGCGCTGACCAGCGTGAAGCCCAGAGCCAAAGAGCGCACGGTGCCGACCGACAGTTGCAGCACGGCATCTTCGACGCTGCAAGTCGGAGCCTCGCCGGCGGACAGGTTGGCGTTCGCGAGCTTGAGGATGCGGCCGGTCAATGCCGGATCCGATTGAATCGTCCTGGCGAGCTGTCCCAGCACGAAATCGTCGCGCTGCGTCAGGCGCAAAATGGCCAAGCCGACGCCGGTGGGCGAGGGCAAGTTGCCAATGTGCTTCAGTGTGTCGGAGCTCTTGCGTTGCATGCGCCCGTAGGTGGATCTGCTGCTGTGTTGGGAACCGGGGCCTCGCGCCCTAACCGCGCAGCGCCTTCAGCGCCGTGATGGCGCGGCGATGCGCTTCGCGCGTCGAGCCGAGCAACGCATTCATCTGCTCCACAGATTGCTTGCGTCCGCACATTTCCATCTCCAGACAGATCTTCGACATCGCCATCGCGCCGAGGTTCGCGGAGCTGGATTTCAGGGTGTGCGCGATGCGTTCCGCGATCTTGAGCTCGCCGCTCGCCAGCGACTGCGCGAGGCGCTCCATCTGTTTCGTCGAGTCGTCCACGTAGAGATCGAGCAGCTCGAGGAACAAACCGCCGTCTCCATCTCCACCGAGTTCGCGGAGCGCGGCAATGACGCCCATGTCGAGCACATCTTCTTCGGATTGATTCATGGGGATTTCGCTCCGGCGGCCGGACGTCCCCCAGGCCTTCGCTTGCGGGGATCGCAGGGCGCTACGCCGTTTCAGGAGGGTCGACCTTCATCGGAGCGCGCAGGGCGCCGACTCCAGCGCAGGGCTCGAAATTCAGCTGACCTGGAAGTTCTTTCCGGTCTATCGCCCAGAGCCCGGCGCAGCCGTCCACTCGTGGCCGAACACGTGACAAAAGTGTTTTACGGCAAGACGTTCGAACAGCAGATTGCCCGGCTCGAGCGCGACGTGGTCCGCCAGGCGGGTCATCACGTCCGGATCCAGGCCGCAGGGCCGAAAAGAGCGGAAAACGTCGAGTTCCGTGCGCAAATTGAGCGCAAAACCGTGCCAGGTGACCCAGCGGCGCACGGCCACGCCCAGCGAGCAAATCTTCTTTTCGCCGACCCAGACGCCGGTCAGGCCGGGCTTGCGCGCGCCGAGCACACCGACTTCGGCGAGCATGCGAATCACGACCTCTTCGAGATCGCGCAGATAGCGATGCAGATCGCGGCGCTCTGGGTGGAGCAACACGATCGGGTAGACGACGAGTTGTCCGGGACCGTGGTAGGTCGCATCGCCGCCGCGCTCGACGCTGAGTATCGGCACGCCGCCGAGCGTCCCAGGCCAAGGCTCGCCGCCGCGGCCCACGGTGATCACCGGGTCGTGCTCGGTCAATAGCAGTTGATCGCCGATCAGGCCTGCGACGCGTTGATCGACGAGCGCCTGCTGCAGATCGTGCGCGACCTGATAAGGCGTGCGCAGAAGTCTGCGAACTTCGAGCAGCGGCTTGCCGCAAGTCGAGCGAAACGCACGTCGGCTCTCGTCCTCTTCGGACACGGGCTGTCAGTGCGCGACAGGCTTCTGGAAAATGTGCACGGCCATTCCATGCACCGCTTCCGCGGCCTCCATCACGGCTTCGGGCAGCGTCGGATGCGCGTGGATCGTGCGCGCCAGATCCTCGGACGTGGCGCCCATCTCGATCGCCAGCGCGGCTTCTGCGATCAATTCGGTGACCTCCGGTCCGACCATGTGCACGCCGAGGATTTCATCGGTCTTGGCGTCGGCGACGATTTTCACGAAGCCCTCGGTCTCCATCAGGCTCATCGCGCGGCCGCTGGCTGCGAACGGGAACGAGCCCGTCTTGTAGGCGCGCTGCTCTGCGTCGAGTTGCGATTCGAGCAGTCCGACCGAAGCCATTTCCGGTGCGGTGAAGATCACGGCCGGCACGCAGCGCACGTCGTAGGACTCCTTCAAACCGGCGATCACCGCGGCCGCCACCAATCCTTCCTTCGAGCCCTTGTGCGCGAGCATCGGTTGTCC
>JAYUUV010000002.1:0-7239 GCA_043754695.1 Planctomycetota bacterium
AAAACGGCGGAGTCGAGGCTGGCTCCGTACCGCCGGATTCGCACGCGTAGAATGACGCGCATGGAAACACTCCTGATGCGCCAGAAGATCTTTGCCTTCGGCGACGACTACACGGTCGTGGACGGGGCCGGCCGCGATCGCTTCCTGGTCGACGGCAAGGTCTTCACGCTGCGCAGCACGCTCGACATTCAGGATCCGCATGGGAATGTGCTCGCGCGCATCACGCGCCGCATCCTGGCCTGGGGGCCGACCTATGAAATCGCGCGCGGCGGTAAAGTGATCGCGGTCGTCAAGAAGGAACTTTTCACGTTCTTCCACTGTCGCTTCACGGTCGACGTGCCCGGCCCCGACGACCTGGAAGCGAAGGGCGACTTCTTCGAATACGAGTACGCATTCGAGCGCGACGGCCGCACGGTCGCGACGGTCTCGAAGCGATTCTTCGCCTTCCGCGACACCTACGGAATCGAGCTCGCGGACGGCGAGGATCCGGTTCTCTTGCTGGCGTCGGCCGTGGTCATCGACCAGTGCTGCCACGAGAAACGTTGAGCGCACGCTCACTTGTTTTCCGGCGTTCTTTCGGATTTCTAGAACGGAACGCGAGCTCTCGAGATCGACTCCGATGAACCAACGCGAACGATTCCGGGGCTGTCTCCAGGGACTCGCGGCCGGCGACGCGCTCGGAACCACGCTCGAATTTTGCGCGCGCGGGTCGTTCGAGCCGCTGACCGACATGCTCGGCGGTGGTCCATTCAAGCTGCGGCCGGGGCAATGGACGGACGACACTTCGATGGCGCTGTGTCTGGCCACGAGCCTGGTCGAGTGCGCCGGCTTCGATGCCAAAGACCAGATGCAACGCTACTGCCGCTGGGCCGACGACGGCTATCTGAGCAGCACCGGAGCATGCTTCGACATCGGCTCGACCGTGCGCGCCGCATTGCGGCAATTCCAGCGCGACGGAAATGCCTACGCGGGTTCGACACATCCGCGCAGCGCCGGCAACGGCTGCATCATGCGCCTCGCGCCGATTCCGATGCACTACTTCCCTGATTTCGAGCTTGTGGAGCGCTTCGCCGGCGAAAGTTCACGCACCACGCACGGCGCACAGGAGTGCATCGATGCCTGCCGGCTCTTCTCGAGGATCCTGTGCCGCGCGCTGCTGGGCGCTTCCAAGGAAGAAGTCCTGTTCGCGGACAGGACTGCATTCACCGGCGCGGAGCAGATCGTCGAAATCGCACGCGGAAACTACGCGGCAAAGTGCGAAGCGCAAATTCGCGGCTCTGGTTACGTCGTGGAAAGCCTCGCGGCGGCACTGTGGTGTTTCGCGCGAACGGACAACTTTGCCGATGCAGTTCTCGCCGCGGCCAATCTCGGCGAAGACGCGGATACGACGGCGGCGATCACAGGTCAGCTCGCCGGCGCGCACTACGGAGAAGCAGGTATTCCCACGCATTGGCTCGAACGATTGGCGCTGCGCGCCGAGATCGTGAGTCTGGCTGATCGACTGCCAGCGCAGGCGCGGCCGTCGGAAGCAATCGAGCACTGACCCCGCGTCCTTGCGAACGCGCAATGCTCGCTGAGCCAAACTGGCGCCATACCTGGCGAATCGAGTAAGGTCGCGGTCAACTCTGCGAACATCGGCTCGAAGCCTTTCGGGACCACAGCGCCAAGCCACACCATGACCAAGATCTACGTCGTTTATCACAGCCTCTACGGACACACGAAGTTGCAGGCCGAGGCAGTCCATCGCGGCGCCGCATCCGTGAAGGGCGTCACTGCAGTGTTGCTTTCCGCCGAGGAAGCCAGCGCGCGCATGGACGAATTGGACGGCGCCGACGGGATCATTTTCGGCTGCCCGACCTACATGGGCAGCATGTCGGCCGGGATGAAAGGATTCATCGAAGCCGCGGCGAAAAAGTGGTTCACGTTGTCCTGGAAGGACAAGGTCGCCGGCGCGTTCACGAATTCGAGTTCGTTCTCCGGCGACAAGCTGAACACGCTTGTCGGTCTGATGATCAACGCGATGCAGCACGGCATGATCTTCGTCGGCCTTGGCCTTTTGCCGGCGGCGAGCCAACCCGACTCTATGAACTCGATCGAAGGCCCCGGCCCCGATGTGACCAACCGCGTCGGCTCCTTCATCAGGCCGATGGCGGCCAGTTTTCAGGTCAAGCCGCCCGCCGCGCCGTCGAAGGGCGACATTGCCACCGCCGAAGGTTATGGCGTGCGCGTCGCGACGATCGCCGCGCAACTGAAGAAGGGCCGCGGCTAGTCGTCGGCCGCTGCTTCGAGGGAAACGTGGGTGTCTGAGTACCCGCCTGGAAGCAGCGCGCGAACGTCTTGAATGGTCGGGGCGAGAGGATTTGAACCTCCGACCTCTGCAACCCCATTGCAGCGCGCTAGCCAAGCTGCGCCACGCCCCGACCGGTTGAGAACCGGGGAGGATAGCGAGGCGTCGCGATTTCCTCAAGGCCATTGGCGAAACGGCGGCGGATGAAAGACGCCCCAAGTACCGGATCGCGCCGAGTTCGGCTTGCTCGGCGTGCTCCGCGAAGGGAAACTGCGCGCGCAACGGCTGACTCGCCCCACTTTCGTCGCGCTCGAGGAGATTCGCACGTGACTGTCGATCTGGAAATCAACGGCAAACGGCTTTCGGTCGCCGCCGACCCGAGCACCCCGCTCTTGTGGGTGCTGCGCGAGGAGTTCGGCCTGACCGGCACGAAGTTCGGCTGCGGCGTGGCGCAATGCGGCGCCTGCACGGTGCACGTCGACGGCCGAGCGGTGCGCTCCTGCGTGCTGCCGCTGTCCGAAGTCGCGGGCGCCAAGATCACGACCATCGAAGGCCTCGCGGCGGATCTCGCCAATCCCTTGGTCAGCGCCTGGGTCGAGACCGACGTGCCGCAGTGCGGCTACTGCCAGTCGGGTCAGATCATGAGCGCGGCCGCCCTGCTCGCCGAGCGCGCGAATCCAAGCGACGAAGAAATCGACGCCTGCATGTCGGGCAATGTTTGCCGTTGCGCGACTTACGTCCGCATCAGGAAGGCGATCCACCGCGCGGCTGTGCTGAAGCGAGGTGAAAAATGAGCGCGCCCACGCTGTTCGATCGGCGCAATTTCTTGCGCGCCGGCGCCGCGCTCGGCGGCGGACTGTTGATCGCGATCCAGTTTCCATTCGAGGCCGCGGCGGGAGAAAAAACCGCGCAGCAAGACGGGCCGTTCACGCCGAACGCGTTCGTGCGCATTGCCACGAACGGCAAAGTCACGGTGATGATCAACAAGGCCGAGATGGGCCAGGGCGTTTCGACCGCGCTGGCCATGCTCGTCGCGGAAGAACTCGACGCCGATTGGAAGGACGTCGGTTTCGAGTTCGCGCCGGTCGATCCGGTCTACAACCATCCGGGCATGCCGCTGCAATTCACCGGCGGCAGCACGAGTGTCATGGGCATGACAGGACCGCTCAAACAGGCCGGTGCCCTAGCGCGCGCGATGCTGATTTCCGCGGCGGCGATGGAATGGAAAGTGCCGGCAGCGGAATGCGAAACGACTCCGGGCGTCGTGATCCACACCAAGCGCGGTTATCGCGCGAGCTATGGCGAGCTGGTGGTCGCGGCTGCAGTCGCCGAAGTACCGAAGGAAGTCGTGCTCAAGGAGCCGGCGACGTATCGCATCCTGGGCAAGTCCACGCGCCGGCTCGACACGCCGCAAAAATGCACGGGCGCGGCGATCTTCGGCCTCGACGTCGCGCTGCCGGGCATGTTGACTGCGCTGGTCGCGCACTCGCCTGTATTCGGCGGCAAAGCCTTGAAGTGGAACGAGGCCGCGGCGCTGGCAATTCCCGGCGTGCGCAAAGTGTTCGCGGTGCCCTCGGGCGTCGCTGTGGTCGCCGAGCGCTACTGGGCCGCGAAACAGGGCCGCGACGCGCTGGCGGTGCAGTGGGACGAAGGCACGAACGCGAATTTTTCGAGCGAAGAACTGCGCGCGCAGTATCGCGAGCTGGCCAAACAGCCGGGCAAACTTGCGCGCCAGGATGGCGACGCGGCCCACGCGCTCGCGGGCGCGGCACACAAGCTCGAAGCCGACTACGAATTGCCCTACCTCGCCCACGCGCCGATGGAGCCGCTCAATTGCGTCGTCGATCTGCGCAAGGATTCCTGCGAGTTGTGGGTCGGCAGCCAATTCCAGACCGTCGACCACGCGACCGCCGCCGCCGCCGCCGGACTGAAGCCCGAACAGGTCAAGCTGCACACGACTTTCCTCGGCGGTGGTTTCGGTCGGCGCGCGAACCCGGCCTGCGACTACATCCTCGAAGCGGTCGAGGTCGCGAAAAAAGCCGGCGCGCCGATCAAACTCGTCTGGACCCGCGAGGACGATCTGCGCGGCGGTTATTACCGGCCGCAATGGCATAGCCGTATCGCCGCGGGAATCTCCGCGAACGGAACGCTCGAGGCCTGGACGCACACGATTGTCGGCCAGTCGATCATCGCAGGAACGGCCTTCGAGCCTTTCTTGATCAAGGACGGGATCGACGAGACCTCGGTCGAGGGCGCGGTCGACATTCCGTACTCGATCCCCAACGTACGGGTCGATCTGCACACGACCCAAGTCGGCGTGCCGACGTTGTGGTGGCGTTCGGTGGGCCACTCGCACACTGCGTTCGTGGTCGAAAGTTTCATCGACGAAATCGCTCACGCGACGAAGACCGAGCCGATCGAATTGCGCCGGCGCTTGCTCGCGAAAGATCCGCGGCGCCTGGCCGTGCTCGAAAAAGCCTGGAAAGCAGCCAACGATCGCGCGCTGCCCGCCGGCCACGCGCGCGGAATCGCCGTGCACTTTTCGTTCGCGAGCTACGTGGCCCACGTGATCGAGGCCTCGATCGAAAACGGCAAATTGCGCGTGCACCGCGCCGTGTGCGCGATCGATTGCGGCCGCACGGTCAATCCCGACACGATCGTGGCGCAACTCGAAGGCGCGGTCGGTTTCGCGCTGACCGCCGCGCTGTACAGCGAGATCACGCTCGACAAGGGCCGCGTGAAGCAGTCGAACTTCCACAACTATCGCATGCTGCGCATGCCACAGATGCCAGAGGTCGAAGTGCACATCATCGAGAGTCTGGAGCCGTCGACGGGTGTCGGCGAACCCGGCGTGCCGACGGTCGCACCGGCTTTGTGCAACGCGCTGTTCCAATTGACCAAGAAGCGCATCCGGCGCTTGCCCATCCGTGCGGAGGACTTGAAAGCGTGAGAATCATCCATCGGATTTCCTTGCTCGGCCTTGGCCTGCTGCTCGCCGCCGCGAGTTGCGACACGACGCCCAAGGACGCGGGCGCCGACCTCAGCACGGAGGCCGGCCGCAAATCAGTGGCTGCCTGGGCCACGATCTACGCCGTGCTCGAACATCCGCGCTGTGCCAATTGCCACCCCGGCGATCGCATCCCCACGCAGGGCGACGACATGCACGCGCACGTCCAAGACATCAAGGCCGGAGCGGACGGCCGCGGCGGATTCGGCCTGCATTGCGATGCCTGTCACCGCGGAGTGAACGTCGGCCCGTCGCCGATGCCGCCGGGTGCGCCGGGCTGGCGCATGCCGAAAGAGGAAATGCCGCTGGTCTTCGTCGGAAGAAGTTCAGGCGAACTGTGTCGGCAGCTCAAGGACCGCAAACAGAACGGCAATCGTTCCACGGAGGAAATTTTCGAACACTTGGCGAAGGATCCGCTCGTGCTTTGGGGCTGGACTCCCGGCGAAGGCCGCACTCCGGTGCACATCAGTCACGAAGAACTCGTCAACGCCGCGCGCGCTTGGATTGACGGCGGCTGCGGTTGCCCAAAGTAACGCTCGTTCAGCGCTTCTTTTGTGCGCGGCCTTGAAGCGGCCCGGATGATTGGGGAGGCGTTGCGTCGACTTCCTATCACGGTGCCTTGGCGCCAGAGTGGCATCCGGGCCCCGGCCCGAGAGGCACATTCCTGCACGGTTCACGGCGTGGTAACGTGGGATCGCCTCTTCCCAAGGAGTTCATCAGATGAAGCGCTCGCTCCGAAGTATCCTGCAGCGCGGCCTTGTTACGAAGATCGTATGGCTCGCGCTGGGTGTGCCCGGGCTTTGCAATACTTGGATCGTCGATCAGGCCAACGGCGCCGGCGCGAACTTCACGAATATTCCACCCGCAATCGCCGCTGCCGCACCGGGCGATGTGATCATCGTTCGCGCGGGAACCTACAGTCCGTTCACGCTGACGCACGGCCTGTCGCTCCTCGGGCAGGGATCCGTCAGGATATCGGGCACTATTGCCGTGAATGCGGTGCCCGCCGGTGAAGTGGCGCTGCTCTACAACGTCGAACCAGAGTGGTCAGCAGACTGGGGGAAAGTAATCCAGGTCAATGGCTGCGCGGGGACTGTCCTGCTGCAGCGGCTCCACGCCAGGATCTATGTCAGTGGAAGTTCCGACGTACGCATGCAATCGGTGACGAGTGGAATCCAGTTCGACCAAGGCTCCCCAGGAGCGACCATCCGGGATTCGCGCGCTCAGATCGTGCAGTCGAATTTTCTTGGAATGCTCGGATACAGCGGCGGCATCTGCACGTCGGGCGGCGATGGTGGTGACGGGATACTGTGCCAGGGAGCGTCGCGAGTGCACTTCGCGCTTTCGACGGCAACCGGGGGCCGGGGAGCCAACGGTGACCCAAGCTGCGGCGGCTACCACGGCGGCAGCGGTGGATTCGGACTGAGGGCCGCCGTGACGCAACAATTCCCTGGTCCGATCGAGTTGATCCTTGCCGGAGGTGGCGTCGGGATGCTTGAAGGAGCTGCGCCGGGGCTTCCGGCCGGTGCCCCGTACGGAGTGTGGGGGCGATCACTGGGGCTGATCGGGAGCGTCATCGCGTGGACCTCCGACATGACCTACGCGGGGGGGCCGATCGGCGTGGGAGGCGGCTGCACTTTGATCTACACAGCGACCACTGAGCCGACGCTCGAGCTGATCGGCACTCCTTATCCCGGCGGCTCGATCACGCTGCGCCTGCGCGCCACGCCGGGCATGGCCGTGCGCCTCAATCTCGGGAGCACGCCGATCGTGCAGCCGCAGCCCGGAATTCTCGTCGAGAACCTCGTCCAGAAGCAACGCAGCTTCGACCGAGGACTTGTGCCGCCGTCGGGTGTTCTCGACTCTCTCTGGTCGTTTCAACCGACCGCTCCCCGGGGCAAGCTCGTGATCTTCCAAGTGAAAGTTACCGATCCCAACAGCGCCC
>JAYUUV010000003.1:0-5699 GCA_043754695.1 Planctomycetota bacterium
GCCGGCCAGCGCGCTTTTATTTGTCCGCCCGCCGGCGCAGGTCCAGGCCCATCCAGCAGAGCGCAAGAAGCAGCGCGGCCAGAAGGCTGAATCCACACATGCGCGCAAGCAGCGCGGCGCTGTCCGCGCGGCGTGCGGCTGAGCTCAGGTCGGCAGTCTGGGTACGCTCCGCTTCGAAGGGCGCGCGGAACGCTTCCGCCGCGGTCTTGGGCGCAGCGTTCAGGCTGGCCGTGAAGCGCGTCAGCGCGCGCTGCGCGCGAGCAGGTTCGCCGATCCACAGTGCCGCGGCACAGGCGCGCTCGGCCAGCCACAGATCGTCCGGCGCGAGCAGCAGCGCTTGCTCGGCTGCGGCGTGGGCGGCCTCGAAATCGCGCGCCTTGTAGCGCAGCCAGACCTGAGCTCGCAGGGAAACCAACGGATCCGCTTCGGCCTGCGCCAATTGCAGCCCGCGCGCGAATTCGCCCGCTTCCGCCGCACGCTGGACTTCGGCCAGGGTATCGGCGTGCAGGTGCGCGCCGCCAAAGAGGACGGCCAGCGCGAGCGCCGCAATGGACGTCGCGCGCATTCGCTCAAACGCGCGTCGAACTCGCAAGCCGCGCCTCCTCGATCGAACGGCGCTGCAGGACGTCGCTGGGGTTCAGATCGTCGGTCAACACGCTGCCGGAAGTCGCGTCCATCCAGCGTGAACCCTCGGGCAGCTGCGCCGGGCCCCAAAGATGCTGGAGCAGAGCTCCAGGCCGCGGCGCGTCCAAATTCGTCGGATCGATCGGCGCGCGTCCCACGCGCGCGAAGATCACGAAGTTGCGCGAGCCGCCGATGCGCAGCACGAGCACGCGCGACTCGAAGGCGCTGGCGGCCGTTGCCGCCACGGCCCCAAGCAGCGGATCGTCGAACGAGAAACCGCCGACGTTGATCGCGAGCCAGCCTGAATCGGCGAGCTTGCCGCGCATCTCCAGAAGAGCCTCGCGCGAACACAGATGCGCCGGGATCTCGGTTTGATGCGCGTAGGCATCGAGCACGATCTCGTCGAAGGGACCCGGCCAGCCGCGCAGGGCGCTGCGCGCGTCGGCCCCCGCGACGACGCGATGCGCCGAATCGTTGGCGGGAAGGTCAAACCAGCGCTGCCCCAAAGCGACGACTTCGGGGTCGATCTCCGCGCCGATGCACGACAGGCTCAGGCCCGGCGGTGAAGCGCCGTCGAGCACGCGAAACGCAGTGCCTGCGCCGAGACCCAAGACGGCGACATTCCACGTGCCGCTAGTGCGCGTCGACCACCAGGCCGGCAATGCAAACGCGTCGTAGTAGTAACCAGGCCCGAGCGGCCCCGGACTCGCGCGCCACACCGACTGGAACGAATCGAGACCTTCGTTGACCTGCAGCAAGCGCAGTTCCTGCGCTCCGCGCCGATCGACGACAGCGCGCGAGCTCTGATAACTCGATTCGCGCGCCTCGAGCAATTCAACACCGGCCGGCAAGCGCGGCTTGGAGCGTGCGCCGCTTCCCAGCACGCAAAGCAGGATCACGAGGCCAAGTCCGAGTGCGGCGCGTTTTCGCGACGACACACCGAGTGCCAGCGAGCCCATGCCGAGCAACAGCGCGGCCGCGGCAGTCGTACGCGCGACTCCAAGCTGTGGCAGCAGGACGTGCGTTGTGGCGAAGGTCCCCACCAGACTTCCCAGCGTCGAAGCGCAAAGGATCTGACCGCCGGCCGTGCCCGGCCGTTTGCCCGAACGCGAAGCAAGTTCGAGCGCCAGCGGACCGACCGCTCCAAGCGCGAGGGCCGGGAGCAGGAAGAGAGCGCCGGTCGCCGCGAGGCTGCCCCATCCAAACAGCGGCCCGGCTTGATCCAACGACAGTTCCGCCGGCATGAACCAGCCGCAGACCGGCGCGGCGAACAGCGGCAGCAGCGCGGTGAAAACCGCGGCGGAGCCCAACGCGAGTGCCAGCGCGGTTTCGATCCGCTCGCGGGCGGCCGCCCGCGCTCCCACCAGGTAGCCCAGCGCGAGCGCCAGCAGGATCACGCCGATCACGTTGGTCCACACTCCGCTGGAGGCGCCGAACCACGGCGAGACCATGCGCACGGCGGAAAGCTCGACGATCATCGTCGCGGCGCCCGCGACGGCCACCCACGCGAGCAAGCCGCGGACTCTGGGCTTTTCCGGACTCACCGCAGCGCCGCAGGGCGCGTGCCTGCGCGCGGATCAGGGGCGCAAAAGCTCTTCACTTGGCGACCGGCAGATCGAAGTCCTTGCGCAGGACGTAGACCCGTCCAGGCTCGCTGGTGGCTTTGAACATCATGTCGAGCATGTCGTCGAGGCTGCGCGGAAGCAGCGCATCCTGGGAGCTGCCGTTCAACACGATCGTCACCGGCTTGTCGAGGTTCACCAGAATATCGTTGAGCATCAGCGTGACCTGCTTCACACCTTTGCTCGTGATAGTGATCGTGTTCTTCGCGCGATCGATTTCGCCCTCGATCTTGTAGTCGTCGGCCGGAGGGATGTCCGTCGCCGGCACTTTGAGCCAGTACGCGCGCAACGGAATCGGCCGGCCCGGATAGAGCGTGACCTTGGCGGGGTTGGAATTCCGCGGATGCTCGTTGATCCAGGTCAGGGCGTCGGCATCGTTCCCATCCGACTTGATCGTGCAGTTGTCGTAGCCGAACTTCTTGTTGGCTTCCTCGAACGCAGCCGCCTCGGCTCCCGCGCCGGCGAAGTACGTCGGCAGGTTGCGAAAGTTGTTTCCTGGCGTGGTTCCACAATCGCCGGAGCGGCCGATCACGCCCGCGAAGTTCTGCGGGAACTTGGCCGCAAGCGCGAGCGCAGCTGCCACGCCGGACTCGCGGCCCGACAAGTAGATGCGGTCGAAATCGATCGCGTAGCGCGCGCCGAGATCCTTGAGCGTCAGCATCGCCGTCTTGATGCCGCCCGCTTTGCCGGTGCTGGTCTCGGACTCAGTCCAGCTCTTCGGCTCGTCGGGAAGATTCAGCGCCGCGATCAGGACCTTTTCGCGCAGACCGGCGTCGGTCCAATTGTCGACCAGGAACGATTCTCCGCTCTGGACCTTGCCGTCCTTCGTGCCCGGAAAACAAACGATCACAGGATAGGGCCCGCCATCGGGCTTGTAGGCCTTGGGCAGCCAGAGCGCGTAGCCGAACGGATCCGTCTTCGGCGGGCCCAGCGTCGTGTTCTTGACTTCGCCCGGCTTCAGGCCCTCCATGCGGTAGCTGGCCGACATGTGCAGCGCCTTCGAAAGATCGGCGGTCAACGCCAGTCCGCCCTGCAGCGGATCCTTGGCATTGCGCGTCTTGCCGGCCTTCTCCAGGAACTTTCGCAACTCCCCGACGGACTTCTCCTTGTCCTTCAAGTCCTGTTTCGCCGGATCGAGCGCTTTGCCGAGCAGGGTGCCCAGTTCCTTCTGGTCACGCGGCGACATCTCGGTCTTCGGTGCGGTCTGCAACGAGCACAGGGCAATCGCGGCCAGCGTCGCGGTGGCGAACGCAGCCCAGGCGGCTTTGTGAAGCATGTCAGACGTAGCGCGCGAGGCGCCCGGAGTTTCAGGGGTTTGGGGGCCCGAGGATCATCGCCGCAGTGGCGCCCCAGATCCAGCGTTGCCTGTCGACCCGGGCGCAGGCCGGTCCGAACCGCGCCCGAAGCAGGCCTCAGCGCGACCAGCGCACGACGCCGGAACCGGCTTCGGTTCGGCCGATCACCCAACTTGCCTCGCCCTGGGCCAAAAGTTGCGCGCGCACGGGTCCGACTTCCTCCGGGTCGAGTATCAGGACCATGCCGACCCCCATGTTGAAGACCTGGTAGCGCTCTTCGCTGTCCACATTTCCGCCGTCGCACAACCAGCGGAACACGGCGGGCAGCGGCCACGACGTGCGATCGATCAGCGCGTCCGTGCCATTGAGCACGCGCGGCAGGTTGTCCACCAACCCACCGCCGGTGATATGTGCCATGGCCGCGATGCGGCGTTCCTCGAGCAGCGGCCAGAGCAGCTTCAGATAGGAGCGGTGCTCGGCGAGCAACGCCTCCCCCACCGAACGGCCCTCGAGCGCGGCCGGCCGATCCGAGAGTCCGTGCCCGAGCGCGTCGAAGGCGATCTTGCGCGCCAGCGAATAACCATTGGTGTGCAGTCCCGCGGAGGCCAGGCCCAGCAGGGTCTGTCCAGGCTTCACACGCTTGCCGTCGAGCAGCTTGTCCGGCTCGACCACGCCGACGATGAAACCCACGAGATCGAAATCGCCGGGGCGATAAAGTCCCGGCATTTCTGCTGTTTCGCCGCCGAGCAAGGCGAGTCCGTTCTCGCGACAGCCGTTGGCGCAGCCGCGGATCAACTCGGCGGTCATCGTCGGCTCGAGCAGCCCGATGCCGACGTAGTCCATGAAGAACAACGGTCGCGCACCCTGCACCAAGATGTCGTTGATGCAGTGCTGCACGAGGTCGCGGCCGACCGTGTCGTAGATCTTCGCGCGCGCGGCGATCTCGAGTTTGGTGCCGACGCCATCGGCGCTGGCGACCAAAAGGCCGCGGCCACAGCCGGCGCGGGCCAGGTCGAAAAGCCCGCCGAACCCACCGACGTCACCGACGACTCCTGGTGTGAAGCTGGCGCGGATCGCAGCACTCGCGCCGTCCACGGCCGCGTACTTGTTTTCGATGTCGACGCCGGCGTCCTTGTAAGTGATCGAACGCGGTGAACTGGCCTTGGGTTGGGTCATCGTCTGCAGCAGGTCGCGGTACGCGGGGCTCGTTGCGAGGCGCGAGAGTATGCGCTTGGTATTGTCGAAACCAATGTCCGGAGGCAAATCGTCCAGTCCGAAAAAGCGCACCTCACTGGCATCGTCCCCGGCGGCGAGCCGGCCGCCGAGCGCGCGGCACAGGTAGACGGCCAGGTTCGCAGGCTTCGCTGGATTGTCGGTGACGAAAATCAGGTCGAACAGAGGCCCGACATCGACCTCGAGTCCGGTTTCCTCGCGGACTTCACGGGCAGCCGCAGAGGCGGGTGACTCGTCGCTCTCCTGGTAGCCGGCCGGGAGCGCCCAGAGCCCCAGATGCGGAGCAATCGCGCGGCGCACCAGCAAGACCCGCCCAGAGGCGTCGATCACCACGCCGGCGGAGGCAGCCGCCGGGTTGGAATACAGCACATAGCGGCAGCGCTCGCATTGTGGCCGGCTGCGCCCCTCGATCAGGGCCGAAACGAAGTTCGCCCCGCACAGCGGGCAATGGCGCGCCGGGTGTTAGGCGCTGGCAGCACTTCGCGGGTCGTTCATCGAGCGGGCCTGAATGCGTAGATCCATGGGAGAACGGCGATTCCCCAAGCCCCGCGCAGGGCATAAAGTACCAGTTGGATCCGGCCGGGGCCACGCCCCGACAGCCCTTGAGAAAGCTCCACCTACTTCAGAGCGCGCTTGGTCGATGCGACTGCGCTGCCGCCGAATTGTGCTCGGCCCCCGGGCCGCAGGGCTGCGCACCCACTTCATTCGCGCGGCGAGCCGGCGCCTCGTGCGCGCCGCTTTGTCGCCACAGGTCCCGCATCGGACGGCCAGGGCCGACTCACGGGGTCGCATGAAGTCCCTGATTGTCCTCGGCTCGACCGGCTCGATCGGGAAGCAGACCCTCGACGTCGTCCGCGCCAAGCCGGGAGCGCTGTGTGTCGAAGGCCTGGCGGCGCAAACCTCCTGGCGGGAATTGGCCGCCCAG
>JAYUUV010000004.1:0-5498 GCA_043754695.1 Planctomycetota bacterium
GCACCTCCAACACGACCTCGATCAACTCAAGCGCGACATCCTGACCATGGGCGCCATGGTCGAAGAAGCGACGAACAAGGCCATGGCGGCCTTGATCCAGCGCAGGCCCGAACTCGCCGACGAAGTCATCGCGGGCGACGACGCGATCGACAAGAAGGAACTCGAGGTCGAGGACAAGTGCCTCAAGATCCTGGCCCTGCACCAACCGGTCGCGGGCGATCTGCGTTTCATCGTCGGCTGCATCAAGGTCAACAACGACCTCGAACGCATGGGCGACCTCGCGCACAACATCGCCGAACGCGCCTCGTTCCTTTCGCGCAACGACCCGATCGAGGTCACGATCGACTTCGGCCGCATGGTCGAGCGCGTGCGCTCGATGGTTTCCGATTCGCTCGACGCGTTGGTCAACCTCGACACCGTGCTGGCCCGCGAAGTCTGCCGGCGCGACGACGAAGTCGACCAGTACAACATGCAGATGTTCAAGCGCCTCGAAACGATGATGAAGGAACGTCCTGAGACCATCGATCGCGCGGTGCAGACCATGTCCGTCTCGCGCCACCTCGAGCGCATCGGCGACCACGCGACGAACATCGCCGAGGACATCGTTTACATGGTCGAGGGCGAGATCATCCGCCACAGCCAGGAACTTCACCCCAAGACCAACGCGGCCCAGGCGCGCGCGCGGCCGGCGCTGAATTGAGCGCGCGAGCGCGGTCTCAGCGCCCGACCCAGGCGCCCAGGATCACCGCGCCGATCGACAGCGACACGTGCAAAAGCGCGTGCAGCCCGGCGCGGCCGAAGGCGCCCTGACGCAGCAATTCGAGGTTCTCCCAACTGAAGGCGGAGAAGGTGGTGAACGCGCCGAGCACGCCGACCATGGCGAAGGCGCGCAGGTTCTCGCTGCTCGACGGCCGCGCGACCACGATCGCCATGATCCAACCGGCTGCGAACGAACCCAGCACATTGACGACCAGGACGGCCAGCGGGATGCCTGCGGCGACCCAGCGCGCCCCCAGGCTCACGCAACCGACGCGCAGCAATGCGCCCAGGGCACCTCCGAGCGCAATCAAACCAAGGCGTTCCATCGCCGGCCGAGCATAGCGCCCGGATCGGCGCACTTCAGCCGAACAGTCGCGCACGCTGTGCGAACCAGTACAGGCCGGCGACGACGATCAGCAGCGAAGCCGCGCGGCGCAACCAACGCGGCGCGAGGAAGGCGCGCTCCACATCCCCCGCCGAACGCGAACCGGGCAGCCAGGCGAACACGGCGGCGAGCGGCAGGACGATGGCGAGTTGACCGCACTCGACGCCCAGGTTGAAGCCGAGCAACGCGGTGATGCGCAGCGGCTCGAAGCTCAGCGCATCCCTGATCGCACCGGCGAAGCCCAGGCCGTGCACCAGTCCGAACAAGAAGGCTTCGATCCAGCGCGATCCCGGCTCCTTCGAGAGCAGATTCAGCGCGCCGACGTAGGCAATCGAGAGCGCGATCGCCATCTCGACCAATTCGGAGCGCACGTGCACGAGATCGAAGGCCGCCAGTGCCAGCGTGAGCGTGTGCGCGAGGGTGAACGCCGTGACCACCAGCAGGACGGAACGCCAGCGCCGCGAGGCCAACACCAGCGCCAACAGGAAGGCCAGGTGATCCCAACCGCTGGCGATGTGCGCAACTCCGTCCTTCCAATAGTCCGCGAAGACGTGTGGACGGCGCTGACTCTCGGGTTCATAGCGCCAGACCTGGCCCTGTTCCCCCGAGAAAAGATGGCGCGCGGGCAGGTCCGATTGGAACTCGAGCCGGGCTTCGTCGCGGTGGTAGGGATTCTGCTCGCGAAAGAGCCGCACGCGCAGCGTCAATTCCGTGAGCGGCGCTGCAGCTTCGAACTCGTAGACACCGGCGATGCGAAGCTCGTCGATGGCGCTCTGTGAAGCCGGGATCAGTCTGTGCTCGATCAGTTTTCCGTGCAGCGCGTGCGCGGGATCGAAAACGCCGTCCAGTCCCTCGTCGTGCGCAGGAAAGAGCTGATAGTGCTCGAGCACGTAGGCGGCCAGCGCCGACTGTCCGGCCAGCAGCTCGCTCTGGTCGATCTCCCCGCTGTTATCGAGGTCGAGCGGCAGGGCCTCCGCGATCGTGCGCGCCTGGCAGATGAGTTCCAGACGCGCAACGCTTCCACTCACCTGAACCAACGAGGTCGAGCGCGAATCCGGGTGAAGGCCGCTGAAGAGCCAACTCGCGAGGACCGCAATACAGGCCAGAAAGGGCGCCATGGGCCGCAAGCGTACGGGCGCCGCGGCCGATCCGATGCATTTTCCAAGCAGGCAGCGGGCCGTTCGCCGCCTTCCCGGGCAGGTCGGGCGCCGAGGTTCGCTGGAGCCGGCCCGCCGCCTTGTACGATTGAGTCTTCCCGATGCTCTTCAGTTCGCCCCTGTTCGTGTTCCAGTTCTTGCCGCTGGTCCTGTTGGCGTACTTCGCCCTGGACCGTCGTCTGCGCAACACGGTGCTGCTGGTCGCCAGCCTGTACTTCTACACCTGGGGCGAAACCTGGCTGGTCTCCTTGATGCTGACGTCGATCCTCGCGAACTATGTCTTCGCGTTGTGGGTCGCGCGCGAGCGAAGCCGCGGCGGCGGCAAGCAGGGCTTGATCGCCGCCCTGATCTTCAACATCGGCATCCTGGTCTTTTTCAAGTACGCCGACTGGATCTGGGAGAGCGTCTGGCCACTGTTCAGCTGGCGCCCTGTCGAGCCTCTCGGCAGTCGCCTGTTCCACTCCGAATGGGGCCGCTTGGCCTTGCTGACGGAGACGGGAAGAATTCGTCTGCCGCTGGGCATCTCGTTCTTCACCTTCCAGGCCATGTCGTACGTGATCGACGTCTACCGCGGCGACGTCGAGGCGCAGCGCAATCCGGCCAAATTCGCGCTGTACAAGTCGCTGTTCCCGCAATTGATCGCCGGCCCGATCGTGCGCTACAAGGACGTGCACCACGAAGTCGACTCGCGCGAATCGACCTGGTCTGGTTTTGCCAAGGGCGCGCGGCGCTTCGTGCTCGGCCTGGGCAAGAAGATGCTGATCGCCAACGCGGCGGCCGAAGTCGCCGACCAGATCTTCGGCATGCCCGAGGCCGTCTCGACGCCAGTGGCGTGGCTGGGCGTTTTCGCCTACACGCTGCAGATCTACTTCGATTTTTCGGGCTACTCGGACATGGCCATCGGCCTCGGCCAGATGTTCGGATTCCACTTCCGCGAAAACTTCGATCATCCCTACGTCGCGCGCTCGGTGACGGATTTCTGGCGCCGCTGGCACATTTCGCTGTCGTCGTGGTTTCGAGACTACCTGTACATCCCGCTCGGCGGCAATCGCGGTTCGGCCGGACGCACCTACTTCAATCTGCTCTTGGTGTTCTTCTTGTGCGGGCTGTGGCACGGCGCGAGCTGGAACTTCGTCGTCTGGGGCCTTTTCCACGGCAGCTTCCTGGTCTTCGAACGCCTCGGACTCGGGCGCTGGCTCGAAGCGCGCTCGGCCGGGTTGCGCCACGTCTACTTGCTGCTCGTGGTGATGGTCGGTTGGGTCTTCTTCCGCGCGACGGATCTCCCCCAAGCTCAAAAATTCCTCGCCGCGATGTTCGTCGGTGGCGCGGACAGTTCACAACAACCGCTGGGATTGTTCCTCGATTCACGCCTGATCACAGCGCTGCTGGCCGGAGTCGTCGGTTCGATGCCCTGGCTCGCCGCACTGCGCAAACGCCACGAGCAGAACCTCGGCCAGGGATTTTTCGTTCGAGTCCTGGCTCTGGAAACGCTGGGGATGCTCGCGCTCGCGCTGGTGCTCTTGGCCTCGAGCCTCGAGCTGGCCGGTAACTCCTACAACCCGTTCATCTACTTCCGCTTCTGATGGACGCGAACCGCTCCTCGACCCTGACGCACGTCGCGCGCTGGTTCTTCGAATCGCTCAGCGTGCTTGGATTCCTTTTGGTGATCGCCGCGCCCACACTCGACAAGTGGGTGCGTCCGGACGACAGCGTGCGCAGCCCGGAAAAGCCCGAATTGCGCATGCCCGCAGTCTGTCCGCCGCCCCCGCGGACCGTGCGGGCTTTCGCCGACTATCCCGCGGCCTACGAGGCCTATTTCAAGGACAGCTTCGGCCTGCGCGACAAGCTCCTGCGCTGGAACAGCATCGTCAAGTTCCTCGGCTTCGGCGTGTCGCCGAGTGCGGACGTGTACGTCGGCCGCAAGGGCTGGCTGTTCTACGACGGTGAACACTCCAAGGAGAATCACCGCGGTGCGTACCCGTTCTCGCCGCAGGAACTCGAACAGTGGAGTGACGTGCTCGAGCGCAAGCGCGCGCGTCTGGCGGCGCTCGGCGTGCAGTATCTCTACGTCGTCGCGCCGGACAAGGAGAGCGTCTACCCGGAACTCCTGCCGGACTACATGCAACCGGTCGGTCCCACGCGCCTGGAGCAGTTGCTCGAGTACATGAGGCTGCACGCGCCCAAGGTCGAGCTCCTCGATCTGCGCAGTGCACTCAACGCCGCGAAGTTCGCGGACAAACCCGAGGAGTGGGTCTACACGAGCCTTGGGACGCACTGGTCCGGCCGCGGATCCCAGGCAGCGCTGCGCGCCATTCTCGAGCGCATGAATGGCCTGGTCAGCGGATTCGTTCCGGAGGAAGTCGACAACTTCAGGCGCGTGGATTTTGCCGGCAACGGCGACTCTTGGGCGATGCGCATGTACATCAGCGACCTGTTGCCCACGCCCGCCCACGCCTTCGTGCCCCGCGAGACACACACCAAGAATCGCTTCGAAGGGAATTTCCGCTTCGGCCGCCTGCGCAAGAGCGAGATCGAAGGTTCTTCGCGGCCGCGCCTGATCCTGATGCACGATTCGTTCGGGCCGCACATCGAACAGGGCCTCGCCGAGCAGTGCTCCTACCTCGAATGCCGTTGGGATACGTTCATCCAGGTCTCGGACATCGAGGAAGCGGGCCCCGCGATCCTGGTGGACATGTTCGTGGAAAGAACCTTGAACCACCTTGAACCCGAGAAGCTGATTCCGACCGAGGGGAACCCGTGGAAGGCCCGCTTCGAGGCTTCCACGAAAGTCCTGCTCACGGTCGACAGGAGCGTCCCGGACTGGGGGCTCGCGGGCCTTGGCTCCACAGTCATCGGCCCCGCCGCCCTGACCCCGCGGCCGCGGCTTCCCGTGCGACTGATCGAACAGCGGGACATGCTTGGTGTGGGAAGCCTCACGCCGCTCCCGGACGAGGTCCCCGTGCTGCACCTGTGGATCGAAAGCCCCGCCAGCACGGAACTAGCGCTCTCCTACAGGCCCGAAGGCCAGACGGAGTTCGCTCGCCCCTACCGGCACAGGCTGAAACCTGGTTCCAACGAGATCTTCCAGGCCCTCCAGCAGCCGGGCACCTCGGGCGAACTGGTGCTGCGGCCGGGGATCGCCTCCGGCGTGTACTTGCTTCGCGATTTCGAGATTCGGTCGGTGCCCCGGCCGTGAG
>JAYUUV010000005.1:0-8278 GCA_043754695.1 Planctomycetota bacterium
CGCGGCCGGCCGATTCGATTGAGCGGAAACAGCTGGCGAATCCAACGCGCCAGCAGCAAGCACCCCATGCGCACACTCGCCGTCCTGATCGCACTCATCGCGGTCGCCGTGGTCATCTCGTTCGTCATGGCCTCGTGTTCGTCACTGCCCAAGGACGAGATCGAGCGCCGGCTCGCGGCACTGCCGAAGAACAAGGCCGCGGCCGCGCTCGGCTACTCGACCCGCGAAGCCGACATCGCGAGCGGCGGAAAGTCGCGGCGCGTGCAGTTCAGCTGGCTCCACGCCGGCAGCGTTGGCAAGCCGAAGTTGCTCTTGATCCACGGGACCCCGGGCAGCGCGATGACCTGGAGCGAGTTGATCTTCGGCCTGCCCGGCTTCGCCGGCCTGCTCGACGACTTCGACATCTACGCGCTCGAGATGATCGGGCACGGCAGCGCGCGTTCGGAACTCTCGAAGTACTCATTTCAAGCTTGCGCCGACTACATCCACGCATTCCTCGACACGCAGGATCTGCGCGACGTCTGCATCGTCGGCCAATCCTATGGCGGCGAATTCGCCTGGCGCGCGGCGCTCGATGCTCCCGACCGAATTTCGCGCGTGGTGCTGGTCGACGCCGCCGGCATGCCGCGCAACGACGACGAGTGGCTGCCCGAGGAAGTCAAGCTGCGCAAGTGGCCGGGCGCGGGCCTCGGCTATCTGCTCAATTCGCGCGAGCGCATCCGCGGCGCCCTGCAACCGCACTTCCAGACCCCTGTCGCCGACGAGCGTGTCGAGGAGATGTTCTTGAACTGCGACAATTCCGACAACTGGGGTGCGGTGGTCGACCTCGCCCGCGACGAAAACGGTACGCGCAGCGGCGAGTTGTCGAAGCTCATGCAGCCGACCTTGCTCGTGTGGGGCGAACGCGATATCGCCTACACCGTCGCGCGCTTCGCCAGAAGATTCGAAGCAGCGATTCCGCGCTCGCGGCTCGTGCAGATCGCCGAGTGCGGGCATTATCCGCAGGAGGAACGGCCCGCGGAACTGGCGCGGCTGTTGCGCGAGTTCATGTCGACGGCCAGGTAGGGACGTCCTGCTCTCAGCGCAAGGCGCGGCCGGGGCGCGCGCCCGTGCCTGCGCCGTCCTTCAACACGGCGACACCATTGACGAGCACGTGGGTGAAGCCCGCAGACGTGCGCTGCGGATCGTCGAAGGTCGCGTAGTCCTGCACTTTCGTGGGATCGAAGACCACCAGGTCGGCCTTCATGTTGCGGCCGATGCGCCCGCGATCCGCGAAGCCCAATTGCGACGCCGGCATCGAGGTCATCTTCTTGATCGCCGTGGCGAGATCGAGGCGCTGTTCAAGCCGCACGTACTTCGCCAGCACGCGCGCGAACGTGCCGTAGCTGCGCGGATGGGGCTTGGTTTCGAGCGCCTTGCCGCGCGGTGCCATGGCGCGGCCGTCCGAGCCGATCATCACCAGCGGATGGGTCAATACCTTGACGACGTTCTCCTCGCTCATGCCGTGGCCGATGAAACCGACGCTGGCATTTTCTTCTTCGAGCAACTGCAGCAGCGCCTCGGCGGGCTCGACCTTGCGTTTCCTCGCAATCGTTGCGAGATCGACACCGATCGCGTCGCGATTTCTTCCGGCGCCGACCGAGGCGATCACGATCAAATCGAAGCCACCGGGATCGCTGGCCACACGCGGCTCGAGGTATGCGCGGATTTTCGCGCGCTCCGCCGGATCCTTGAGTCGCGCGATCAACGCCTCGTCGCCGCCCGCGCGGGCTTCATCGGACAGGAAGACCGTGAGTCCCGTCGAATATGCGGTGTAGGGATAAGCGTCGGCGAGCACTTCGATCCCATGCGCGCGCGCGCGCTCGAGCGCGACGATGGCGGATTCCTGTTTGTTCCAGTTGGGCTTGCCGCAGGCTTTCAGGTGACTGACCTGCACGCGCGCTCCGCTCTCGCGGCCGATGCGCAACGTCTCGTCGATCGCTTCGAGGAACTGCGCTTCTTCGCTGCGCATGTGCGAGGCATACAGCTTTCCGCGCCGCGCCAGCACGCGCGCCATGGCGATCAACTCGTCGGTCGGCGTGAAGCGGCCGGGATGTACTCGAGGCCGGTGGAGAAACCGATCGCGCCCTGATCGAGTCCTTCCTCGAGCAGCCGCAGAACCTGCGCGAGCTCGCTCGGCTTGAGCGGCCGGTTCTCCATGTGCGCGACGGTCTGGCGCAAGGTGCCCTGGCCAAGCAGCAGGGCCTGGTTTGTGGCGATGCGCGTCGACTCGAGCGTCTTGAAATAGGAGCTGACGTCGCTCCAGCGTGCAGCGATGCCTTTCTCGCGCAATTCCTTGACGTTGGCTTCGATCTCGTCGCCGCACAGCGGCACCGCCGACGATCCGCAGTTGCCGGTGACCTCGGTCGTCACGCCCTGGAAAACGCGGCTCTCGTCGTCGGGATAGGCGAGCACGTCGCCGTCGGAGTGCGTGTGGATGTCGATAAATCCCGGCGCGACGCACAGGCCGCGCGCATCGATCACGCTGCGCGATTGTTCGATGTCGATTTCACCGAAAGCCGTGATCGTGTCGCCGAGCAGGCCGATGTCCGAGGTCCACTCGACTCCGCCGGTGCCATCGAACACGCGCCCGCCTTTGATCACGCAGTCGAAGGCGAAGCGCCGTTCGGTCGTGGCTTTGAGCGGTGCAGCGCAGGCAGCTGCGCTCGCCGCGGCGAGTGCAAGGAACGATCTGCGATCGATTGCGTGCTTCATATCGGAGGCTCCAGTTCTACTCCAAGCCCGGGTTCACCACTCAGGCGCATGACTCCGTCCACAATCGTGAATCCGCCGCGCGCCGGGTCGCGCGCCAGGTCGAGATGGCCGTCGAGATCGAGGAAACGTGTCGCGCGGCAGGCGAAGGCCGCGTGCAGCGCGGCGGCGATGCCGATGCAGCTCTCGTCAGAACAACCCCACATCAAATCGATGCCCGCGCGCTGTGCGATGCGACCGATTTCCAATGCGGGCGAAATGCCGCCGCACTTCATCAGCTTGACGTTGAAGATTCCGCAGACGGGCTGCGGCGTGGAAAGGCGCAGCGCATCGCGTTCGTCGAGCAGGCTTTCGTCGAGCGCGAGCTTGGCTCGCGCTCCCGCAGCGAGCGAGGCGAGTGACGCGTCCTGCTCGCGCGGCAGCGGCTGCTCGACGAGTTCCAGATCGAATTCGTCCGCGGCGGCGAACAGCGCGGGAAGTTCGCTCGGTTTGCAGCCCAGATTCGCGTCGATGCGCAGGCGGATCGTATCTCCGAAGCGTTCGCGCAGGCGCCGCACACGTTCGATGTCCTGCTCGAACTCGCGGCCGGTTTTCAGTTTGATCAAGCGAAAGCCGCGCCCGAAGTATTCGTCGGCTTCTGCGAGCACTTCCGCCACGCTGTCCTTGATCCCGATCGTGATCGAAGTCGCCAGGGCGGCGTGCACGCGCCCGAGCATCTCGACCAGGGGCAGGCCGGCCTGGCGCGCGCGCAAATCGTGCAGCGCCATGTCGAGCGCCGCGCGGGCCGCGGGCGTGCCGCGATGCGAATGCTCGATCCGCGCGAGCAGCGCGGCAAAGTCGTCCAGTTTCGCGCCGCGCAGTTCCGCAAGCGCCCCGGAATCCAACGCCGCCGAGCAGGCCGCGAACGACTCGCCCGTGACCTCCGGCAGCGGCGAGGCACAACCCAGTCCGACCTGACCGCCGCTCTGAACGCGTACGAAGAAAAGTTCGATGCTGTAGACACGCTCGTACGCGATCTCATAGGGCCGCGACAGCGGGATGCGCTCCCTCCAGGTCTCGATCTTCTCGAGCTTCACGCGCTCGCACTCGCCGCTACTTTCGAACGCAGCGCTTCGACGATGCGACCCACGCCCTGCTGGAGTGCAAGCACGACGGGCAAGCCGAGTTCGGCTTCGAACCTGGCGCGTTCGCGCTCGAACGCATCCACGGCGAGCCCTTCGGTGTTGAGCGCGACGCCGGCGACTTCGGCTCGGTAGAACCGCAACAGTTCGATTTCTTCGCGCAGTGGGGGGATCTTGCAGCCCAATTCCTCGGCGCCGTCGAAGAACTTTCGCCCGGGTGCATGTTGCAGCACGACCAGCCGCGCCCCCGCGGAGAGCAGCAACTCCGCGCCGCACGGTCCCGAAGGATTGCGCAGCGCCGATTGGCCCTCGAGGAAAATCACGTCGGGCTGTTCCTCGCGCGCGCAGGCGACCACGGCGCGCTCGAGTTCACCCGTGACGAAGTCATTGGGCGTTGCGTCGAGGATGAAGCCGTGTTTCGTGCCCTGCATCCAGCCCGTCTGCCCGGTGTAGACCATTTCCGCGCGCCAACCGCGCGCTCGGCACCCGGCCACCAGGAACTGCGTGGTGGTGCGTTTGCCCAGCGCGCAAT
This sequence comes from Planctomycetota bacterium, assembly GCA_043754695.1. Classification (GTDB taxonomy): domain Bacteria; phylum Planctomycetota; class UBA1135; order UBA1135; genus JADJQU01. The sequence continues at coordinate 4,405 of JAYUUV010000005.1, forward strand.
CCGTGCCGAGCACCGCCACTCGCGGCACGGACAATTTCAACGCATGGCCGTGCCAGAAGGCGAGTTCACTCACCGGTTTTGGTTTGCGCAGGTCGACGATGCGCGCGCCGCTCTCGCGCGCCGCCCGCGCGATCGCTTCGTCTTCGCAAGCGGGTTCGTGCAGTCCGTTGACGATCGAAAGTCCGGCGCGAGCCGCATGCAGCAAGACTGCGCGCAGATCTTCCGTCAATCGACCGCCGTGGGTTGCGACGCCGACCACGCACCAGCCCGGCTTGGGGCCGGACTTCAGGAGCGCATCCTCGAGCGACGCAAACACCGGAATGTTTCGCGCGCGACCATCGAGCAGCGTGCCCGCATCGGCGCCCGCGCAGGTCGAGTCTACCACGCCGGCGATCTGCCAGCGCGACGGTCCGCGTACCAGGCCATGTGCCGTTTTCGCATCGCTCGTTCGATAGGCGCCCTCGGCGATCACCAACGCACTTTCCTGCATGCGCCGACTGTAGCGGTGCGAGGTTCGCTTGCAATCGCCGCGCTGCAGGCAAGCGGCACAGAGAGATCAGTCGCCAGGTGGCAGCGTCCGCACACGTCGAGCTCAGCAGAGTCACGCGTGGGCAAGGCCTCGCGCTCGAGTCGGATCGGGTAACTTCCACCTCAGCTGTGCTGATTCGATCTTCGTGCCCGTTTTGCGCAAGCGAGACCCAGTCCACGATGGCCGCAGGGTTCGTCGCCTCAGTGTGCCCGGTTGCGCAGCACGGCTGCCCAGTGTGCAAGGGCGACGTGACACCCAACGGACGCTGCCGGATTGCTTTCGGTCCCACGCGATCCCCCTGCGTCCTGGGTGCGGCGCTGCTCCTGGCCCCAAGCCGACGGCCATTCGCAACCGGTTCGGGGGTACGTCCCTGCCGGCCTATGCTTGATTTTCCGCCTAGCCGGAAATTCCCTGAACCGGATATTCGTCCGGCGGCATCGTAGTGCTGAGGATCATGATTCAGCGGGCCACAATCAGCATCGAGGAATTGCTCGAGCACTCAGCTTGGGTTCGGGCCCTGGCCCATCGCCTGGTGGCGGATGCGGCGATGGCCGACGACATGGTTCAGGATGCCTGGCTCGCCGCCCTGATGCGGCCGCCGTTGCGCGGCGTCCCCGTGCGGCCCTGGCTCGCGAGCGTGCTGCACAACGCCCTGCGCATGTCCCATCGCGGTGCAACGCGCCGCACGGCCCGCGAACGGATCGCTGCTCGCGAAGAAGCGCTGGCCTCGGCCAGCGATGTCGTCGAAACAGCCGCGCGTCAGCGCGAGCTGGTCGAGGCGCTGATGGAACTGGGCGAGCCCTACCGGACGATGCTCCTGCTGCGCTTCTTCGAGTCGCTGCCGCCGCGCCGTATCGCCGAGCGACTCGAGATTTCCGTCGAGACCGTGAACACTCGATTGAAACGCGGAATGCAGCAGCTGCGCGAGCGGCTCGACCGGCAGCACCGCGGCGATCGCTCGGAATGGTTGGCCGCTTTGCTGCCGCTCGCGCGCGCGCAGCAAGCGTTGACTCCCGGCGCGCTCGGATGGTTCTCAATGAATCTCAAACTCATGCTCAGCGTGTGTGCCCTGCTGCTTATCGGTGCGATCGCATGGATTGGATTTCGCCAGCCGGGCGACCCGCTGCCGACCGCCGTTGTGCAGGCGGCGCCTGCTGCGAGCGAAGTAGCGAGTGGCGGGGAGCTGCCGCAGGGCGGAATCGGCGCGACGGTCCTGGACGAGACGCGCCACTCAGTGGTGGTGCAGCCGTCAACACAACCCCCCGTGGCCTCCGCCCCGCCGCTCGCTTCGGTTCACTTGCGCGGGAAAGTGATCGACGATCTCGGACGCGCGCTCTCAGACGTCGCGCTGGTGCTGCGGTCCGCAGAGGGCGGTGAATCGGCGCGCGTCCGCAGCGGAGCGAACGGCGAATTCGAATTCCAAGGCCCGGCGATGCATGGCCGCATCTTCGCCGCCGAAGGCGCCTGGTGCACGGTGCTGTGCGGCGTCGCGCGTTCGGACGCGCGTGCGCGCACGCCTGTCGTGGTCGTCGCTCGACGGCTCACGCTTGCGGGCCGAGTGGTTGACGAGATGGGCTTCCCGCTGGCCGGAGTCTCGGTTCGAGCGCCTGAACCCGAGGGTTTCCGCACACGTTTCCACGAAGTCCTGGACCTCAGTGAAAGCGTGCCCGCCATGGCGATCAGCGATCCCAACGGCCTGTTCAAGCTCGACTCGGTCGCTGCGCTGAGCGGTGCGCGCCTGCTGGCTTCGTTCGATCAGTTCGAGCCGCACGACGAAGAGTTGCCCGCGACCTCCGACGAAAACCTCCTGGTCACGCTGCGGCGCACGCTCGGGAATGACGGCATGCTGCGCGGGCAGGTCGTGGACAACACCGGCCAACCCGTGGGCAACGCGTCTGTTTCGCTGGGCATCGCGACACAATCGAGCGATTCCTCGGGCAATTTCGTGTTCCTGATCGACGATCCGACTTCGATGAACGCGCGCCTGGGGATACCTGTTCGCACGCTGACCGCGGCCAAGGCCGGCTTCCTTCCGAGTGTCTTCGAACCGCGCCTCGAAAACGGCAAGGCGCAGTGGCCCGCGAGGATCACGTTGCACTTGGGCGAGCATCCGCTCGAAATCCGCGGCCACGTCGTCGATCAGCGCGGCGATCCGATCGCCGGTGTGCGCGTGTTCACGAGCGACGCCAGCGTCCTCGGCGGCGACGAGAACGGTGAAATCGTGCTCGAGAATCTTCTCGCGGGCGCGGCGGACGGTCCGAAGTGGCGCTTCGTGCAGAGCGACGCCGAGGGCGCATTCGTCCTCGACGGACTCCTGCCGCGTGACTACCGCTTGCGCGCGATGGATCTGGACACGTTGCTGATCGCCGAGAGCGGTCCGGTCCCCGCCGGCAGCCTCGACGTGGAACTCGAGCTCGACACGTCGCGGCTCTTCCCGCGTGTCGCAGGCCGCATCGTCGACCGCGACGGCAAGCCGGTCGCGCACGCCAAGGTCGCTCCGATGTGCGATGCCTTCAGGCTCAAGCACATGGGGCAGACCATCGCCACGAGTCACGCCGCGCTCGACGGCACGACCAGCGACGCCGAGGGCCGTTTCGTACTGAAGAACGTGCCGACTTCGCTGGTCTACCTGCGCATCGACGGCGAGGACATCGTGCCGCTGGAATACGGTCGCTTTGCCGAAGGCGATGCACGCTTTGTGAAATCGATTCGCGAGCTGCCGAAGGAAAAGATCGAAGAACTCGAGATCACTGTCGGCCGGCGCTGCCACCTGCAGGTCGAACTCGCCGATCCCGGTTTCGCGGACGAGGTCGTCGTGCTCGACGACGCGGGCGATCCCGTCGAACTTTCGGTTTTCGCCGGCAACAGTCGGCGCGAGGACAACAGTCAACCCATCCAGGAAGGTCGCTCGGACGTCATCGCCTGCCCCGACAGCGGCGTGATGATCGTGCTGCGCAAGTCGCGCGCTGAAGTCTCGCGGCGCAAATTGGAATTGAAGCCCGGGGAAGTGATCAGCGTGCGTTTCTAGGGCGCACGCGCGTGCCGCGCGCAGAGGTCGAGGCGGACTTCAATTTGGCCCCGCCCGTTCCCAGCGCAATTTCCGTTCGTGCTCTTCGATGGCGACATCGTTGATGCTGGCGAAACGCCGCTGCATCAGGCCGGCTTCGTTGAACTCCCAGTTCTCGTTGCCGTAGGCCCGAAACCAGCGACCGTCGTGGTCGTGCCACTCGTACTCGAAGCGCACGGCGATGCGGTTCCCGTGGAAGGCCCAGAGTTCTTTCTTCAGGCGATAGTCGAGCTCCTTGGCCCACTTGCGTCGCAGGAACTCGACCACCTGCTCGCGGC
>JAYUUV010000006.1:0-3878 GCA_043754695.1 Planctomycetota bacterium
CCTCGATCCTGAACAGAATCGCGAGTTCCTCGACCATTACCTGGGTGTTCCCTACGACCTTTCGAACTGCGTCTTCCTGGCCACCGCCAACGACCTCGAGGGCATGCCCGAGGCGCTGGTCGACCGGCTCGAGGTGATTCGCTTCGAAGGTTTCACCGAGAACGAAAAACTCGACATCGCACGCGGTCACCTGATTCCGCGCGCGCGGCGGGGCGCGGGCCTGCTGCCGACGCAGCTGCAACTCTCGCCGGCGGCCTTGCGCGACATCATTCAGCGCTACACCGAAGAGGCCGGAGTGCGCCAGTTGCAGCGTGTACTCGACAGTCTTGCGCGCAAGGCCGCGCTGCGCGTGGTGCGCGGCGAACAGCCGCTCATGGTGCGCAAGAGCGATCTGCTCGGCTTGCTCGGGCCCGCGGCGGCCGACGAAGCGTTGCACACGCGCCGACCGCGGATTGGAGTCGCGACGGGCCTGGCCTGGACCGTCTCCGGCGGCTCGCCCTTGCCCATCGAAGCCCTGGCCATGCCCGGCGCCGGCCGCACGATCCTGACCGGATCGATCGGTGAGGTGATGCGCGAATCGGTCCAGACCGCGATGAGCTATGTTCGCACTCGACTCGAGGACCTGAACGTCGATCCGGAGTCGCTGGACGCGCTCGATCTGCACCTGCACTTCCCCGGCGCAGCCACGCCCAAGGACGGCCCGTCGGCAGGCATCGCGATCGCCACCTCGCTGATCAGCCTTTTGGCGCGAGTCCCGGTGCGCCACGATGTTGCCATGACCGGTGAAATGACCCTGCACGGCGACGTGCTGCCGGTCGGCGGCCTGCGCGACAAGCTCCTGGCCGCCGCCCGCGCCGGCATGCGCGAAGTCGTCGTGCCGGCGCGCAACGGAGAGGAATTCCTGCGCCTTCCAGCCGAGGTGCGCGGCGGGCTTACGATCCACCTCGTCGAGCACGTCGACGAGGTCTTCCAGCACGCACTGCTGTGGAAGCGCCCCGGGGCCGGCCGGTTTTCCGGTTCTGTGACGCCCGGATTCGTGCGCGGCCGCCTGCGGCGCGCGGCTGGAAAACGCGCGCAGTCGTCCAAGGGGCGCAGCGGCAAGGAGCGTGGCGAGAACAAGCGCCGCGCGCAGTAGCCACGGCGCGCCCGGGACGATTCAATTCATACTGCAATCATGAAACTCACCACGCTGTCCGCACTGCTCGCGCTGCTTGCGGGCGCGCCGCCGATCCAGAATCCGCCGCCGGCCCAGGTCCCCCCTGCAAAGACGGATGAGTCCCAGGTAGCACTCGACGCCAAGCGCCGGCTGGCGGCGCAGGCGCTGGAGGAAGCCGAGTTCTTCAAGCGCTGCGACCAGAACGCCAACGGCTGGATTTCGTTGCACGAGGGGCAAGCAGCGTTGGGTATGGACTCGTCGACGTTTCGCTCCTACGACACGAACCTTGATGGCCGCATCAGCCGCGATGAGTTCGGGGCCCGTTACAAGCTCTCCGTCTCGCGCGTGGGAGCTTTCAAGCCGCCCGCCGACGTGCCGCGCACTGCGCGCGCCCCCACGCGCAACGCCGAGCAGTTGCGCAACGCCTACGACAAGAACGGCGACGGCGGACTCTCGGCCGACGAACTGAAACTGCTGCTCGCCGATTACGAGCGCAGCGAGTTGCCGGCGGAACTCGCCCTCGAAAAACTCGACCGCGACGGAACGACGCGCATCGACGGGACCGAGATCGATCTGCTCGCGCGCCTCTTGACGACGAGCATCTCACCGGCAGCGGCAGACCCCAACGCGCCCAAGGTCCGTCAGACGCTCGAGGAACTCTTCGGCGGCTCGCGCGATCGAACCGGTGGATTCCAAAGCGCTCCGATACCGCCCGAAATCCTCGGGCCGGTCACGCACTTCCGGCGCCTCGATCTCGACGGCGACGGGGCCATTTCGATCGAGGACCTGCGCCGCCTCCAGGCGCCCCTGCAACTGCCGGTGAGAGCGGCCGCGGTCCTGGCCGCGCTCGACATCGATGGCGACGGCGTGATGTCGCCCGAGGAATTTTCGGCGGCGATAGGCAACTAGCCTGTGCGCGCAGGCGGTCGGCCTGGCCGTCGAGTGCTCTAGGGCACCGTGCGCAGCTAGCGCTGGCGCGCGGCGCGGATCACGGCATCCATGTGATCCAGATAGCGCTCGAGCGCCTTGCGGCCGGATGCGGTGATCCTGAATTCCGTGCGCGGCACGCGGCCGTCGAAGCCCTTGGTGCAGGCGACATAACCCGCGTCTTCCAGTTTTCGCGCGTGCACGCTCAAGTTGCCGTCGGTGGTCTTGACGAGTGCCTTCAAGTCGCCGAACGACAAAGACTCGTTGACCGCCAGTGCGCTGACGATCGCAAGCCGCAGGCGCTCGTGGATCAGCTTGTCCAACTCCGGCGGGCCGCTGCGCAGGGATCCGCCGGGTACCGGCCGCAGACCGCGTTGCCGGTCGTTGTCGCGCGCGCTGTCGTTTTCCTTCGGCGAGCTAGACATGGGCGGCCTCGGCGCGTGCATCGCGCGCCACGAGGAAGGCGAAGATCAAATGCAGGCCGCCAAAGCCGAGCGCGAGCAAGCTGTTGTTCGCCCAGCCGACGGGCGACAGCGTCACGAGCAGCGTGAGCGCTCCGAGGGCGAAGAATGCGGCGCCCATGCTGCGCACGCGCCGCAAACTGAACGTCCCGGCGGAGAGCAACGCGGACCCGTAGAGCAGCATCCATGTGGCCGGCATCGCGCCGAAGGCACCGTAGCGCCAAAGTGCGCCCGTGATCAGCGCGCCGGCCATCAACGGCACTCCCAAACCGAAAGCGAAGCTGCGCGCCGGTCCGCGGGTCAGCGGCACGCCGAGCTGCCGCGCGCGGCGCGCCACGGACCACAGACCGATCCCAAGTCCGAGGAATGCCGCGGTGATCCAGACGCCGAGCCATTGCTCCGGAGTGCGCGACTGCGCGCCGACGATCGCGGCCGCAATCCCGTCCATACCGAGCAGGACACCGGCACTGCCCGGCAGCGCGGTGAACAGCACCGACCGCTCCATCGTCGCACGAATGAAGTGCAGGTTGTCCGCGGCTCGGGTGGCCACGGCGACCGGGCGGGCGGAGGGGTCGTTCAGCGAGGAAGGCACAGCTCCAAGGCTAGGGCCAAGCTGCGGGGCGTCAAGTGCTTTGCCGGGCAGAGAAGTCGGTCACCCCACCGCGCGTCAGGCCAGCAGGCACTCGACCAGCTCCTGCCGCGGGCCATGCTCGGGATCGGCGACCGCGAAGGTCGCGCCACCGTCGCCCTTGTGCAGCCCAACCCCCGCGGTCGTGCCGTCGAGGCCGAGCACGTAGAAGTGGATATTGAAGTCCGGCGTCCCGTCCTTGCGCATGAGCGCGGGCTGCCACTTCGCCTGCCGTTGGACCTGGCGAACGATGCGCCGCAGGACCTCCAGGCCGGCCTCGCGCGGGCTGGCTCCCTGCCGCATCAGCTCGACGATCGCGAAACTCCCATTGGAAAGCACCGAGGCTTCGCCGCGCCCGGTGGAACCGGCGCTGCCGGCCTCCATGTCGCAGTACAGACCTGCGCCGATGATCGCCGAGTCCCCCACCCGACCCGGAATCTTCCACGAGAGACCCGACGTGGTCGTCGTGCAGGCGATATCGCCGTTCTTGCCGAGCGCGGAACAGTGGATCGTGCCCCAGGTGTGGGCGATGCCTTGAGCGCGCAGGCGCGAAGCCGTGAGCACGCTCGGGCCTTCGAGCCTGCCAGTCTTGGTGGACTTCTGCTGCGGGGCGGCCGGCTCCAGCCAATCGTCGTCCTTGCTCACGGACTCTTTCCACTTCAGCCACATCGCGCGCGCTTCGTCGGTCAAGAGTTCGATGTGCGCA
>JAYUUV010000007.1:0-28756 GCA_043754695.1 Planctomycetota bacterium
CGCTGGGCTCGCGGCCAAAATGCTGCGCGTCGACTCCCCAGGGACAGACGCGCACGCGCGCCGCGAGTGAACCGCGGCCAAGTTCCTGCGCGACGAAACGACTGCCGCAGACGATCAGATCCGCGCGCCGGCTGGCGACGGCGGCCCAGAAGCGGTGCCGCAGGCCGGAGTTTTCGCCCACGCCGTGACGCCAGGGCAATTCGTGGATCGTCTGCACGCGTTTGCCCGGGCCGGCCAGCGCAAAAGCGGAAACGAAAGAATGCAGGCCGACGACTTCGCGCTCGCGCACGAGTTGCGGCAGGCTCGCCTGGCGCCAGGCCAGCAGGTTTTCGCCTGTTTTTGGCTCGAAACGCAGCGCAGTGAGGCCCGGAGTACGCTCCAGCGCCTCGATGGCGCCGCGCACCACGCGCACGATTCCGGGCGGGTGAGGGCGGACCAGGGGCGAAGTGTCGAAGCCAATCCTCATGGCGAGCGTGGTAGCGTAGCGCTGCAATGACTTCCGCGACGCGTTCTCTGACCGTGGCCTTTCTGATCGACCGCTGGGAACCCGAGCGCGGCGGAGCCGAACGCGCCCTGGCCACGCTGGCCGTGCAGCTTGGGGCGCGCGGCCATCGCGTGCTCGCTTTTGCGCGCCGGGCCAGCCCCGATGCGCCCGGGGAGTTCCATGCCGTCGCCACGGGCGGCTGGTCGCGAAAGTCCCGCGAGCGCGCGCTGGCGCGGGCCCTGACCAAGGCCGCTCGCGAGGCAGGAGCCGATGTGACCATCGGCATGCGCCACCTCGAGGAGGTCGACATCTTTTGGCCCCATGCCGGCGCTCATGCGCGCGGACTCGAGGCGCGTGAAGCTGCGCGGCAACGTGCGCCGCGGGTCAAGGAGGTCGATGGTGAGAGCGAGAAGGACGCAGGTGAAGACGAGCCGGAAGCGGCGGGCCGGCACGCGCTCTTCATTGAACTCGAGAAACAACTTTGCGAAGGCGGCGGCGCCGGGCGCATCGTCTGCGTGTCGAAATTGGTCCGCGATGAACTGACCGAACTCTATCCCGCCTGCGCCGGCCGGATCGCGCTGGTGCCCAATGGCGTCGACCTCGAACGGTTTTCGCTGCAGGCGCGCGACGAGCAGCGCATGGGCATGCGCGCGGAGCTTGGGATTTCCGGGACGACGCCCCTGGTCGTGTTCCTCGCGCACGATGCGGAACTCAAGGGGCTGCCGACACTGCTCGATGCGCTCGTCCTGGCGGGCCGGAACGACACCCAGCTCTTGATCGCCGGCCCGCGGCCGCTCGCCAGATGGCAGCGCCGCGCAGAGCGCGCGATCGGCGCGCAACGCGTGCACGCCTTCGAATCGATCGATGCCGTGAAGGCGCTCGCGGCCGCGGACGTGCTCGCCCATCCGACCTGGCGCGACACTTCGGCGTTGGTGCTGCTGGAAGCACAGGCGATCGGCACGCCGGTCGTCACCACACGCTGCGCGGGCGATGCCCACGTCGTGCGCGAAGGCATCAGCGGTTCGGTGCTCGAAGCGCCGGGCAATGCGCAGGCGCTGGCCGGCGCGCTCGCTTTTTGGCTCGATCGCGCGCAGGCCGGAACGGTCGATCGAGAAGCCGTCAGAGCCGCGGTTGCGACGCGTGGATTGCCCCAATGGCTGGCAGCGATGGAATCGATCGTCGTCGAGGCGGCGGCAGCGAAAGCGAGCCGCTAGAATCCGCGCCTTGCCATGGCGATCACGCCGTCCACTTGCCCGCTGGATTGTCCCGACGCCTGCGGCGTCCTGGTGGAGTCCGATGAGCGCGGCGCGTTCGTCGGACTGCGCGGAAATCCGGCGCATGGTTATTCGCGCGGCCACTTGTGCTCCAAGACGGCGTCCTACGGCGATCTGATCCAGAGTCATGACCGACTCTTGACGCCGCTCGTACGCGATGCGTCCGGCGAACTCGTGGCGGCGAGTTGGGAGCAGGCTCTCGAGCACATTGCGCAGCGCATGAACGCGATAGAGGGACCGCAGATCCTGGCCGCTTGGTACGCGGGATCGCAGGGCCGCGTGGCGAAGAGTTTTCCGCTGCGCATGATGCACGCTCTCGGCGCGACCCTGGTCGACGGCGGTTTGTGCGACAACACGGCCAGCGCGGGCTACGAATGCGTGCTCGGCCGCGTGATCGGTTTCGATCTCGAACAAACCGACACATGCGACGGCGTGATCCTGTGGGGCTGCGACATGGCGCGCACCGTGCAGCACCTGCAGCCGGCGATCCAACGTCTGTGCAAACGCGGCGTGCCGGTGATCGCGATCGACATCTATGCAAGCGACACCCTGCGCGCGCTCGAGCGCTGGGGCGGACACGGCCTTATCGTGCGCCCAGGCTCGGACGCAGCGCTCGCACTCGCGTTGACGCGGCTGTGTTTCGAGCGCAACGCCGCGGACCGCGCGTTCCTCGAACGCGAAACGCACGGCTTCGTCGAGTTCGAAGCCCACGTGCGCAAGGCACACGACCTGGCCTGGGCCGAGCGCGAATGCGGCCTGAAATCGCAGGAAGTCGAACGCGTGTTCGAAGTCCTGACGGGCTCGAAGCGCTTGCTGGTGAAGACCGGCGTCGGCTGGACGCGCCGGCGCAACGGCGGCATGTCGATGCGCGCGGTCTGTTCGCTGATGGCGGTGCTCGGACGTGTCGATCGATTGCACTACGAGAGCTTCGACTGCTTTCGTTTGCCCGAGCACTTGATCGAGCGTCCGGACCTGCGGCCGGCAGGTATTCCCGATGCGCGCGTCGCGCATGTGCAGTTGGGCCGCGAACTCGACAGTGGTCGCTATCGCGCGCTTTTCGTCTGGGGCCACAATCCCGCCGTGATGTGTCCTGACGCCGCGCGCGTGCGGCGCGCGCTCGAGCGCGACGACATCTTCGTCGTGGTTCACGAGCACTTCCTGACGGAAACCGCGCAGCGCGCCGATGTCGTCTTGCCCGCGACCATGTTCACCGAGCACGCCGACGTCTATCGCAGTTACGGCCATCGCCGCATGCACTACTCGCGGCGAGCCACGCTCGCGCCGCCGGGGCCGCGCTCGAACTTCGATACGTTTGGCGCGATCGCGCGCCGACTTGGTCTGCCGCCGGAAACTTTCGAAGGCAACCCGGAGTCGATCTGCGAAGAGTTCCTCGAAGCTTCGCGCGCGCGCGTCGGCGCGCAGAATTTGGAACGCGTACTGGCGGGCGAGCCGGCGAAAGTCGAACCCGCGCCGATCGCGGGCAAACGCTGGGATACGCCGAGCGGAAAGATCGAGCTGTCGAGCGCCGCGGTCGCAGCCGAGGGCCAGCCGAGATTGGCGAGCTATGTCCCCGACGACGCCTGCGGCGGAGAGGGCGAATTCTGGCTGACGTGCGCGCCGTCGAAGTTCGGCCTGAACTCGACCTTCAGTCACAGCGCGCGTCACATGGCCCGCGCCGGACGTCCGCGTGTCTTCGTGCATCCGAGCGACGCGGCGCGCCTGGGCCTGCTCGACGGAAGACCGGCGCTGCTTTCCAACGAATACGGAGCGCTGACTCTCGACGCGGAGTTTTCGCTCGACATGTCGCCCGGGGTCTTGCGCGTCGACGGCGTGCCGCGCAGCTGCGACGTGCCCGAGGGCGTCGGTATCAATGCGCTGGTCTCGCCGGAATTGTCGGACCTCGGCCGCGGCAACGTGCTCTACAGCACGCGCGTCAACCTGCGGCCGGCCTGAGCGCGTTCACTGCTCCGGCCGCTTGGTCGCGAGCCACGCGATCACGTCGGCACGCTGCTGCGCCGTCAGGATCACGTTGCCCATCTTGGTCATCGGATTGTCGAACTTGGTGTCGATCAAGTACCCGTTCAGCCACAGCTCGAAGCGCCGCGCGTGGTTCTTCTCGGCGAGGATGGCGTCGATCGTGGGCTGGGCCGCGCTGTAGGCCTTGGGGGCAGCGACCTTCAGGTCTTCGATGCGCTTCTCGTAGTCGCGCACCAAGGCGTTGGCCAGCGAAAGCGCCTTGTCCATCGGTGGTGCGATCATTCCGCCGCGGCCTTCGACTTGATGGCAGAAATTGCACTTCGTGGAGGTTGCGAGCTTGTGGCCGCGCTCGACATTGCCGGGTTCGACGGGGTCCTCGCCGCAGGCGGACACGAAGCAGAGGGCGCTGATCGCGAGGATCGGGACCAGGCTGAGCAGAGTCTTGAAGGGGTGGCGCATGGAGAACTCCATTCTGTACCTTGCGGGTGTGGATCTTCAACTCGCCGACAAGACGATTTTGATAACCGGAGCGTCGGGAGGCATCGGCCGCGCGCTGGCCGAGACCTTTGCCGCCGAGGGCGCCTCGCTCGCGCTGTGCGCTTCGACACGCGCCGCGGAGCTCGACGCTTTTGTCAAGACGCGCGAGTGGCGCGGCCGCGCGGAGTGTCTGACCGCCGACTTGAGCGAGCCGGCCCAGGCCGAGGCCGCCTTCGAAAAGGCGCGCGCGCGCTTTGGCCGTATCGACGTATGCGTCGCGAACGCCGGCGCCTGGCCGCGACCGGCGGAGTTGCTGCACGAAGCCTCGGTCGAGCGCATCCGCGGCACGTTGGGCGCCAACCTGTTCAGCGCGCTGTGGACTGCGCGCGCCTTCATGGCCAGTCTGGCGCGCAGTGGACCGCGCGCCGACGGGCATGGAGCCTCGCTCGTGTTCATCGGCTCGACCGCCGGCATTTTTGGCGAGCGCCATCACGCCGACTACGCCTGCGCCAAGGCCGGACTTGCCGGCCTGGTGGCTACACTCAAGAACGAGATCGTGCTGCTCGATCCGTTCGCGCGCGTCAACCTCGTCGCGCCCGGTTGGACGGCGACGCACATGGTCCGGCCGGAACTCGCCGAAAGCGGCACGATCCAGCGCATCACGCGCACGATGCCGTTGCGCCAGCTCGCGCGCGCGGCGGACATCGCGCGCATGGTCGCCTTGATCTCTTCGCCCTCGGCTTCGCGGCACGTGTCCGGGCAGACGATCACCGTCGCCGGCGGCATGGAAGGCCGCGTGCTGTGGAACCCGGAAGACGTCGACGAGGCGAAAGTACGCGCGACTGGGCGAAGCGTGACCGTCAGCGCCGCGCGAGTTCGTAAGCCGCGAGCGTCTTGCGCGCGCACTCCTTCCAGGTGAATTGTCGCGCGCGCGCGAGTCCACGCAGGCCAAGCTCGCGGGCGAACTCCGCATCGGCGAGCACGCGCCGCAATCCGTCGGCGATCGATTCGACATCCGTGGGGTCGACGTACAGCGCGCCGTCGCCGCAGACTTCGGCCAGGCAGGCCACGTCGCCGACGAGTACCGGCAGCGAATGCAGCATCGCTTCGAGCGGCGGCAGGCCGAAGCCTTCGCTCAAACTCGCGAAGAGCAAGACCGAGGCCCCGGCGTACAAACGGCCGAGCTCCTGGTCGGAAACATAGTGGCGCCATTCGACGCGCGCGCGCACGCTCGAACGTTCGAGCGCGGCTTCGAAAGCCTCGGCTCCGTGGCCACGCGGCCCGGCGACGATCCAGCGCCCAGCAAACCCGGCGCTGCAGAATTTTTCGAATGCAGCGAGCATGCGCACGTGGTTCTTGCGCGCATCGACGCGCGACACGCTGAGCACGAAACCCGCTTCCTTTTTCGCGGGCGGCGCAGATTCGGGAGCGGAATGCCGCTCGTGATCGCAGCCAAGTTCCGTGACCACGATTTGCTCGCGCTTCGCGCCAAGGCGTTGAATCACTTCCTCGGCCACGAACTTCGTCGGCACGAGCAACAGCTTTGAGCGCCGCACTTGTTCGCGCGCCGCGCGCTCCATGCGCTCTGCGCTGGCTTCATCGAGCCAGCCCTGGCCCAGCATGTAGATGCAATCGAAGATCGTCGACACTTCGACTGCGCGGCGCACGCGCAGCAGATTGGGCTGCGTGTGGTGGAAGACGTCGACTCCGCCGAGCCAATCGTCGGCGCCGCGGCCGCTGAAGCGCATCAAGTACGCAAGCGACTTCGAGGGAATCCGCCAACGCACCGAGCGCAGTCGGGAGTGTTCGATCCCCAGTTCCGCCTTGGAAAAACGTGGCGCGGAGAGTGTCGAGCTGAACAGTCGCAGGCCCTCATCGGCGCCGAGTTCGACCAAGGCGCGCACGAGTTCGCGCGTGTAGCGGCCTATTCCTTCGCGATTGGCGAGCGCCGGGCGATAGTCGAGCCCGACGCGCAGTCCGGTCATTGCTCGCGGACCAACCAGACGAAGTCAGCCGTGTGCGCGAGCTCGCCCGCCACGCGCCCAGGATCGCGCTCGCCCGAGCGTGTGGTCACCACGCCGATCTTCAACCCGGGTTGGCGGCGCGCGAGGCGTTCGACAGTCCCGAGGCGATGATCGGAATGGAAATAGCCGCAGTAGTGCACCACGATGCGGCCCGCGGGGGCGGCGCACAGTCCGCGCTCGATCGATTCGGCCATGGCTTCGTCCTTGACGCACTGGGCGAGGAACCACAGGTCGAGCCCCGGATCCGCGGAATCCGCCGGTTTGCCCATGGCCTTGGCGAAATTCGTGCGGTACAGGCCGGGCGGGGCGATCACCGAGCGCGGCATGAAAGCCTCCTGCGCGACGGGGGCGAGCCCCTCGTGCGAAACGCGCGAAGCCAGGGGCCGCGGCACGTTGGCCGCGATCACAGGCAGGTGTTTTTCGCGGGCCAGTTCGACCAGCGGGCGGTAGTGACGGCGGTAGTTGGGCCAGGGCCGTGTCTTCGACAGGTAGGCGTGCTCGTCAATCTCGCCCGCGAGATAGCGATCGAGTTTCGCCTGCGCATCGCGCTCGATCATCTCGAACGAGAGCGAAGCATTGGGCCGCAATTCGAGGATTCGTTTCGTGAGTTCGAGCTGCAGCGCATGGGCGACGTCGTTGTCGTGCTCCTCGCCGAGAAACACGACGTCGCACTGCGCTAGTTTGCGCGCCATGTCGCCCAGACTCGCGACCCTGCCGCTCGAAGTCTCGACGGCGACCCAGTTTCCCTTGGGACCTTCCGTGCCGATCTGGGCAGGCCCCGAGCGACAGGCGCCGAGAGCAAGAACCAGACCTAAGCTGAGGGCAAGGGATCGTGCGCGGGTCAACATGGGCAGAGTGTAGCAGTCGCTCTGCGATCCCCGGCTCGGGTAGACTTGCGCACTTCCTTCTCCCCGCCTGTTCCCACCCAGCCCACGCGCCGCGGATGCCTGAGCGAGATCACGTCACCGTCATCATTCCTGCCTACAACGAGGAAGCGACGATCGCCGATGTGGTCCGAGATTTTCGCTCGCGCTCGGATGTCGATGAGGTGCTCGTCGTCGACAACAACTGCAAGGACAGGACCGCTGAGTTCGCGCTCGCCGCGGGCGCGCGCGTGGTCAGCGAAGCCAAGCCGGGCTACGGCTGCGCCCTGCGCGGCGGCATGGACGCGGCTGGGGACGGAGTCCTGGTGCTCGTCGAAGCCGACGGGTCGTTCAAGGCCTTGGACCTGCCCAAGTTTTTGGCCTACCTCGAACCCGATACGCTGGTCATGGGCACGCGCACCACCTCGCAGATGGTCGATCAGGCGGCGAACATGCGCTCCTTGTTGCGCTGGGGCAACGTGATCGTCGGCAAAATGGTCGAGGTCTTCTGGTACCTGTCGATGGAGCCGCGGCTGACCGACGTCGGTTGCACTTACCGCGCCTTGCACAAGTCGACCTGGACGAAGATCAAGCCCGGCGTGCGCGAAGCGGGGCCGGCCTTTTCGCCGGAAATGATGTGCGAGGCGTTGAGGCTGCGAATCCGCGTGATCGAGATCCCAGTGCATTATTTTGCGCGCATGGGGGGCGAGTCGAAGCACTCGGCCAACTACCGCAAGATCTCGCTGACGGCCCTCAAGATGTTGCGCGCGATTTTCCGCAAGCGGCTGTCGATCGGGTAGCAGGAGCCGGACTCCAGCATCCGTAGTCGGACGGCCGACAGGTACACTTCCGCCCCCATGGAATCGTCGAGCGCCAAGAGCCCGTCCGCCGCGACTTACACGGGCGTCATTCTTTCCGCGGGCAAGGGCAGCCGGATCGATCCGTTCAACGCGCGCTATCCCAAGCCGCTGTTGCCGATCGTCAACCGGCCGATCCTCGAGCATCAAGTCGAGCAGATGAAGTCGCTGGGCATCCGCGACATCGTGATCGTCGTCGGTCACCTGCAGGAGATGATTCGCGAACACTTCGGCGACGGATCGCGCTTCGCAGTCAAGATCCGCTACGTCGAGCAGAAACACGCGCTCGGCATCGCCCACGCGGCCATGCAACTCGAACGCCACATCAGTGGCCCATTCCTGCTTTTTCTCGGCGACATTTTCTACGTGCCCAAGGATCTAGGCGCGCTGGTCAGAAGCTTCGAATCCGGCGGCGTGTCGGGCGTGTTGGCCGTCAAGCGCGAAAGCGACCCGGCCGCGATCCAGAAGAATTTCGCCGTGACCATCGACGATCACTTGAACGTTTCCAAGGTGGTCGAGAAGCCGCGCTACCTGGTCAACAATCTCAAGGGCTGCGGCATGTACATGTTCGGGCCGGAGATCTTCGATGCGCTGCGCCAGACGCCGCGCACGGCGATGCGCGACGAGTATGAATTGACCACCGCGATCCAGATCTTCATCGACTCGAGTTATCGCGTGAAGGCCTGCGAGGTCGTCGACTGGGACTATAACATCACGTTTCCGGTCGATCTGCTCGACTGCAACACGCGCTATCTGCGCCACATCGGCCAAACGAACGTGGTGGCGAAGAGCGCGCGCGTGCACCCGGACGCGAAACTCGACGGTGCGGTGCTCGGCGAAGATGTCGTAATCGAACATCCGATCCGCATCGAGCACTCGATCCTGCTGCCGGGGACAGTGGTTTCGACCCGCGACGACATTGTCGACTGCGTGGTCTCGAAGGAGATCAAGATCCACTGCCCGAAGGCCTGACCTGCGCTCAGGCCGATCGTGTCCGCGCCAGCCACAGCGAAAACGGAATACGGGAATACGGTACCAGGTTCGACTTCGCGATCGCGGCTCCACACCGCAATGTGCGCGGAGCGCGGATGTCGAAGTCGAACCTGGTACCGTTACGCCGTGCGGTTACGGCAATCGCGCGCGCGCCGGCCACAGCGCGATGAAGAGCGCTGCGATCAGACCGGCGGCGAAGAGCCACAACCCCGTGCGCGCCGCCTTCGGCGCATAGTCTGCTCGCAGCGTGCTTTCTCCAGCGGGCATGAAGACCGCGGAGGAGACGCCGTCGGCCACGTCGATGGCGCGCGCGGCTCCCGAATCGGTGTGGGCCGTCCAGCCGTCGTAGATCGACCAGGGTTCACTGACCACCAGCCAGCGGCCGCGTGCTGAATCGATGCGCGTGATCTCCGTCGCGTCCGAACGCAGACGCTCGAACTTGTCGATCGACGGTTCGAGCTTCTCCGCGGCCATCGCCAGCACGTCGTGTCCGATCTTGAAGATGCCGGCGCGATCGGTCTCCGTCAGCGGAATCCCGACGCTGATCACGGGCTTGCCCGCCGACCGCATCGCCGCTGCTGCCTTCTCGGCCTGGGGCGAAGGTGTCCCGCGCAGGATCAGCGCGTCGAGCGCGCCTAGTTCTTCC
The DNA here is from genome assembly GCA_043754695.1 of Planctomycetota bacterium. GTDB lineage: Bacteria > Planctomycetota > UBA1135 > UBA1135 > JADJQU01. The sequence goes on from JAYUUV010000007.1 coordinate 9,596, forward strand.
GCCGAAGCTTCGCGCTCGCGTTCGAACTGGATCGTCGCGGCCTCCATCAGGGGAAACGTGCCCTCGTCGAGCAGTGCATAGGCGACTTCGCTGTCCACGTCGTCGTACACCGCCGCCGCGACCGAGGGTTCGATCGCGCGCGCGCGGGCGATCGTGTTTTCGACGACCGTATTCCCATCGACGTTTTCCGGCTCGATCAACTTCGAGGGTTCCGGCACGCCCGGCTCATGGGAAGTCGACACCATCCATTTCACCGACAGCGTCGAACGTCGGCGGAAACGCAGTTCGTCGCTCAGCGGATCCTTCGCCTTGCCGTACAGATGCAGTTCGAGCGCCCGCGGCCAGACGTGGCCCAGGTAGCCCGCGGGAGTCTCGACCTCGAGCAGCGTCGAGATGAACTGCTCGTTGCGATCGCGCGGCGTGTCGCGGTCGACGTTCATCGCGCGCCAGTCCTTGCCGCACTCCTTCGCCACGATCGGCCAGTTCGTGTACAGGCCGGGCAGCTTGGAGAAGTGCTCCGGTTTCGTGAACACGTCTTGATACTTGAAGGAATACGCCAGGCAAGGCGCGAGCAGGGCCGCGACCAGCGCGCCGATTCCCACGCTCGCGGCTGGCCGTTCGCGCAGTACTTTGAAGCGCGCGAAGATTCCGCAAACACCCAAGCCGCCGAGCAGCGGCAGGAACACGTTGACCGCGGTCCAGGCGCGCATCGCATCGCGCATCTGATTGAAGGTCGGAACGTACTCGTACATGAAGCGGTGCAGCGGGCCGCCGAGGGCGATCAGGAAGAACCAGATCACCAATCCAAACGCGAGGCGCACGACGGGTGTGCGCAAGAGCGGCAGCGCGAGCAACGCGAAGCCCGCGCTCAACCCGAAGAACGTGTACATTGTGAGGCGCTCCCAAAGGGTCGCCCATTCGAAGTTCCCGCGCTTGTAGCCGAGGTACCGGCCGAGCGCCTCCGCGTATTCGAGATGGTCCGCACGGTTGGTGACCGCGACCCACTCACGATAGGGCAGGAGTTTTCCGCCGGCGATCCAGGCTGCGAGCAGCATCGCGAGCACGCCCCAGGTCAACGTGCGTTTCGCGCGCTCGCGCCCGGCGCAGATGCCGAGAAAGAACATCCACAGTCCGAGGGAGAGCGCCGAATAAGGAATTACGTATAGACCGCCGGTCAGGATTTGCGCCGCGAACAAAAGACCCAAAATCCCCGCGGCTTTGCGCGACGCAGGTCCCTCGAGCAGCGAATCGGCCGCGAGCAGGATCCAGGGAATCAGCGCCTGCGCCGCGCCGTACGTGATCAGGTTCAGGTGATCCTGTCGCGTCCAGAACGCGAGCGAGAAAAGACAGCCGCCGACGATCGCACCCGCGGTTGCCACTGCGTTCGAACCTGGAATTGGATCCGCACGCAACCACAGTCGGCGCACGAGAAAAAACATGCCGAGTCCCGCGAGCGAGAGGTGCAGCAGGATCGTCAGGTTGATCGTCCAGACCGGCGTGCAGAAGCTCGCGAAAAAAAGCACCGGCGGATAGAGCGTCGGGTTCTCCGGGTTCGCGTGGAACGGCGAACCCGTGTAGAGCCAGTACTGCCACAGCGGCAATTGCCCTTCTTGCTGCAGCGCGTCGCACAGGATCTTGTAGCGCGGGAACTGCAGCTGTGCCGTGTCCGCCTGGTACAGGATCCGATCGCCCGAGAAATAGGGCAGATGGAAAAGCAGCGGCAGCAGCGCGACGAACAAGGCCGCGGCCCAGCTCAGTTTTCTTCCGCTCGCGGGCCCGCTGCGCTCAGTCGCCATGGCCGTTCACTGTAGACGCATCTGGGCGGAGATCCACGCTGCCGCCAGAAACAGAAGCGGGCCGGCAAGCCAGAAAAGTCCGTACTTGCCGCGGAAGGGCATCACGCCGCGGCGCGCCAAGACCAGACCCGCGCCGATGGCGACGAAGCTCTCGGTCATGAAGGTCGTCATGCCCGCGCCCTCGATCCCGTATTTCGGGATGAACCAGAAATTGAGCCCGACATTGACGGCCAGTCCGGAAAACTGGATCGCGAGCTTCGAACGATTGTCGCGCGACGCGACGACGGCGGTCAGCATGACGGAACCGACGTGAATCGCGACGACCGCGAGCAGCAGCCAACGCAGGCTTTGCGACGCCACACCCGCGCCGGGAACCAGCAGCTCCAGCACGACATCGGTCCAGGGCCACAGCACGCCGGTCATCAGGCACGCCGCGCCGAAAAGGCCCGGTCCCAGTCGCGCGATCGCCGACTCCAGGCGGCCTTCCGAGGAGCAACGCGCCAGCCAGGGCAGCGCGCTGAGCGTCGCGTACTGTGCGAGCATCAACAACAGGCTCATCGCGCGCACGGCGACGTTGTAGGGGCCGAGTGCCTCATCGCCGAGCATGGTCCGGACGAAGACGTTGTCGACGTAGAAATACGCCTGCGCGCACAGCGAGGACAAGCCCAGCGGCAGCGCGGCCATGAAGATCCCCGACGCCGCCTGCAGGTTGGGCGGCGCCACAGGCAACTGCGCTCGCGCGGCGAAATGCAGCAGGCAATTTCCGAGCGTGCTGCCGACCGCGACGGCGACCAGGAACATCGCCGGCTCGTTCTTGCCGCTGTGCGCCAACCAGAACACTGCCGCAAGACTGACGCCGCTCGCCAGCGCGCGGATCGCCACGGGTTTCCCCCAGGCAATCTTGTTGCGCCAGACCAACGTGGAGAGTTCGAGCGCGTGCGTGATCGGATAACAAGCCGCGAGCACGATCCAGGCCGCGCCCGGTTCGTCGAAGCCGAAGACCAGCGCGGCGACGACGAGCACTCCGATCGCGCCCGTGATCACGCGGATGCGGCGCGCCGCGCGCAGCACGGAGGGCACCGCGTCCGGCTCGCTGGCCGTGCGCTGTACGGCCACTTCGCTCGTGCCCAGTGCGACGAACGTGTCGAGCCAAGTGAACAAGCTCAGGTAGAACGTGAAGCGCCCGAAGGCCGCGGCATCGAGGCTCGTGCCGGCCAGGCGCAGGATCAGCAGCGTGCAGATCGCGCTCCACACGCGCCCCGCGATCTGAAATCCCGTGCCCCGCCAGATGTGGCCCGGTACGCCCGAAGGCAGTGCGTCACTCGGTCGTGCGGTGGAACTCAAGCGCGAGGAGAATAGCAGCCGCTCCAACGTACAACGTACGGAGTCAGGCTCCCCTCCGAACTATTTTCACGTCCAGCGCACGGAGTCTGGGGGGTCTGTCCTTCGTCTACCCCCCAGGACATCCAACGCACCGGGCTGCGGACGAACTCACACGCCCGAGATTCCGCAAGTTCCTTCGTAACGAGACGTACGGAGTCAGGCTCCCCTCCGAACTATTTTCACGCACGATGAACGGAGTCCGACTCCTGTCCGAAGGATTCGCACGATCGGCGAGCGCGTACCGCGCGAACCATGCGCGGGAAGCGCACCGCTACGAAGTCAGCTGGCTTCGAATCGGTCGATCACCGCCTGCGTGAACTCGCGCGTGCCGAGCGAGCCGCCGATGTCCGCGGTCTTTTGACCCGCCGCGAGGCAAGCCAAGACCGCGCCGCGCAAGCGATTCGCGACTTCGACTTCGCCGACGAAACGCAGCAGGCTCGCCAGCGCGAACAGCGCCGCGAACGGGTTGGCTTTGTTCTTGCCCGCGATGTCCGGCGCCGTGCCGCCGGCCGGATCGAACATCGCCGCGAGCACGCGCCCTGTGGCAAGATCGAAAGCGTAGGACGCGCTGTCGCCCAGCGCGATCGAGCCGATCAGTCCGCAGCACATGTCCGAAAGGAAGTCGCCGTATTCGTTGGGCGTCACGATCACTTGATAGCGCTCGGGATTCATGATGATCCCGGCCAGCATCGAATCGAAAAGTTCCTTGCGATGGGCGACGTCGGAAAAATCGCGACCGACGTTGGCGCAGCATTCTTCGAAGAGCCCGTCGGTCTCGCGCTGGATCGTGTACTTGCTGGCCGAGACGACCGAGCCCCTGCGCTGGCGCGCGAGCTCGAAGGCGAAGCGCGCGGCGTGAGTCGAAGGAACGCGCTCGATCACGCGCAGCGAAACGGCCACGTCGTGACCGAGCCGCCGGCCGGAATCCTCGTAGGTGCCGCCGGTGCCGATGCGAACGATGTCGATGTCGATCGACTTGGTGAAATTGGTCACGATCGACGGGATCGTTACCACCGGCCGGTGGATCACCGCGAAATCGAGCCGGTCGCGCAGGATCTTGTTCGGCGATTCGGCCGTGGTCGCGGTCGGGTACTTGAGGCTGGTGCGATGCTCGCGCATCAAGGCTTCCGCCTCGGCGTAGACCTCGTCGCCGCGCCGTTCGCGCGCGGGCTGGGAGAGGTCGAGGGGCAAGAATTCGAGCCGGCAGGGCAGGACCTTCGCCACCCCATGCACCGAAGCGGAAAGTTCCGCGGAAATCCCGTCCCCGAGCAGTTCGACGATCTTGTAGGTTTTCATGGTCGCTTGCGGATCTCTAGTTCTCACTTCACCGCGATCGGCGGCGGAATACGATAGCGACGATGTTTGATGGTCTCCAGCCTGGCCTCGCGACTGTGATCGCGCTCGTCGCTTGCATGTTCGCGTCGCCACACGCCGGTTCGCAAACCGGGAGCGGCGTCGAGCGGACGCTGATGGTCGACTTGCTCGACAACGGTGGCGGCGCCGCGGCCGCAAATCTGCCCGCAGGAGATCCGCGTACGCTGCTGGTGCCCTGGTGGGTCGCCGGTGGAACGCTGCGCACGACGGCGCCGAAGCCTGGCGCACTCGAACTCGTGCCGGGCGCGCGCCTGACGCAGCCGATTGCAGGCTACGAGCCGCTGGCGCACAGCCTGCGTATCAGCGGCCGCGTCGCGGGTGCCGGCCGCATCAGCTTGATTGACGGTCGCGACGAAGTGCTTTCGATCGACGTGCGCGACCAGGAATTCCAGATCACCGGCGCGGACTTCGCCGCGAAGTTCCAGCACGCTCCACTGCCGCGTTTCAAGCTCGAACTTGGTTCAGCAACGGGCGCAAGCTTCAGCGAGCTGCACGCGCTCGTCGCTCTGCCCTTGCCCGAAGAAGCCGCCCTCGACGAAGAACTGCGCGCGCTCATCGAAGACGTCTTCAAGAATTGGTTCGAGCGCGGCGTCGACCGCGACGGACCTAGGCCCACTGCATTCCTGACGACGAAGTTCGACGCGATCACCGGCGCAAAGTTGCGAGTTGACGCCGCCGGGATCAATCCGCTCTACGAAGGCCTGCTCGAAGTCGACGCGTTCGCCGGCAATCCCGCCTGGCGCGCCGGACTCGAATCGTATCTGAAAGATTTTTTCGAACTCACCTTCCATCCCGCGAGCGCCATGCCGCGCGAATGGGATGGCGAACTCGATCTGCCGCAGGACAAGAAGCCGGTCGAAGTCGCGCGCTATCTGGCGTTCTTGCTCGACCTCGCGGACCACGGCCCCGACGCCTATCGAAAACGGGCACTCGATCAGGCGCAGCGCATGGCCGAGACGATCCTTGCTCACGGTCGGCTGCCCGACGGTTCGATTGCCGTGAAATTCGTGCCCGTGGACGGCACGCCGGACCTCGCGGTGCAACCGATCCGCAGGCTCGACGTCGCCGCGCAACTTGCGCGACTCGGGCGTGTCAACGGCGACTTGCGGCTGGTCAAGGCGGCCGCCGCCGCGGTGGCCGAATTGGAATTCACGCACTACTGGGGCGGAACCTGGGATCGCATCGATCCCGACTTCGACGACAGCTACGGCAACTGGGGCGCGAAGACGACGACCATGCTCGTGGCCTGGCCGGAAAATCCTGTCTTCGCTCGCTTCACTACCCACGGCTTCGAACATTTCGCGCCGTTGTGGCTCGACGCCTTGCGTTTCGGTGGCAGCATTGCAGCGGATCAAACGCGCTGCTGGGAGTTCTTGCTGCGCTACGCGCAAGTCGTTCCGAGTTCTCGCGCGACGCTCGATTCGACCTTGCGAGCGGCCGTTCGCGCGCACTTCAAGGGCGAGCAATATCCCAATGGAGCCTGGGGCGACGTGACCTTCAACGCCTTCGCGCCGCTCACCAACCTGAACGTCGGGGACTTCACCGGTACGCCCTCGAACCTGATCGGCGGTCTTGCGTTCGCCTACCGGCCCGGCTCTGCGCTGCGCAATGACGAGACGCGCGCGATGTTCACGGCGGTGCTGCGTTCCTCGAAGCAGGCCTACGCGCGGCCGTTTGGCTGGATCATGACGCGCGAGCAGGTCAAGGGTCAGAATTTGGCCTACGGAGACGTGCGCATGCTCAGCGGAGCCGTGGAGATGTTGAAGAACCTGAAGCGATGAATCGCGGTCCTGTACTTCTTCATGTGGACCTGCGCGGCTCTGTTGCGCGCCTGTGCACGCCGCGGGTCGAAGACGCCGAGCGGAGCTTCGAATTGATCTCAGGCCGGCGCGAGATCCTCGACTGGATCGAGTGGGCCGGGCCGCGCGACGTTTTGGAAATGCGCGAAAGGGCGCGGAACTGGCGAGTCGAAAGCGACGACGCGGCCAATTATCAACTCGCGATCCTGCGCGCGGAGACCTCCGAAATCGTAGGCGCGCTCTCGCTGCGCTTCGTCGACCACCCTGGCCGCGGCGATCTCGGTTACTGGATCGGAGCCGAGCATCAAGGCCAGGGACTGGCGAGCGATGCGGTCGGCCTTGCGCTGTGGCTCGCCTTCGACGCGCTCGAAGCCAGTCAGGTCAGCGCCTGCGTGTTCGCGGACAACTTCGCTTCGCGGCACGTGCTCGAAAAACACGGCTTTGAATTGCAGCCCGCGGCCGAGAACTCGTGCGGTCAGCGCCCACGCTGGATCTTCTTGCTCGAAAGCGCCGCCTGGTACGAGCGCGCAAGCGCACAGCGGCCGCTCGACTTCGAGTTGACCTTCAGCGACGATGACCTCGCAGCACACTGAGGTCGTTCGAGAAACCGTTGACCACGCACAAATCGAGCAGGCCATCGCTGTCGACATCGCTGAGGCAAAGATCGAGCGGCCCAAGACCCACGCCCAGATCGTCCCAGGCCCGTGGCGAATAAGTATTCGAACCGCGCGTGCTCGCCGATGTCCAGCCGTTGACCAAGTGACTGTCCTGGGCCGCGACGAAGACTTCCGCGCGACCGTCGCCGTCGAGATCGGCCGCCGCGATGCGATGGGGGCGCATGCCGGTCGGAATCGCCGCGCCGAGCGAGAAATCCGCGCCGGTGCGCGTGCCGCGCAGCAGCGCATACCAGGCGCCCGAGGGTGATCCGGGCTCGCTGGTCGCGAGCACGGCGAGGTCTTGTTTGCCGTCGCCGTTCAAGTCGCAACTCACCGCGGCGAGCGGCGCGCCGGGCACGCTGATGAAACCAAGCTCAGTGAGTTGCAGCGCGCCCGCCGGATTGCGCCGCGCGTCGAAGACGGCGATCCCGACACGTTCTCCCGGCGCGCCGAGCACGCAGGCCAGTTCGGGCGCCGGATCGCCGTCGAGTTCGATGCAACACAAGGCTCGCGGCGACGATGGGACCGCAAGTTGCGCGGCTTGGGGGAGACTCGCGACATCGCCAAGCAGACTCGCGTTCTCGAGCAGCGTCAGAGATGCCGCGTTGGGATCGCACAGCGCAAGTTCCGACTTCTTGTCGCCGTCGACGTCGAGCAAGCAGACATCGCTCGCCGCTCCGCCGAGCTCGAGCAGCGACGCGGGCGTGAAATGACCTGCGAGATCGCCGCTGAAACGCACGAGTTGTGCTCCGCGTGGGCCGCTCGAGAGAAACAACAGATCGAGCCCAGGTCTTCCGTCGAGCTCGGCAATCGCGGGTGCGCGCGCTTCGACGCCGCTGTCCACGCCGCTCACCGCGCTCAGCTTCTTGTCCGCGAAAACCACGGCCGAAATCGAATTCGACTTGGCATTCAGCGCAACGAGCCGCAGCGCGCCGTCCGATTTCGGCGCGGCAACGAGCGCGCTGGGGGAATCGCCGAGCGGAATGCCGCTGCCCCCGAGTGCTCCCGCACCATCCCCGAGCAACAGACCTAGTCCCAGTGTGTCGCGATTGGCGACTGCGACATCGAGTTTGCCATCGCCATCCGCGTCGAGCACCGCGATCCCGATCGGAGTCTGACCGGCGTAGATCGAAGTGCTGCGGCCCGCGCCGTTCGCCGACAGTTTGGTCAAGAGCACGACCGAAAGTTGATAGTGGTGCAGGATCGCGAGATCGTCGCGGCCATCGGCGTCGAAATCGCCCACGGCCAGCGCCAGCGGAATGGCGTCGACGTGTTGAGTCAGCGGAGTTTGCGGCGTGAACCAAGCGCGCGCGCCGCCGCTCGCTCCAATTCCGAAAATCCAAAGCTCGCGGTCGCCGCCCGCCACGGCGAGTTCGAGATCGCCGTCGCCGTCGAAGTCGAGTTCCGCGAGCGCGCGCGGAAAGCCCGCGAGCTGGATGCGTCCGATCTGCGGGGCATTTGCCGAGGCATAGGCTTCGACTGTCATCGAGTCCTGAAAGCCGACGAGCACTGCGGAGAGTTCGGCGCTGACCAGCGCGCAGCGCGGCAATTCCGCGCTCAGTTTCCAATGTTGCGGAGCCGTTTCACCATCCCGCAAAACTTCGAGCCGCAATCCATCGCAGGCGACTGCGATCAGCGCCGAGCCATTGACCGTGCCCGCTGCGAGTGCGCGCGGCGTCTCGTCGAGCGTGATTCGATTGGAACCCGCCGCCACGATTTGAAGCTCGCGCGTCGTGCGTGAGCACACAGCGATCGCCTGTGCATTTTGGGGCGCGCTGAAACTCCCGCGCGGCAATGCCAGCGGCGGCAGCGGAAAATCGCCGCAGGCCTGATCCTTGAAATCGCGCGGCAGGCCGCTCTTGCTGCCACGCCAGATCAGCCACGCTCCGGGTGTGACCAGAGTCGCCGCAAGATCGGTCAATCCATCTCCATCGAAATCGCCCGCGCACAGACCCGCCGGTTTGGCGCGCAGTGGTCGTTCGCTGCGAGCCAGGAAGGGAGCCTGCGCGAGCGCGGTTTCAAGCGCCGCCGGTGTTTGCGGCACGGCGGCCGGTGCCGCAGGCTGAGCCGGCTCGCCCCCACAACTCGCCGCCGGTCCGCTCAACAGGGAGAGCACGCACCACAGCGCGCTCGACCGGATTATCGGCGATCCTTGACGGGGCATCGCTGCATCGTACGCGAGGCCTGGGCCGATTTTCGCGCCGAAAACGAACTTGCAGCAGGCACTGATCTCGCGACCCGCCGGATTGCGCACATCAGAGCCGCGGATCGACCGGTTCGGTCTCCAAGGCCAGCACACCGAACACGCACTCATGCACGCGGCGCAACGGTTCGTTGCGCACGAAGCGTTCGAGCGCTTCGATCCCCAAAGCAAGTTCGCGCAATGCGAGGGAACGCTTCGTGGCCAGTCCGCGTTGACGCAGGCGATCGAGATGGTCGGGCCGGTCGTAGTCCGGACCGTAAATGATGCGCAGATACTCGCCTCCGCGGCACTTGATCGCCGGTTGCACGAGTCCGCGCGTTCCGCGCACGATGAAATCGAGCGGTTTCACGACCATGCCTTCGCCGCCCGCGCCGGTGAGCGCGTCCCACCATGCGACACCGGCCTGCACGCTCGCCGGATCGTCCAAGTCGACGACCAAGCGTCGCGTGCTCTGCAGCACGCCCCCCGCGGTAGTCAATTCATCGAGCACGCCCATATGCCACAGATGATCGCGATCGACGTGTACCGCGCCTTCAGTGGCCAGCAGATGGAAAGGTGCGAATCTTAGGTCGTCGATCGAGTTGACCGGCCAGCAATAACGGCGGTACGCATCGACAAAGCGTCGAGCTCGCTCGGCGCGCTCGTTCGTGCGAGCCAGCAGACCCGCCACGTCGATGCCGCGTGCGGCCGCCGCGCTCAGGGCGCCGGCCGCCCTGTCCAGGCCGGCGCTCGCCGCGGCGCCGACGGCCGCGTACTGCTTGCGGATCAAGTCCTGGGCCTTCGCCGACCAGGGCATCAGCTCGGCATCGAGGCAGAACCAATCCGTTTCGAAGCGCGCCCACAATCCGCAGGCGTCGGCCGCCGCGCGCACGCGCTCGAGCAATCCGATCTCCATTCCTGCGTCGGGAAAAAATCGCCGGCCAGTGCGCGTGAGGCATGCACCCGCCTCGCCGTTCGCGATGCCGAAGCGTCGGCGCGCGGCGTCCGCGTCGCGACAGACGACGAGCACGGCGCGCGAGCCCATGTGCTTTTCCTCGCACACGACCTTGGGCACGCGCTGGGAGCGGAAATAGGCGAAGGCTTCGTCCGGGTGCTCCAGCAGGCCGGGCCGCGTGCTCGTTTCCGGCGGCGACATAGTCGGCGGCAAATAAATGATCCACTTCGGATTGGCCGCGAAGCGACTCATGACTTCGAGCGCGGGGTGCGTGTTCTCCTCGCGCAGAGTCACGTTGTTCATGATCCGCGTAGAAACTCCGCGGCGGCCCGACACGTCGGCGAGATCGAGAAGATCGTCGTGCTGCTGCTGTGCGCTGAGCGCGTTCACGCGCGTGGCCTCGGGCTGGAACGGCCGCACGGGTTCGTAATAGACCGTCGCCGCGGGCACCGAGACCAGCTCCTTTTCCGGCCAGCGCAGCGCAGTCAGCTTGCCGCCGAACACGCAACCGGTGTCGATGCACAGGGTGCGGTTGAGCCATTCGGGCTCCGGCACCGGCGTGTGTCCGTAGACGACGTGGGCCATGCCGCGATAATCGGACGCCCAGGGGTAGCGCACCGGCAGCCCATATTCGTCGGTTTCGCCGGTCGACTCGCCAAACAGCGCAAAGTCGCGGACTTTACCCGAGCCGCGCCCCTGCATCGACTCCTTGACGCCGGCGTGGGCCACGACGAGATCGCCACCATCGAGCACATAATGGGAAACGAGGTCGTCGAGGAAGGCGATCACGCGCTCGGCGAAATCGGGCGGTTCGCGCTCGAGTTGCGCCAGCGATTCCGCGAGGCCGTGCGTGATCTGCACGTCGCGGCCGCGCAGCTTGCGCATCAGTTTCATGTCGTGATTGCCGGGCACGCAGAGCGCCGCATTCGAAGCGCACATGTCCATAACCAGGCGCAGGACTTCCGGTGTGCTTGGCCCGCGGTCCACCAGATCGCCCAGGAAGACCGCCCGACGGCCGGCCGGGTGAATCACGACGAAGCGCGAGCCTCCGTCGTCTGCAGTTTCGCGAACGATCGTGTAGCCCAGCTTGTCGAGCAGCGCGCGCAGCTCCTCGAAGCAGCCGTGCACGTCCCCGATGATGTCGAAAGGCCCGCGCTCTTCGCGCAAGTCGTTCCACAGCTTTTCGCGCAGGACTGTGGCGCTGTCGACTGCTTCCTGCGACTCGAGCACGAAGACGTGCCGAAAACCCTCCTTCTCCAGCCGTCGCAGCGAGCGCCGCAGCTGATTCACGTGGTTGCGAACGACGTGGGCACCGAACGTGCGGTCTGGCCGCGACGCGTTGCGTGCATGGCAGACTTTTTCGGGCAGGTCGAGCACGACGGCCACCGGCAGGCAGTGGTATTCGCGAGCGAGTGCCACCAGCGGCGCGCGCCCTTCGGGCGTCACGTTGGTCGCATCGATCACGGTCAGGAGTCCGCGCGCAAGTCTCCGCGCGGCGACGAAATGCAGCACGTCGAAGGCGTCCTTCGTCGCGTCCATGCTGCCTTCGTCGTCGCTGACCAGTCCGCGGCAAAAGTCCGACGAGATCACCTCGCTCGGCTTGAAGTGTTTCTTGGCGAACGAGCTCTTGCCTGAGCCCGATGCACCCATCAGTACGACGAGCGAGAGCGCGGGGAACTTCAGCTGCTGCGACTCAGCCACGCACGAAGACTCCCATCTGCGTCGGCGCACCGAGGGCCGCGTCCCCGTGACCCACGTCCAGGAAGCTCACGCCATAACCCGCGCGCGCGGCGACTCGCTCGGCCCAGGCTTGAAACTCCGGGCGGGTCCATTCGAAGCGGTGATCGCTGTGGCGAAAGCGCCCTGCGGGCAAGCTCTCGAAGCGCACGTTGAATTCGGCGTTGGGCGTGGTCACGACGACGGTCGCGGGTCGCGCGAGCATGAAAACCGTTCGTTCCAAGGCATCCAGGCGATCCTGATCGAGATGTTCGATGACCTCGACGAGCACGGCTGCGTCGAATCCGATCCAGCGTGCGTCGCGATACGTGAGCGAACCGTGCCACAGCGCGAGGCGCGCAGCTTTCATCGGCGGCATGCGCTCCAACTTTAGTCGTTCGCGCGCGCGTTCGAGGGCGCGGTGGGAAACTTCCAGGCCGACGACACGTTCGAATTGCTTGTCTTCGAGCAGCTCGCCCAGAAGTTTACCCTCGCCGCAACCGAGGTCGAGCACGCTCTTCGCGCCCTGCTTGCGCAGCACGGAAATCACGGCCGCAAGGCGCAGTTCGTTGAGGCTGACGCGCCGTTCGAGGCTTGCTTCATCCTCATCGCGCGCTTCTTGCTCGAGCACGGGCTCGGAGCCTTCCTCCGCGGTCAGTCGCGCAAGGGCCTCGCGCGCGAGACTGCGCTGGTGGCGCAGATAGCGGTGCAGGATGAGATCGCGTTCGGGATGCGTCGCGAGCCAACCTTCGCCGTGGCGCAGGAGTTTCTCCGTCTCGTCGTCGCCGACCCAGTAGTGCTTCTGGTCGTCGAGCACCGGGATCAACACATACAGGTGCGAAAGCAGCTCCGCGAGGCGCTTCGTGGTCCTGAGCGTGACGCTGAAGTAGGGGCTCGCGCCCCACTCGGGGAATTTTGGGTCGAGCGGATGTTGCTGGGCCTCGATCGCGTAGCCCAGCGGTCCGAAGAGTCGGGTCAGGATCCGCGCGTCTCCGCGGCAGGGCAGCGGCGTGATGCTGACTTCGAAAGGCAGCGCGGTTTGCGCCAGCTCTGGCCTGTCCTTGCTGCGACCCGCCAGTGCGCTGCCGTACACCTGCGCGATCGCCACGGACAGGAACGAGGATGCTGCATAGGATCGGTCGTTCACGTAGTGCTCGGCGGACGCGCCTTCGCCCGAAGAACCCTCGCGACCGCGCACCAGCGCGACCGGATCGACTTCGAGCATCAACGCCGCCGTGCAGCGCTCCTCCGTGGCCTCGGGATAGAAGGCGTGCGCCACGCCGAAAGAGAGTTCGGCCGAGCGGACCGCCGCGGGGTTCTTGTGCAGCAGAAAGCCCAGATCCGTCGCCGGCCTGGTCGTGGAGGTGATCGTCAGCAGCATGGGGCGCGCGAGTCTAAGCAACGCCGAACCGGCCGGGCAGGTATTGAGGTCAGAACGCCGGTCTCAGGCGGCTCGTTGCAAGCGCGGCTTTCGATTCAAGCTCCTTGGCGGCACCCGCGTGCAATATCATGGTGGAGGTGAACACTTGGCTTCGACATGGACTGACTTGCCTGCTTGCAGTCGCGGCGTGCGCCGGCGCCTACGCCCAGGACAAGCCCGAACCCGTGATCGTGCTCGACATGCTCGACAACGGATCGGGCACGCAAGCGACCGACGCTCCTCCGCGCGACCCGCGGCAATTCATCGTGCCGTGGTGGACCGCCTCCGGCACTGCGCGGACGGCCGCGGTCGCCGCGCTGGGCCTCGAGCTCGCGCCGGGCGCTGCGTTGTCGCAACCGATCGTGGCCTTCGAACCGCTCGCGGATCGTTTGACGATCAGCGGCAGAGTCGAAGGCGCCGGCCGTGTGCGCTTGTCCGACGGCCGCGGCGAAAAGCTCGAACTCGAAGTGCGCGACCAGACTTTCGAGCTGCGCGCGACAGAGTTCGCAGCGCGCTTCGGGCACACGCCGATGCCGCGCTTCCTGCTGGAGATCTCGGCGCCCGCTGATTCCACAGGTGCGACGTTTCACGACCTGCGCGCACTGTGCAGCTGGCCTTGCCCGGACGAAAGCGCGCTCGCGCTCGAGCTGCGCCAATTGTGCAACGGCGTCATTCGCGTCTGGCTCGAGCACGGCATCGATCGCGACGGTCCGCGCGAGACGTCGTTCCTCACGACGCGCTTCGACGTCGTCACCGGCGAAAAACTCGATAGCGGTGCGAGCTGCATCCATCCGCTGTTCGAGAGCATGCTCGATTTGTGCGCGATCGCGGACAATCCCGCGTGGAAGGCCGCGCTCGAGCGCTACCTCGGCGACTTTTTCGAATTCGGTTTCTATCCGACCACCGGTCTGCCGCGCGATTGGGACGGCGTGCTGGACCTGCCGCAGGACGCCAAGCCGATCGAAGTCGGCCGTTACCTCGCCTTTCTGCTCGACATCGATGCTCGCGGGCCGCTGCAATTTCGCGAGCGCGCGCTGAGACAGGCCGAGGCCATGGCCGAGACGATCCTCGCGCGCGGGCAATTGCCCGACGGCAGTCTGGCCGTGAAATTCGTGCCCTCCGACGGCACGCCGAGCCTGGACGTTCCGCTGATTCGCTGCCTGGACGTCGCCGCGCAATTCGCGCGCCTGTCGCGCCGCAACGGCGACGCACGGCTGGTCGACGCGGCGCGCATGGCGCTCGCCGCGCTCGAGTTCACGCACTATTGGGCCGGCACCTGGTTCACGATCGATCCGGATTTCGACGACAGCTATGGCCACTGGGGCAGTCGCGCGGCGACCATGTTGGCCGCGTTTCCCGACGACGCCGAGTTCCGCCGCTTCAATGCGCGCGCATTCGCGCACTTCGCGCCGCTCTGGCACGACGCGCTGCGCTTCGGCGGTTCGATGGCCTCGGACCAGAATCGCTGCTGGGAATTGCTCGACCGCTACGCGCAAATCGAGCCTTCGATCCGCGAGCCCCTCGATCGACTCGTGCACGATTCGATTCGCGCGCACATGAAGAGCCGTCAGTACTTGAACGGTTCCTGGGGCGACGTGACTTTCACCGATTTTTCGCCGCGCGCGGCGCTGAATATCGGCGACTTGACCGGTTATCCGGCCAACATGCTGAACGGCTTGGCGGTCGCGTCGCGCGCGGGGAGCAACTTGCGCGGCGAGGAAACCCGCGCCTTGTTCACGGCGGTCCTGCGTTCCTCGGAAGCCTTCTACCGCCGGAAATTCGGGCTCTTGCTGCGGCGCGAAGAAGCGACCGGCCGCAACGTCGCAGGCGCGGATCTACGATTGTTCGCGGCCGCGGTCGAGATGCTCAAGCAACTAGCCAAGTAGAATTTCACCTGCGCGTGCCGTGTAGCACGCTCAGGTCGTTGGAGAACGCATTGGCGATGCAAAGATCCAGCAAGCCGTCGCCATCGACGTCCGCAGTGCACAGATCGAAGGGCCCGCGGCCGGCGCCCAGACTGTCGAGCGCGCGCACGCGGAAGGGAGCGTCGGCGCTCGAAGCCAGCGGTGTCCAGACTTGCACCAACGTCGAATTCTGCACCGCGACGAAAACCTCGGCGCGCCCGTCGCCGTCGAGATCGGCGGCAGCGATGCCGCGCGGCAGGAGCGAAGTCGCAAAGGGCGTGCTCAGCGTGAAGTCCGCCGCTCCCTGCGGTCCGTGCAGCAGCGCGAACCAGAAGCCGACCGAAGAATCCGTCGCTCGCGTCGCCAGCACGGCCAGGTCCATGCGGCCGTCGCCGTTCAAATCGCAGGCTACCGCTTCGCTCGGTGCTCCGGGCAGCGCGCTGAAGCCGAGTTCCGTGAGCGACAATTCGCCGGCGGAATTGCGCTGCACATCGAGCCAGGCGATGCCGACACGCTCGCCCGGTGCGCCAAGCACGCAAGCGAGTTCCGGGCCGGGATCGCCGTCGAGTTCGATCGTCGAGAGGTCGCGCGGCAGAGCAGGAACCTTCAAGCTTGCCGCCTGCGCCAGCGCCGTGGTGTCGCCGCGCAGCGCGGGATTTTCTAGCAAGATCACGCGCCTCGTCTGCGGCATCGCGACCGCCAACTCGAACGCTGCGTCGCGATCCAGGTCGAGCACCTCGATGTCGCTCGCGGCCGCGCCAAGCTCCAACGTCGCCGCTGCTGAAAGCCGGCCGTCCACGTCCCCGTGGTACAGGCACAGGTCCGTGCCCTGTTGGCCCGCGCTCAGGAGCAGCAGATCGAGACCCGCTTCTGCGTCGAACTCCGCGATCTTCGGCGCGCGCGGCTCCGGACCGCAGGCGACCTCCGCGAGCGGCCGCAGCGCGCCGTTCTCGAAGACGACCGCGGAAATCGAATTCGACTTCACGTTCAATGCGGCCAGTCGCAGCGCGCCCTCGGGGCTCCCCGCTCGCGCGACGGCGAGCGCTTGGGGAAAACTTCCGATCGGAATCACCGTGCCCGTGCCGAGCGCCCCTTCGCCATCGCCGGCAAGCAGACCGAGTCCCTGCGTGTCGCGATTGCCGATCGCGAAATCGAGCCGGCCGTCGCCATCGGCGTCGAGCAGCGCAAGTCCAAGCGGCGTCTGGCCCGCGTACAACGACGTCTCGCGCCCGACCCAAGCATCCGAAAGCCGGGTCAAGACCTGCAGCGAAAGGCTGAAGTCGTTGAGCACCGCAAGGTCCTGGCCGCCATCGCGGTCGAGATCGCCGACGGCAAGCGCGGTCGGAATCGCCTCGGCGTCCCAGATCAGCGGTGCGTCGCCGTCGAACCAGACCCGCGAACCGCCGCCGCGGCCCGCGCCGAAAATCCATAGTTCGCGATCGCCTCCGGCGACGATCAACTCGCGATCGTTGTCGCCGTCGATGTCGAGCTCGGCCATAGCGCGCGGAATGCCGCCGAGTTCGATCCGGCCGATCGGTTCGCCGCTCTCGCCGTCGTAGGCTTCGATCGCCGTCGAGTCCTGGAAGCCGACCAGCACGTTCAGGGATCCGCGGCAGACCAAGGCGCAGCGCGGCAGATCGCCCTGCAGCGTCCAATGTTCGAATTCCAGGGCAGCGTGGCGCAGGATTTCCAGGCGCCGGCCGTCGCAGGCGACCGCGATCAGCGCCTTGGGGCCGGATCTGCCGGCGGCGAGGGCGCGCGGAGTCTTGTCGAGCGCCAGCCTGCGGGGCGCAGCGCCGAAGAAATCGAGCGTGCGCGCGGCGCGCGAGGCGACGGCGATGGCCTGCACGGCTTCCGCGGCTCCGAAGCGACCCTGCGGCAGGGCGATCGGAGGCAGGGGGAAATCGCCGCAGGGCTGGCGCTCGAATTCGTGTTCGAGGCCCTGATCCGAAGTGTGCCAGACCAAGAGCGCACCCGGGCTGACCAGGGTCGCCGCGAGATCGAGTTTTCCGTCGCCGTCGAAGTCGCCGGAGCACAGGCCTTCGGGTTTGCCCGGCAGCGGACGCTCGCGGCGGCCCTGCAGCGGAAGCTGCTGGCGGCCCAACGGCAGCCGCGCGCGGCGGCCAAGCAGGGCAGGCTCTTCTTGGAGCGCCTGCGCGGGCACGGGCTCGGCCTTGGGCTCTGGCGGCTTCGGCTCCGAATCCGCGCTTGCTCCCGCCCGGCAGCCCAAAAGCGGCAGGCTCAGGGCTGCCACGAGCACTCGTCGGTCGCGCAGAGGCTTCCAGCTCATCCGAGGATCGTACGTCGTCGCAGGCGAACCGTCTTGCGCTGGAAGAAAGCGTCGTCCCGTCCGTCCCTAGGTCAGCTCGCGGCAGCGGGCTATCCTCACCCGGCCCCGATCTGGGCGCCGTCGTTCATGGCCCGTTCTCATTCCATGTTGATCGCCGGACTCGCGGGGCTCGCGCTCCTCGTCGCCGGCCTGGGCTACTTCGTCCGCACGGCCCCAGAGCCGCCGCCGCAACCCGGCGACATCGTGATCGCCCCGATCAGCCCGGGTCAGCCCGCGAGCTCGCAGGGCGCCGCGGGCACGCCGGAGCTGCTGCCACCGACTGGCGGGAACTCGCTGGTCGCAGTGGGGGATTCGGACAAGACCACGGTCGCCTGGCCGCTGAGTGTGCGCCTCGAGTTGATCGAGGCCGCCGGGCTCCCGCACGCGGCGGGTACGGCCGCGCTCGGCGCGAGTGCCACGGCGCGCCTGACCGGCTCGATCACGAGCGGAGTCGGCGACGGCCTGGCCGGAAGCGTGAAGTTCGTTGCCGGACCCAACTTGGGTCGCGTGCTCAAGAGCAATGCCGCCGGCAAGTTCGGCGCCTCGGATCTCTACCCAGGACTTTCTGTGGTCGAGATCGGCGCGGGCAATGAATCCGCGGTCCGGCGCGAAGTGCGCCTGCGCGGCGGAGCGGAAACGACGTTGAATCTGGGCTTCGGCATGCCGGGCTCGGCTTCGGGGCGCGTGCTCGACCGCGAGGGGAAGCCGATCGACGGCGCGAGCATCGAATTGGACGGCCAAAAGCTCTTCACGGATTCCGAGGGCGCTTTCCTCTTCACGACAGTGCCCTGCGGCCTCGACCTGGTGTGTGTGGTTTCGAAACAGGGCTACGCGGCGCACTCGGAGCGGGTCACGATCGCCGCGCGCCAGACCAACGATCGCTTGGTGTTCACGCTGTTGCCCGAAGCTGAACTGGACATCGAAATCCCCGAGGCCATCGGCGGCTCGATGCCGGCGACTGCTGTCTTGATGAACGCAAATTCTGCCGCGCAGCGCGGCTTCCCCTGGAGCACGAAGAGTCCGCTCAGCGTGCCGGCCGGATCGCGCGTCCACCTCGACGGTCTGCCCGCGGGCGTCAAGCTGCGCGTCTATGTGTTTCACCAAGGCGCCTACGCCAAGCCGGCCTTTGCGGAGGTCACGCTGCAGGAAGGCGTGCCACAGGTCGCGGTCGTGCACCTCGAGGCCGCGCCGCTCATCGTCGGCACGGTACGCACGCGCGACGGGCTCGTCGCGCAGGGGGCCAAGCTCCGGCTGGAAGCGCCCGATCGCGTCGGCTCGACCGTGGCCTACTTCGGAGAGACGGCGCTGTTCCTCGAGTCCGAAGTGCTGCCCAACTTCCCGATGGGCGTGCAGGAAACCGTCAGCGATCACAACGGCCACTTCGAGTTCACCTCCTATCCCAAGCAGGCGCCCAAGCGCTACCTCGTGGCCACGTCGGCGGATGGATCGTTGAGCGGCTCCGCGCTGGTCGGGCCCAACGATGAAACGGTGGACGTGACGCTTCAGGTCGCGGGCGCCGCGAGCGGAGAACTGCGCCTGGAAATGCCGGGCCGCCATCAGGCGATCGAAGTCGAATGCAGCGTGCAGGGCGCGCCGCGCGACCTGCAGCTGGTTCCCGCGCACGAGGCCTTGGTCATCTCGGGCCTG
>JAYUUV010000008.1:0-29004 GCA_043754695.1 Planctomycetota bacterium
CTTCGACCACGTGACTCTTGAACTGCTCGCGAAATCGCGCCCATTTCGCCCGGTCGAAATGCGTGCCGTCGAGGCATTCGACGGCGCAATAGGCCATGAACAGCGCGTGGTGCGTGTTGTCGTGGGCGAATAGACCCTGGCGGCCGTAGGAGATCAAATCGGGCAATTCTGCCACCCAGCGATCGAGCCGCGAGAGCGGTTCCTCGTAGCCGTTGAGGTAGATCGGATAGGCCTGTCCGAGCCGGCGCGTGATCACGGCGCGCGGCGCACACGGCAGCGGGATGCCGGCATTCTTCAGATCGTCGGCCACGAGTCGGCCGAGTTGCTCGTCGGTCATCTGCCAGTGCTCGTCAGCCAGCGTGCAGGGCAATTCGGCGCACAACACGGTCGAGTCCGCGGGCTCGCTCAGCGCCGCGTAGTTCTTGGGCTCGGAGAGGCGCGTGATGCGCGTGTCGGCGCCGGGGAAATAGTGCGCGTCGAATTCGGTGAAGCGCGCGGTCGGGATCTGAAGATAGACCAGGATCATCGCGCGGAACTGCGTGCGGCTGCCCGCCTCGAGCACTGCTTGCGGCGCGCTCGGCCGCAATGCTTTCGCCAGGGCCGTGATCGGGATCGTCGACCAGATCTGGTCGGCCTCGATCACGTCGCGCGCGCCGTCGCTCGAGGAATCGACGCTTTGCACCGTGGCGCGCCACGGTCCAGCGAGCGGACGAGTCAGTTCCAACAGTTGTGTCTCTACGCGCAAGCTTGCGCCCGAGCGCAGCGCTTCCGCCGCATAGGCTTCACTGATCGCACCGAAGCCGCGCCGCGGATAGAAGAAGCGTCCGGCGCCAGGTTTTTTCATGCCCGGCACGGCGCCGAGCACTTTGCGCAAGAGCTTGCCGAAGTTGCCCGCAGAAACGCGCCGCCGCGCCTGGATGCCGGAGAGCTCCTGCGGCGCGCGGCCCCACAGTTTCACGGCGTAGGGAAAGTAGAAGTGCTCGCAGATCGTGGGCCCGAGGTTTGCGCGCAACACGCTGGCGAACGTGTCGCCCTCCGGCGGCGCTCCGGGCAACTTTTTGCGGATCGCATCGGCGAGACTGCCGAGCGCGAAGCTCTTGTCGAGCCGCAGCAAGAGATCGTGCGGCTTCAGCGGAAAGTGGATCCACTTGCCGAGCAATCGAATCCGCCCATGCCGCGGCCGGTCGAGCAGTTCCGCGCCGAGCAGGGCCTGGATGTCGGCCATGATGTGTGCATCGGTGGCGGGGTGCAAGCGGTGGCTGCCGTAGTCGAGGCGTTGCCCGAAGGCTTCGAAAGAGCCTGAATTCCCGCCAAAAGTGGCGCCACGCTCGATCAGCGTGACATCCGCTTTTTGTTGGCGCGCGAGCTGCCAGGCCGCGCCGACGCCCGCCGGTCCGCCGCCGAGGATCAGGATGCGCGGCTTAGCCATGCCGCCCCTCCGCCGTGCGCGCTTCGTTGAGCAGCGAGCCGTGCCCCGCGCCCGTGCGCGCGCTCTTGCGCAGGCCGAGCACGAACCAGACCAGTCCTCCGAACAGGCCGCCTGAGTAGACCACGGACTGCCAGAGCAGTGACGCGGCGATGCCCTGTGCCGGCGCCACACCGACCAGACCGAGCAGGCCGCCTAACGTCGCTTCGCGCAGGCCAAGTCCGCCGAAGCTGATCGGCGCGAGCGTGATCGCCTTGGTCAGCGGCACCGCCAGGAACCAATACGCCGGCGGCACGTCGATGCCGATCGCACGTCCGAGCCAGGCGTTGAGCAGCACGAACCAGGCCTGAATCGAAAGGCTCAGCGCAAACACGCCCAGCGCCGCCGCGGGCCGTTTGGCGATGCGGCGCATCGAGACCATCATGCGCGAGATCGGACGGCGCAGCTTGCGCGGCCAGCGCGCGAGTTTCATGCGCAGCAAAAGCGGCAGGAAGATCAGCGCGCCGACGACGGCCACGATCATTCCGACCTGGATCACTTGCCCGTACCAACCTTCGACGCTCGCCTGGGAGACGAGCGCGCCGAGCACGATCAACGCCAGCAGCGCGAGCGTGTCGATCAATCGCTCGGTCAGGCCGCCGAAGATGCAGGCCTCGAGCCGGCCGGTGAGCTTGCCGCCGAGCCAGGCCTTGAGCGCATCGCCGCCGACGATGCTCGGCAGGAACAAGTTGGCGAACAAACCGGCGCCGTAACACTGCACGGCATCGACGCGGCCGAGCCCGGCCTCGCCGAGGTTGACATTGAAGCGCCACTTGAAGGCACCGACCGTGTGACCCGCGAGGAACGCGATCCAGACTCCGAACCACAGCCGCGCGTCGAGCGCGCGAACCGCGTTCCACATCTGCTGCGCCTTCTCTTCCTGGTAATGGAAAGCGAAGAAGACCACCGCCGCGAGCAGCAGCAGCGAGACCAGAATCTTGGCCCAGGGCTTCACGGAAGCCCGCTCCCCGGCGGAGCGGGAACTCTGGGGGCAAGGTTCGGCGGGCTGTAGTAGGAGAACAAAGCGCGGTCCAAGAGGGGCGAGCGTAACCGTCTCGACTGTGTCAGCGCCTGACCTTGACGACGATCTCCCCGCCGCGCTCGCTGCCGTAGAAGACTTTTTCCTCGCGGTATTCGCTGCACAGGCGCGCCCAGGTCTGTGGCTGGACCGCGGCGAGGTGCGTGGGCATGGTCAGGATGACCCAAGTCTCCGCCTTGCCGCGTTCGAAGTCCATAAGTGCTTGTAAGGTATTGACTTGCGTCCACGGTTGGCGCAGGTACTCGAGCAGGGGCAGGTTGGCCATCTCCAGGGTGGCCACCGCCCCCACCGGCGCGTGCGCGAGCACGTACTCGGCCGCGCCCTCGAAGTCCTGCTTGGGACCGAAAACCCGCGGCAAAGTCGCGGCACTCGCCAGGCAGAGCAGCAGCCCCGCCCCCGCGCCCAATTTCGGACCCAGCGCAGTCGCCGGACCGCGCACAATCAGGCTGGCGAATTCGGACAGGCCGCGCAGCGTGAGCAGCACGGCGAAGCCCGCGCTGAAGAAGAAGAAACGCGGCCAGAGGTTGTGGCCTTGGAGTACCACGACCGTGCAGGTCACGACCGCGGGCAGCAGGAACACGGCGAGCAGCGCAAGACTCTGTCGCGCATAGCTCCGCAGTCCAAGCCCGAGCACCAGCGCGCCCGCGATCAACGCGAACCAGCCTCCGGGCAGACCCGCGGCGAGTGCCGACGCGGTCTCGCGCAGCAACCAAAGCGGACTGCGCCACACGGTCTCGTGCCCCTCCATCGAAGGCCCGGCGAGCGTATGCACGAATTGCGGCAAGACCAGCGCATAGCCCCACAGCGCAAGCGCGGCTGCACAGACGAATCCCCACAGCGGTTGCCAGCGATTTTCCGCGGCGCTTGGACGTCGCAGGCAGAGCACGACCCAGATCGCGAAGTGCGCGACGACCACGAACACCGCGGTCGTGTGCATCCACACGCCGAAAGCCGCGGACGCAGCGTACAAGAGCGGCAACTTCATGTCCGTCGCGCGACGCTGCCAGAGCATCGCGAGAAACGCGCCGCTCGAGATCAAAGTCGCCAAGAACATGCCGGTGTAACCGCGCGCGTCCTGGGAGAACCACACGTGATGCGAGGAAAGCGCGAGGAAACACGTGGCGATCAACGCTTCGGAGCGTGGCGCGACCAGCAGCGCGAAACGCCAGGTGGCCCACAGGCTCGCTGCACCCAGCAGCACGGCCGGCAGGCGCAGGGCCCAGGCGCTGGAGCCGAAGGCCTGGATCGAGAGATTGGCGAGCAGCGAGTACGCCAAGTGGTTGTTCTGCGTCTCGAACGAACTGACCGCTCGCGCGAGGCTCGCATTGCCGTAGCGCACGAGCGTGTCGATCTCGTCGAACCACATGCCGGCGTTCAGGTCGTAGCAGCGCAGCGCAAGTCCGAGCACGCAGGCGGCCAGTGCTAGCGCGGAAAGCCGCGCACTCGGCGCTGCGTCGAGGCTCTTGCCGCGTTCGAGCAACGCATCGGCTTCGTCCGCGCGCGGCCCGAAGATGTCGGCCGCGATACACAAGAGGCCGAGCGCGGCGGTCGCAAGCTTCCAGATCCAGGCACCCTGGACCAGCGCATCGATACCCGCCGCGGAATCCTGCGCGAAATAGTTCGCCAGTGTCCGCGCCGGCAGCACGAGCCCCAAGGCGACGAGCGCCAGTCCCGCGATCAGCGGCAGCGGGCGCGGGCGAAACGAGCGGGATTGCACGTTGAAGGAGTTCTAGCGCGCGAAGGCGAACGAAAACACGGCGGCCTGATTCAATGCACTTTGCTGGTGCTCGTACGCGCGGGACTCGCTTCGCTCGCTGTGGCGGGCGGAGGCCAGACCAGCTCGCTGCGCCACTTCGAAAGCCCGCGGCCGAAACGCAGCGCCAAGAGCTTGCTAAAAAACTCCCAGGCCGTGCTGCCGCGCACGTGGCTGAGGCCGTTGCCGCGCATGCGCGCGAAGACGTTCATCTCCAGCACGCGCACGCCCATGTAGTGGGCCTTGACCATCAACTCGGGATCGAGGAACCACTGCTTCGACTGCAGATCCATGGCCAGCATCACATCGCGCGGCACGATCTTCGGGCTGCCGTTGACATCGATCGAGCCCAGCTTGGGGTAGAGCGTCCAAACGAACCCGTTGTAGAAAATCGAGACGACCTTGCGCAGCGGCCCGTCCATGCGGAAGCGCCGACGGACCTTGCCCAGGCAGCGCGGCTGCGTGAATTTCACGGCCTCGAAAAGCCGCGCCACGTCTTCCGCATCGACCTGCCCGTCGGCCGGGATGATCCCGATCCAGGGCGCGCGGCAGACCGGGATCGACTTCAGGACACCATTGCCATAACCCTCGTTGGGTTCGACTCGGTGGTAGACGACCGGCAAGCCCGCGGCGGCGAATCCGCGCAAAATTTCGCCGGTCCTGTCGCTGGAGCCGTTGTCGCAGCCGATCAATTCCAGGCGGTGCCCGGCCTTCTCGAAGGCCTGCACGAGCTGCGGGATCGTGAACGGGATCGCGGCCTGCTCGTTGTAGCAGGGCACGATCAACGACAGCTCCGGATCGCTGGGAACGCCCATGGCGCGACGAGCCTAGCGACCCGGCTTTGTCGGCGCACGCGCCGGGGCGGCCGCGGGTTCGAGCGTGCGGCGCAGGTCGCGTGCGAACATCGTGCGCGTGAACTTGCCCAGGCCCGCCGGATGCTCGCCGAAGGTTTCGATCTTGCTCAGGATCAGCGCGCGCCGCGCCGGCTCCGTGCGGGCGACGAAACGGCGCGGCGCGTCGTAGCGATGATCGGCCAGCGGACGCAGATAACCATCCTTGGCCCAGCCTTCGATGTCGTAGGCGCTCTCGAAGGCCACCGACTTCGCCGTGGTCTCCGCGAACGGCACGCGCAAGGTGACGGCGCGCATGTAGCCCATCAAGGTCGAAAGCAGGCTGGCATCGAAGTCCTGCTTGTGTGCTAGGAGCGCGGCGGCGACGGATGCTTCCAGGAAATCGAGCGCCGCGGCGGTGGCGAAAAACCGTCCGAGCATCGAGTAGCGCGACAGCAAATTGCCGCCCAGCGTCCCTTCCACCAATTCCGTGTAGTGCGCCTTGGCCCAATCGAGGCAGGCCTGGCGGGTCATGAACAGTTCGGACTCGCTGGCGACCAGGAACTCTTCGATCGTTTCGCGCAGCGCTGTCGGAGCTTCGCGCCAGTGCGCGGCCATGTAGGTCGCGACGTGGAACGGCTTGAGCCCGCAGCTCTTGGCGTAGGCAAACGGCTCTTCGAAGTTGCCCTCGTAGTGAAAGACCGTCAGCAGCAGGTGGAAAACGCGTGTCTCGAGGTAGTCCGCGTAACTGAAGTCGGGCGTGGCCACGACCATTTCCTCGACCTCGACGATCGGTTCGCCGGTGTAGTCGGCGACGTTGCGCGCGACCACGCGAAAGCGTGTGTCGAAGCGGAATTTCTCGCGCTGATCGGGGTCGGAAAGCTCTGCGCCGTGCAGCAGCATCAACTGGTGCGCGCTGATGCGTTTGGCGCCCGCGTCGAGCAGATCCTCGACCGCTTTCATGAAACTCTGTTTCGTCTCGCCCGGCAGGCACAGGATCAGCTCGCCGTAGCTCTGCATGCCGAGCGCATCGAGTTCCTTCTGGATCTCCATGTACGTCGACAACTTGATGTTGTCGCGCTTGATGTTCTTGAGCACGACCGGGTTCATCGACTGCACCGCGACGGTCATCGGCAGCGCGCCATTGGTCTTGCGCAGGACCTGGATGATGCGCTCGCCCTTGTTCTTGCCGGTGGTCGTGCGGATGTAGCGCGGCCAGTTGAACTTGCCCTGCAGCCAGCCGATGTAGTCGGCGATCTCGACATCGCGCTCGTACATGCCGAAGTTGTCGTCGGCGAAACACAACGTGATTTCCGGCTTGATGCGCTCCGCGATGTACAGCAGATCCGCCTTGACATTTTCGATCGAATGCGCGTACACGCGGCTGTTCGATTTGACGCCGGAGTTGCAGAACGAGCAGGTGAACGGGCACCCGCGCGCGATCTGCATCATCGGGAAGTAGCCGGTCTTGAAGTACGGATCGAGCAGGCCGGAGAGATAGGGCGAGGGAATCTCGTCGAGGTCCTGGATGCGCGCGACTTCGCCGCCGGAAATGAACTCGCCGCCCTTGCGATCGATCCAGTGGTTGCCGGCGATCGACGCGCTCAGCGTGCCTTCGATCGAGTGTTTTTCGGCGTGGAAGCGCCGCAACAGTTCGAGGAAGGCGCGCTCGCCTTCGTAGGTCGGTCCGTCGACGAAGACATCGACCGAGGGCAGCGAGCGCAAGAAGGTCTCCTTCACGGATCGAACCAATGGAAAGTTCGGCCCGCCCATCACGGTCAGCGTGCGCGGATTGCGCGCTTTCGCGTAGCGCGCGAAGTGCTGCGAAAGCTCTTCGTTCCAGGCGTAGTTCGAGAGGCCGAGCACATCCGGCGGCGCGCTGTCGAGCGCCTGTTTGAGGTCCTGCGGCTCGCGGAACAACGTCACTTCGAGCGCAGCTTCAGTCAAATAGCGCTGGGCGTACGTCGCCAGATTGGCGACGCCCAGCGGATAGACATCCGAGCTCTTCGTGAGCAGATTGTGGCCGAGATCGGCGAGGAAAATACGCATCTTTGGGGGGCGGATCGGCAAACCGGTCTGCACACCTGAGGGGACGTGCTCGAAACGAGGTCGATTGCTGCGGAGGCTTGCAGGAGCACCGTCGGGAAAACGGGCCTGAATGCGTACAGGCGTCTATCGGATTCTAACCGCCTAGGGCTGCAACCGGCCCTGCATTCCTCCGGCCGTAGGGGGCCTGGCGACTCACGGGCCGACCAGATACTCCAGCGCGTCCGACAGCGAGACGTTGTTGGGCGGTGCAAAACCCTGATCGCGCCCCCAGAACTGGCAGTCCACGGTCGTGCCGACGACGGACAGAAGCGGCGAGGGTGTGCCGCCCAACGCGCCCACCGCGAAGGCGTTCATGTCGATCACGTAGACACCTGAACAATCGAGCACGGGCGCCGGAGTCCCGCCGGAGTTCAGCGGAACGCTGCGCTTGATCGGCGTGTTGAGGCAGAGCACTCCGCCGAGGAATGGAGTGGCTGCCTGCCCCGCCGTGCCGTAGAGCAAGAGACCCGCCTTGCGGTTCACGTTGTTGATCGAACTGACCATGTAGCCAGAACCGCTCGTCGCGCTCGCCGATCCGCTGAAAGCGATCGCAGGTGTGCAACCCTGCGAGTTGGTCTTCGCCGTGCAATACACACCCGGCAGACGCGACTCGCTGCCCTCCAGCTGGAACGGGAAATCGCAGGGCGCGCCGCCGGCTCCCGAGGAGGTCGGCGCCCACACTCCGGTAATGCCCAGGAATTGCGCCGAATTGTCGCTTGCGAGCCAGGGCACGGTCGGATTCGCCCAAGGCCCCGAGAGCGTTGCGTTGCCGACACTGCTGACATCGAACCAGTAGTTGCCCGCGCCCAGCGCCGGCAGCCATGTGAGATCGATCTGCAACTCGAAGATCGCGCGCTGGGCATTGGTCAGCGTCGTGTTCCGCACGCGATAGCAGTTCGTGAAACTCGAACTCACCAGCCGGTTGGTCGTCGTGTCGCCGTACAGGACCACGGCGCCGGGTTGATCGGGCCGCAGGTTCCAGACCTGCACTCGGACGTCGCTGATCGAGCTCGTCGGACCCGGGGGCGCATCGGTCTGGTAGCCGTACCACTTGAGGGTGTTGAGCGACCAGAGCTTCGCCGGCGGCACCGTGAAATCATCGGCGAGGTGATTGGGGACCGAGGCCTGCCAGCTCAGGCCATAGGCACCGAGCATGACCAGCGGCGGTCCGAGGGAGATGATCTCGAGCTGGCTCGTGTCCGCTCCGCCGAAGCCGTTGCCAAGGCCGGTGACAAAGATCCCGTTGCTGAACAGGGTCGAAAGGTAGCCGGGCGCCTGCTGCACGGCGTGTGTGACGGCCCGGGCGGCAAAGGGCCCCTGGGCGAGATCGACGCCCTGGGAAAAACCCGACCGGGCAACCGACGCCGCGACGACGCAGCTGAGAAAATACTTCGTGGCTGACAAACGAGGGGCTCTCCAGTTGAGGGACAAGGCCGTTCCAAGACTACCCGACCGCGCGCGAATCGGGGGCGGCAAGCGCGGCTAACGCTGGGCGTCGCGGTACCAGGCCAGCGTCTCCGCCAGGCCCTGCTCGAGTGTCCAGCGCGGCGCCCAGCCCATCCAGCTGCGTGCCTTGGAGCAGTCCAGGTACTGGTTGGGGATCTCGTGGGTTGCCTGATTCTGGATCACGGGGTCCAAGTCGGCGCGGCCGACAGCGCGGCTGATCAGCTCCACCAACTCCAGCACGGAAAGCGGGGTCTCGGTTCCAAAGTTGAACGCCTGTCCATGGAAGCGCTCTTCCCCTAGCTCCTGCGCCAGGTCCAGGTAAGCGCCCACCGCGTCGCGAACGTAGAAGTAGTCGCGCACGAAGGAACCGTCGCTGCGCACGATCGGCCGCTGGCCGCTGAGCAGCGAGCGGATCGTGCCCGGGATCAGGCGGTTGTAGTTCAGGTCGCCGCCACCGTAGAGATTGCCGCAGCGCGTGATCGCGACCGGAGTCTTGTAGGTATGGAAGTACGAGAGCGCGATCAGATCGGTGCACGACTTGGACACGTCGTAGGGATAACGACCCTGCAGCGGCGCGTCCTCGGTGTACGGAAGTGTCTCGTGCTCGCCGTAGGCCTTGTCGCTCGACGCGATCACGACGCGCTTCACGAGCCTCGAGTTCTCGCGCACGGCCTCGAGCAGATTCCAGGTGCCGCGGATATTGGCTTCGAAAGTCGAGAGCGGCGAGCGCGAGGCGGTTCCGACGATCGTCTGCGCGCCCAGGTGCAGCACGCATTCGATCTCGTATTCGTTGATCGCGCGCACAAGCAACTCCAGGTCTTCGAGTTCGCCGCGCACGGCATTGACCTTGGCCAAGAGCCCCTCGGAGCAGAGTCGCGAGGCGGGCACCCAGTCACGCAACAGCACGCTCACATTCGCGCCGCGGCGCACAAGTTCTTCCGTCATGTGCGAGCCGAGCAAACCGCTCGCGCCCGTGACGAACACATTGCGGCCCTTCCAGGGACTCACGCCCACACCTTCCAGGGCGGATTGGGCTTCGACCAGAGCTCGTTCAGGGTCAGCGCTTCCTTGTAGGTATCCATCGAGAACCAGAAGCCCTGGTGCACGAACAGCGCAAGCTGGCCTTCCTTCGAGAGCTTTTCGAGCGGCCCGGTCTCTAGAATGCACTCAGGATCGAGGTAATCGAAGATGCGCCGGTCCATGACGAAGAAACCGCCGCTGGTCAGGTCGGTGGTCATCGGTTTTTCCTGCCAGTACGAGACGATCTCGTTGTCGTCCGACTTGATCACGCCGTAGCGCGAGCGCGGGTGGAAGCCGGTCAGGGTCGCGATGCGCTTTTTCGTCTTGTGGAAGGCGACGAGTTTGTCGAGATCGACGTCGGAGAGTCCGTCGCAGTAATTGAACAGGAATGTGTCGCTTTCGAGGTGCGGCTTGCAGCGGAACAATCGTCCGCCGGTCTGCGTGCGCGCGCCGGTCTCGACGAAAGTGATCTCCCAGTCCTCGATCTCGCCCTCGCCGTCGTGGGAGCGGACCTTGCCGCTCTTCAAGTCGAGCGTGAAGTCGCGCTCGCGCGAGCGATAGTTGAGGAAGTAGTCCTTGATGTGCTCGCCCTTGTAACCGAGCGCTATCACGAAACGCCGGTAGCCCCAGCGATAATAGATGCGCATCAGGTGCCAGAGGATCGGCCGGCCGCCAATCTCGACCAGCGCCTTGGGCTTGAACTCGGTCTCCTCGCGCATGCGCGTGCCTTCGCCGCCGCACAGGATCACGACCTGTTCTTTCTTCCAGGGGGTTTGGGGCATGGTCAATGATTCTCGCCTGCTGGGGTCGCGGGTTCAAACTCCAAGGATCCTGGGCAGCGGCAGCGGCGTGATGAATTGGCCGCCGCGACGCGCATATTCCGCCTGCTGGCGCACGATCTCTTCCGCGAAATTCCAGGCCAAGATCAGGACGAAGTCCGGCTGGCGCTCGAGCAGCGCCTCGACCGGCAGCACCGGCAAGTGCGACCCCGGCGTGAACCTGCCGACCTTGAGCGGATTCTTGTCCACCGTGTACGGCAAGAGCGCAGGCGTGATCCCGCAATACTGCAGCAGCGTATTTCCCTTGGCCGGGGCGCCATATCCCGCGACGCTCTTGCGTTCGTCGCGAAAACGCGTCAGCAACTCGACGATCGCGCGCTTGTTCGCGGCGACGTCCGCTGCAAAGCGCTCATAGCGCGCGAACGTCGTCCAACCTGCGCCTCGTTCCTGTCTCGCGAACTCGAGCGCCTCGCTGCCGTGCACTTTCACGCTCGAATCGCGCGCTCCAAAGACGCGCACGGTCCCGCCGTGCACGGGATGGCGTTCGACGCGCACGATGCGCATGCCGGCTTCTTCGAACAACCGCATCAGCGCCGTCACCGAGAAATAGCACAAATGCTCGTGATAGACCGTGTCGTACTCGAGCCGCTCGACGAACTCGCCGAGGTACGGCACTTCGAAAATCGCGCGGCCGTCCTCGCTCAAGAGTTCACGCGCGCCGCGCAGGAACCCGAGCGTGTCGTCGACGTGCGCGAGCACGTTGTTCCCGATCACCGCTTGCGCCGCGCCGATCTGTGCGCGCAGTCGCAGGCCCTCGTCACGCCCGAAAAAGCGATTGAGCGTCGGCACGCCCGAGCTCACGGCGCGCTCCGCGATATTCGTGGCAGGCTCGACACCCATGACTCGCACGCCGTGATTCTGGAAACAGCGCAGCAGGCTTCCGTCGTTGCTCGCGACCTCGACTACGAGATCCGTCGACTTCAGCCCCAAGAGATCCGCCACCGACCTCGCATACCGCACGTTGTGCGCCGCGATCGTGTCCGAAGTGCCCGTGACGTAGATGTAGTTCGAAAACAAGACCTCGGCCGGCACGATGTGCAGGAGCTGCACGAGCGAACAGCTCGGGCAAAAATACAACTCCAGCGGCACGCGCAGCTCGCCCACGAATTCGTCCCCGTTGCGCGGAAACGAATTCGCCAGCGCGGTCGATCCGAGATCGACGACGAGCTTCAAGTCGCCGGCGCCGCAGGCTCGGCAGCTCGTGCGGCGGAAGTAGGACGGAGTCACGGGAAGGTTTTGGGGGCCGGGTAGCTCCCGGTCATCGGTCGCCGACCGCGGGCGGATTGAGCCGCCGGGCCGCGATCGTGCGGGAAGCGCGCGTTCCTAGGGGCAGGGAGTAAACGTTTCGCACGCTGTGCGTGCAATCGCGATGCCTCGGCTACTCGGGCGGCAGCTCGTACACGCCGAATTTGCCGGCGATCAGACGGCCCTGACGCGCGAGTTCCTCCCATACGGCGGCGGGGTAACGCTCCGGCGGCCGCATGCCGACGATCCCCGAATGGCGGCCGCTGCTCATCGGGCCGACGCCCAGCGACGACTCCGCGTCGAGGCGCGTGACCTTGAGACTTTTGCGAAAAGCCTTCAAGCCGCGCTTGAGCACTTCGCGATCGTGCTCGGGCGCAAGTCGCGCACCCGATTTCCAGGAATCGAGGATCGCGGCGAGCGCCGTCGCGTCGCGCGCCTCCAACGCCGCCACGATGTCAGGCTCGTCCACCTTGGACAATTCACGCGCGCGCCGCGCTTCGCTCCAGGCCCCGTCGGACGCCGGATCGGCGACAGCGGCCGCGAGGACCGTGCTGAGGAGCTGCATATTGGGATCGAACATGGTGGAGCGCCGGCGGGTTCGCGTGGGGTGGTCGAGGAAGCGCTGAACAGCCTAACCCACAGCGATGCGAATCCGGCTGCCGCGCTTTCAGGGGTGGGCATCGAGTCGCGGGCGGAGCCTCCCGCGCCGCGTCGATGGACGGTCAAAGCTCGTGCGACGCACGCGCGAGCACGACTCGACAGAGGCATGCAGTTAGGATCCCGGCTGGAGAATCCGGACTCGTGCAGCAATCCCCTACGAAGGCTGTCGCCGAATCGCGGACGACCGTCGAGCCGCTTGGTTGGCGAGTTCTCCTGCTCGTGTTCACGCTCGCACTCGCGCTCCGAGTCGCGTACGTGATTGCTTACGGCCGATCCGAGCTGGCCTTGGCGTTGATCGGCGACGCCGAGACCTTCGATGTCTGGGCGCAGTCCATCGCTGGCGGAGACTGGCTCGGACAGGGCGCCTTCTTCCAGGCGCCGCTCTATCCGTACCTGATCGCGATCGTCTACAAGATTGCCGGTCACCAGATCCAGCTCGTGCAGTTCCTGCAGGCGATCCTCGGCGCGGCGAGCTGCGCCTTGCTGGCCGCTGCGGCGGCAAAATCCTTCGGCCGACGTGTCGGCCTGCTCGCCGGGCTGTGCTTCGCGATCTATGCGCCGGCGATCTACTACGACGCGCTGCTGGAAAAGACCACGCTCACGGTCTTCCTGGTCGTGTTGCTGGTGCACACGCTTGTGGGCGCCGACTTGAAGTGGAGCGCGGGGCGCGCGTTTGCGGCTGGGCTCGTGCTCGCTGCCATCGCCTTGACGCGCGAGAACGCTGTGCTGCTCGTGTGTGTGGTCGTTCCATGCATCTGGACGCGACAGCGCGAGGGTCAACGCGCGCGCCGCGTGGGACAACTGGCCGCGCTCGCGGCCGGAATCGTGCTGGTCGTTGCACCGGTGACGGCGCGCAACCGCTACGTGAGCGGAGAGTTCGTGTTCACGACCACCAACTCCGGATTCAATCTGTTCATCGGAAATCACGCGGGCGCCGACGGGCTCTTCGTGCCGCCGCAGGCCGAGCGTGGCCACTCGCTCTTCGAATCCATCGACGCGACGGAGCTCGCTGCGTTCAAGACGGGCAGCGCGATGTCGGCTGCGCAGTCCTCCGCCTATTGGAGGCAGGTCGCGCTGGAGTGGATCGCGGCAAATCCCGGCCAGTGGATCGCACTCACGGCACGGAAACTTCTCCTGCTCTGCAACGATCATGAGTGGATGGACAGCCAGAGTTATCTGGTCGGCCGCGCGGACAGCGTGCTGCTGAATAGCCTCGCTGTGTTTGCGCGCTGGGGCACGCTTCTCCCGCTGACGCTTTTGGGGCTTTGGATCGCAGGCAGGCCTCGGCCCGGAACTGGCCTCTGGTATGGCTCGATCGCGTTGCTCGGCGCGGGAATCGTGCTGTTCTGGATCCTGGGCCGATTTCGCATGTGTCTTGTGCCGCTGACCTTTCCCTTCGCTGCCAGCGCGCTGCTGTGGATCTGGGCGCAGGCGCTCGGCGCGTCGCAGCTGCGCAATTGGAGGAAGCTCTGCAGCGCCGGCGCGATCCTGTGCGGCGGCTCGCTGCTCGCGTTCTGGCCTTTCCCGCGCGCACTCGAGTATCCGTTCGCGACCAGTTACGCCAATCTGGGCAGCGCCTTGCTGCGCAGCGGACAAACCGAGGCCGCGGTCAAGTGCTACGAGCGAGCGATCGCCGAGGAACCCGACTGCGCGAATCCCTATCTGGCGCTCGGCGATCTCTGCTCGATGAGTGGCGAACTCGAGCGCGCGCGGGTGAACTTGGCAAAAGCCCTGGAACTGGGCCCTGACTTCGCCACGCGCTGCCACCTGGTCCTTGCCGATCTGCAGCGCAGACTTGGCGATCCTGCGGCGATGTCCGCGGAACTTGCCGCGGCTGTAGGGTCCGGACTGACTTCGCCCGAGGACTTCTATCGCGCGGGCCTGCTCTCGCGCGAACTCGGGCGACTGGAGGATGCGCGGCGCGCCTACCTGAAGGCGATCGAATTGCGCCCGGGTTTTCTCGAGGCCCGCAACAATCTAGGGTTCCTGCTCGCGCGCACCGGAGCCGAGCGCGAATCCGCCGAGCAATTCGAACGTGCGCTTGCCCTGGACCCGAACTACGTCCAGGCGTTGGTCAATCTGCTGCGCCTGCGGGCGACCGCCAACGATGCGAGTGTGCGCGATCCCAGGCGGGCGAGCCAGCTTCTGCAGCGCGCGGAGCGGCTGCTCGGCCAAGACTCGCCGGCCGCGCGCGAGTTGCGCGCGTTGATTCCCCTGCAGTGATACTGCCCCCTATGGCTGTGCTTTAGGCTCCGGGAAATACCCGCCATTCGAGCAGCTGCTCGACCTGCCACTGCACTTTCTGGACCCCGAGCACCATGGCCGGCGTGTTTTCCGGTTCACGATTGGTTCTTCCGCGTATGTAGTTGCGGTAGCAGGTCCAGATGGCGAGGTGTCCGGCGAGCCAGCGCCTCTTCTTGGCAGCGGCCCAGGTCTCGCGCACCAGGCGCGAGACGTTGTCGCGCGGGCGCGCCAGCGTGTGGTTGATATGCCAGAGCGGATTGCTCGTGTCTCGACGCTGCTTCGAGGATGTGCGCTCGTGCCGGCAACGCTTGCCGAAAAGCTCCTGCAGCAGCGACGCGTAGCTTGGCTTGTAGTCCGTGAGCACACGCAGCGGCCGGTCCTTGGGACAGAATTCGCGCAGGCGCTCGAAGGCCGCCTTGACCACCTTCCGTGACTCGCTCTTGCGCTCGCCGTCGCCTACGCCCTCGGCTTGGACTTGGCCCTCAGGTTGGACTTGGCCCTCGCTTTCCTGCTCCAACCTTCGAGCGAGCCGACGCTTCTTTGCGACCCCGCTCTTCCCACGCGCCGGCAACGTGTCGACGCGCGCGTCGATCACAAAACCGCTCTCGGGTTCGATCAGGATCGGCACCGTGGCCGGTTTCTGCGTGCGGTGGTGCTCATAGGTCTCCAACTCGTCGAGCGAAAAGACTTCTCCCAGCCCGCCGCGGGCTTTGACCTCGTCCAGCTGGACTCCGTGGAAGGACTCGCACAGCAGGCTCATGCGGCGGAAGTGTCGTTCCTCGGTGGCGCGCGTGCAGGCGTGGATGCGCGCAGATTGGCGGTGCGTGACCTTGGAAATGCGGTCGTTGTAGAGCGGCTTGAGCAGCTCGGGACGTTTGAGCCTGTAGTTGCCCCGAAAAGTCTGCTCGGAGAAACCGCGCGAGCAGACCAGGCACCGAAAGCGCGGGACGGTTTTCCGGTCGCAGCGGCGCTGGAAGGTGCCGCGCTGGTGGTAGGTGAACGGCAAGCCGTGGCGCGAAGGACAGTCCGCGCGCGGGCAAAGAGTTGCCTGGAAGGACACGGTCAGTGGCTCCTTGAGGAATGGTGACCACTAACGACCGACGCAACTCAGCGCCGGTGGCAAAAAAAACGGAATTCCGGCACAGCGATGGGGGGCAGTATCCAAGCGCGCCGTCGCCCACTGGCGGAACTGCGTGCCGCGTTGGCTGCGGACGCGGTAGCCGATCGCCAAGATCGTCGGCAGACTGCAGTGCAGAACCTGCCGTGCCACCTGCCGCGCCCCTTCGGAGCGAACTATTAAGTAAGACTCAATAGTTGCCGCCTCGTCCAGTTCCGCCTCTTCGTAGATGGCGCCAAGGTGCAGGTTGATGTTGGGAGCGCTCGTCTGGAAGAGCTCGGCGAGTTGCACTTGCGTGGGCCCGATCGTGTCGGCCTCGAAGCGGCACTGGTTGCGCGTGCTGCCGTCCTCCGTAAGGTAAAGCAGGAGATCGCCGCCCTGCTCGAGTGTGCTGGAAGTCAGCTTGCTGACGTGTGAACCTACGGGATCATTTCCCCGGTGAGCGGATCGATGATGATGACGTCGATCCACTCGGTGCCTCGGAGTGGTAAGAACGCCTTGCGGTCCGTGGAGAGCAGAGTCATACCTGCCACACTCGCCGTCGCGCCGATCCAAACGTCGTTGTGATCGTGCTGGATGGCAAGGCCCTTGGCCTTGGCGTGCGAGTACAGCTCAGCCCATCGCGCGTGAATCTCTGCCCGTGAGATCGGAATGACGAGCATCTGGTCGATCGCAAGACGAAGTTTCTGTCGGCGCGACTCGCCCCACTTCGAGGAACGTGCGAAGGCGAGCAACTCGCCGACGGAGACTTCGCTGATCGCAGGGCGAAATTGTGATTGGCCGAGGCCGAAGCGCGCGTCGATTGCCGCGGAGGCGGAACTTCCCGCGCGCGTTGCGAGGAGAACAATATTGGTGTCGAGCAAATACGCGCCGGCAGCTGCCATGGACTCAGCTCAAGTCCTCGATTGCGGCGACGAATGCCTCGTCCGTCTCCCCAGCCGGAATGCTCCCGAGGATTTGCGCGTAGGTGGACTTGTCACCAGCCTTCAGTCGCGCAAGCCTTTGATAGTCGCTCCGAACCGCGCCGCTAGGAACATGTCGGAAGAAGTCGTCGTTCGCGGAGCCCAGGGCGATCGCATCGGCATCGATCCGCAACAGAGAACCGGACGGCCGGAACACAGCCTGTCCCTCCAGGATGACATCGCGATTGAACAAGTCGCGGAAGCTCTCAACCGTGGCCGTCCCATCCCAAATCGCGGTCACGATCTCGCCCGGCCGAACAACGAGTTTCAGGACGGCTTGACTCGCGCCCATGAGGTCGAGCCGGCCAGCCACTCGCACGCGCTGCGGCGCAGGCGTGACTTCAAGAAGTTCAGACGCTGCCGTCAACACCTGGCGGTCGATCTGGCCTCGGCTGGTTCGATCCGTGTCGGGCATCCCGATACAACTGACCCCGACATCGAGGGAGCGCTTGTACCTGGCGATCCGCCGCAGCAGGCCAGAGTCGAACCTGTTGCTCTCCTCCCGCTTGGTAGCGATGTCGATCAGCGCCGAGCCCAACAGCTCGAACGCGGTCTGATCCCGCTGCGGCCCGTCGTCCCAGAGCAATTGCTGCTGGAACAGTTCTGACGCCACGCTGCCGAACGGAGCGACTTCAAAGCGAAGCAGCGTCGCGTTTTCGCCGTCCGCGGAATGGCCGATGTACCGAACCGCGGCGGCCGCCTTGAGCTCGGCGGAAATTCGACCGCGCGCACGGCTGGAATGCAGAAAGCCCATGCGAACAGAGTCCTGCAGCGTGTCATGCAGCGAAGCCAGCACGGGGCCGATGAGTTCAGGCCGAGGTCTGCTTCCAAGTCCCTCGGGCGCTTCCAAACGGAAGGAGCGTTCAACGAGTTTCATGCTGGGCCTCCTTGGGACGCGACGGTTTCGGCGCTGGGTACGAAGTGCAGAATCCTATCCGATCGGCTTTCACTCGACACAGTCGAGCTCGTCACTGAAGGAGCGTCGGGGGTCGACTGACGCCTACGGCTGATGCGTGGGAAGTTGGCGAGGAAAATGGGCCCCGGTATCTCGAGCGCGCCCAAACGGCGGTCGATTTCGGCGGAGATCTGGCGTTCAGGGCAATGCGCCGAAGCGGAAGGCAAATGCGGCGACGAACCTGGTGTGAAACTGGACGCGCGCGGCGCCGACTCTTCCAGCATTCACATGACGATTCGCCAGGGAGAGCCCCCGCGGCGCGATCGAGATGGAACCCAAGACGGCCTGAACGCACCGAGCCCGCGCCTCAAGGGAGCACCGTGAATTGAACGCCGTTCGTATACGCAGCGCCGTGGGGAGCGAAAGCTGAGCTCGTGCGCGCTTGGAAGGAAAAGGTCTGACCGATCAGCGCCGGCGTATTGGGAATCAAGCGATCGAACATCACGGGCGCGCTCTGACCGACCGCGGAAATGCCATAGGCTCCGAGGTTGGAGGGATCGAGATCGAATTCGCCGAAGGGCGTGTTCAGCGGAGAGCTGACGAGAGCTCTGCGCGAGAACTGGAGGATCGCAGTCGCTCCAACGGGTCCCCAGCATTCCAGACTCAAGGTCGAGTCGATGCGGCCAGATCCCTGCAGGAAAAGAGGCGCGAATTCGTAGGCGCCGATGTCTGCCCGTTCGACCGTGTCGAGATCGCCGTCGATCGAGCGCGCTGTTCCTAGGTAGTCGAGCGTGCCCGAGGCAGTCGCGGGATTGCCCGCGTCGATGCCGGGACTGTCGAAGCGCAGTCGATAGTCGTGGGCCGCAGGATCGACGAACAGCGCCGGAGCCGAGATGTTGCCGTTGATCCCGAGGAAATCGCCGTCGGAGATGTTGCTGTACTCCACGCTCCAACTCGGTTGCCAGACATCGAGGTCATCCCCAATATTCTGCAAGAGGCATGAATCGATTGTGGTCAGAATTTGTGATGTTGCTTCTGCCCTGACTCCTCGCGCATTGTCGATGATAGAAGACCGCACGAGCCGGGCCGTGCCTTCCGAGTACTCATCACCGTTCATGTATATGGCACCGTCGTAGGCTCCGGTCCCTCCGTTGTGAGCGATCACGCAATCAGACACGTCCACTTGAAAGTGGCCTGGCGCAAGGAATCCGTGGGAGTTCCCGTAGGCCAGAATCCCCATGATGAAGTTGCCCTCGATCCGCGAACGTGAGATCGACAGGACTGTGGGCGGCCCCCAGATGCCGGTGTACTCGAATCCGTACATGTTGCCAACGACTGTGATCTCACTCGCGGTGCAGCTGGCGAAATCAACCACCGACACTCCAGTGAAGTTGCGATGTAGGTCGACGTGCGACAGTTCTACATCGGCGAAGCCCTCGACTCGAATGGCCCAACCCAGGGAATCCAGTTCGACTTCCTTCAGTTCAAGTGAACATCTTCCCCCGAAGCTCTCCACCCAGACGCCAACCGTACCCATGGGAGCTGTGTATGGGTTGCGCGTCGATGTGATCCGGAATCCAGCGAGAACAGTCCCCGGAGCTATGTTCGCTCCGCCGGCCTCCCACGCGACGCGGCAATGGACGATGCCCGCTCGCGTCTCATGTGGCCCCGGCGTGATCGGCAGCGTATTCACGATCTCGGTGCTCGCCGCACCTGCGCCGAGCAACTGCAGCTTGCTGCGCATGCGGATCGGGAACTGCTCACCGAGCGCCTCGTCGTAGCGGCCGGCCGCGACGAACACGCGTTGCTCTCCGACGACCGGAACATTCGCGACGGCCCAACTGATCGTGCGCCACGCCTGCGCCGGCGACGTGCCCGAATTGAAGTTCGATCCGTGAACGGCATCGACGTACCAATCCGCCGCCTGGGCCGTGAGGGTCAGTGCGACGACTGATATCGCGACCAGCAATTGCCTGGGAAGCTTCATGGGGTGTGCGATTCTGCTCGATTCATGTGCGATCGTGGGGATCGACCCTGGTTCCTGACCACAGATGCGGTTCTCGGAAGCCCCAAACCCCCGCACGTGCAACTCCAGTGCCAGCGCGCCAAGTCAGGGCAACGGACCACGCTCGCGCATGAAAGCCAGCGCGCGCTCGACGCCTTCGAGGATCGTCGTCTGCGGTGTCCAGCCCGCGGTCAACGTGCGAAGCCTATCAATCGAAACCTCGGCGTGTTCCATTTCCTCGGGCCGCGTCGGCATGGCGCCGAAGTGCATGCGCGCGGGGGGAATCGCGAGCACGCGCGCGGCGAGCATGGCGAAGTCGCGCACGCTCGCCAGAGTGCCCGTGGCCAGGTTGACGATCTTCGGCTCGGGCGCGACGGCGGCGGGCACCAGCGCGAGTCTCACCAGTCCTTCGGCAACATCCGCTACATACGTGAAATCGCGGCGCTGAGTTCCGGAGCTCAATTTCAATTCGTCTTCGCGCTTCGCGGCTTCGAGCAAGGACGGCAACAGCCGGCCGTGATGCTCGCCGGGCCCGTAGACCGTGAACAAACGCGCGACGATCGTGCGCAGTCCGACTGCGCCGGCGCGCTGCAGCAAGGCATCGCTGCCACGCAACTTGCTCGTGCCATAGAGCGTCATCGGAGCACCGCGCTCTTCTTCCTTCAAGTGCGTGCGCAGGCGGCCGTACTCGAGCGCCGTGCCCGTGTGCACGAAAACTTGATGGCCCCAGTTCAAGTCGCGCGCGCGCGCCAAGGCTGAAGCGATTTCTTCGGGCAATTCCGTGTTGATGCGCTGGGCGAGCTCGTGATCGCGCTCGTTGCGGTCGACGCCGTAGCCTGCGAGGTTGAAGACCAGCGCGGGCCGGACCGACTCGATCAACGCGGTCGCGACGCCGGCCTGCGAAAGATCGGCCTCGCGGATGTCGCCCAGGATTTCCCAGGCGTCGAAAACTTCGCTCGCCCGTTGCAGATCGCGGACCGGAACCGTCAGGCGCGCTCCATGCGCGCACAACTCGCGCGCCACCCAACGGCCGATGAATCCCGCGGCGCCGAAGACAATGCAGCGCTGGCCGGAGAGCACGTTGAAGTCCGCGCGGGCGCTCATTTCGACTCCCAGTATTCCACTTCTTCGGCCTTGAAGGGTCCGGCGGCGATTTCAAAACCGCGGCCGGTGCGCGTCGGGCCATTGACGATCCAGACCGGCCGATCGGTGTAGTGCGCGAAGAGCGCTTTACGCACGCCGATGCCGCGATCCCAGGCGTAGATCGGCGCGTCGGCTTCCCAATCGAGCGGGTTGTAGATCATCGCCGACGCGTAGTCAGGATGGCGCTCGCCGCGGACGAGCACCACGCTGCGGCCGAAATGATTCGCGTCCGCGAGTTCGCGGATGCCGGGCTGCATGCCGCGGTAGTGAAAGTACTTGTCGAACGAGCGCCAGGGAATGAACGTGACGAGCGCGCTGAAACATGCCAAGGCCAACGCGACTTGCGCTCGCGGCGCATTGGTCTTCAAGCGTTCGCAAAGCGCCTCGAACGCAGCGCAGGCGAGCAGGATGCAAGGCACGATCGCCATGTACCAATAACGCGCGCCGAAGTCGGGGCCTCCGGAAAACCAGTAGAGACCGTTCGCGCACACGATCGCCAAAATCGTCGCGGCACAGATGCGGACGAGTTGCCGGCGCGGGCTCCACATGAAAGCCAAGGCGAGGAACAACATCGCGCCCGCGCTCCAACCAAAAAGTTCCGCGTCGAGCGCGAACACGTTGAATTGCGAATTGACCAGCGCCTGGAAAGGCGTGTGCCCTGGCCAGGGATCGAGGCCGCCCCAATCGAGTCCCTTGTCGGGGCCGAAGCCGAGGTCGTTCTTGCCCGGGCCATAGACACGATCGACGTAGTCCATGATCGGATGTCGCAGCGGATTACCAGTCAGTTCCTTGTTGTACGGCAGTACGAGCGCACCCACGGCCGCGGTGGAAACGATCAAACTCGCGATCGCTCGCCACGCAAGACGCGCGCCGCCAACACCGATCGACCACAGACCGAGCAGTCCGGCGAGCACGAGTCCGTCGAGCGGCCGAATCCAACTGACGATTCCGATTCCGAGGCCGGCGAGCATCGTCCAGGCCACGGGCTTCGTGCGTCGCGCGCGGGCGACCCCGAGCGCGGCAAGCAGCGCGCAGAAGTTGGTCCAGGTGTGCGTCATGAAGCTCATGCCGAGGAACAAGAACCACGGCGAAAGCGCGAAGAGCAGCACGAAAAGTCGCGCGCTGCGCCGGCAGCAGAGTTCGCGCACGAACGAATAGGCGAGCAGAACCGACAACCCCGAAAGCAGCGGATTCACCAGCCACGCGAGACCGAAGTACGCGCCCACCGCGAGCGCGATCGGCCAACCCGGCGGCACCGGCGAGAACCAACGCGTCCCAATTTGAAGCATCAAATCGACGTCAAAGGCTTCGGGCACTGGCGGTGCGGTCAGAGCGAATTTCCCGGCGGCGAAATAGCGCGCGTGAATCAGGTACGGAACTTCGTCGGGTACATGTGGATGGCGCTGGTAGACGAAGTAGGCGAGCAACGCCGTGGCGAGTGTCGCGAGCGCCGCGAGTGTCCAAGCAAATCGATCGGGACCACCAGGCTCGGGCGCGGCGTTCGCTCGGCCGAGCAATCGCTCGACACGCTCGTCGAATCGGTCCAACGCAGTCTGCGGCATCGCCTGCGCCGCAAGAATCCATGTGGCCAGGGCAAGCAAGGCAAGCAACGAAGAAACGCCGATCTCCGCCACGTAAGCCTCGGGCGGTCGCGCAATTTTCGCGCGCGAGACACACAGCACCAACGCGAGTGCGAGAAGTTGCCAGGGCTTGAACTGACGCGCGAGCCATGTCCCCCACTCGCTCAGCCGCCGCTGCGGCCCGGCGAACAGCGCGACGAGAACGATCAGCAACTGCAAGGCGAGAACCGCCACGCATCCCCACCACACCGCCCCCGGCGCTTCGGGAAGGCGGATGTGCTGGTAAGTCACGAACGGACCGGCCCTGGTGATCCCAAGTTGCGCGGCCTGAGCGGCGACGGCGAGCGCACACCAACCCAGGAACGCGGCGCGATTGCCCTCGATCGCTTTCTGTTCAGTTCGCGCTGCCATCAGAGGCGCCATCATCGACGGCGGAACGCTCGCTCTGCAATGGATTCTCCGCCGCGAACGGACACATGGGCTGAATCGGGTTCGCTGCCGATAGAGTAGCGCCCCCAGCCATGGCCTTCCTCGCCTCCGTTCCGCTGCGCCTTTTCCTGATCTGCTGGGTCGTCTTCAGCCTTTTCTTCGCCACGAACATCGTGCGCGAGCACTACCCGGCCTTCACGCTGATCGAGCACGGGAACTTTCGCTGCGACGAGTATCAGGATTGGCACGCCGACATCTTCAGGCACACCGACGGGCATTCCTACGTCGGCAACAACGTCCTTGGCTCCGTGATCGCGGCCGTTCCTTTGCTCGTATTCGATCCGATCCTCGATCGTATCGAGGCCTACTCGCAAAGAAAGTTGGCCGAGTCTTCCACGCCGATCGACACGACCTACGCGACGAAGTACCCCAATCGCGCGAATCTTTATAAGGCCGCGCGGCTGGCCGGCAAGGACCTGCGCCTGGGCGCTTCGGCCGTCGTCACCAGTGTGTTCCTGATGGCGCCGCTGTCGGCGTTTTTCGCAGTGCTCGTGTATTGGTTCATCTTGCGCCGCGGCGTCGATCGTTCGCGCGCGGCCTGGCTCGCGCTGCTGTTCGCCTTCGGCACGCCGATCTGGTACCGCAGCGCGCACTTGAATCACAACATGTTCCTGATGGAAGCGCTGTTCGGCGCTTTCCTGATCTTGTTCGCACAGCCGGATCGCAGCTACGAGCCGAGCAGACAGCGTCGCGCCTGGGCCGGATTCCTGTTGGGTTGCGCAGTGGCCCTCGACTACGCCGGTGGCTTGCCGGCGGTAATTTTGGGCCTGTATTTCCTGTGGAATCGGCGCGCGGTCGCGGGCTGGGCCGTGGCCCTTCGCGAGTCCGTGCCGGCCGTGCTCGCCGCGCTGCCGCCGATCGCGTTCTTGTTGTGGAGCCAAAAGCTCATGTACGGCGGCTGGTTCACGCCGGGCCAGTTCGTGATGCGGCCGGTGAACTACACCGAGGTCGGCATGAAAGGGATTTCCTGGCCGTCGCTCGAAGTGCTGCTCAAGAATTTCATTTCGCCGGGCTGGGGCCTGTATACGTTCGGACCGTTGTTGCTCGTCGCACTCTGGCCCGCTCCGCGCGCACAGGAAGCGAGCTGGATCCTGCCGCGCCGCGAGCGCCGCTGGGTCGCCGCGTTCATCGTCGCATTCCTGTTGTTCAACGCGGCGAATATCTATTCGCTGATGCAGTTCAACTCGGGCTTCCGTTATCTGCTGCCGATCGTGCCGTTTGTCTTCCTGCAGGCCAGCGATCACCTCGCGCGCATGAAGCGCGCGACACTTGGCGTCTTGAGCGTGCTCGTGATCGCGCACGGCCTGGTCCTGTGCATGACGCGCGAAGTCAACGACACTGAGAAGATCCTGCGCGACCGCGCGGTGGCGGAAAACGTGTCCGAGGCGGCGCTGCCGGACTACTGGAAGACCATGCTGAGCGAGACGCCGATCCCGATGTCCTATCGCCGCGTGTTCCACGCCGCGAGACCTGAGGACGCCCAGGGTTTGCAGCTGCCCTGGCTGACCGTTTTCGCCCAGACTCGCCCCGACGACGCTCGACTGCGAAATCCTTTCCTACCGCTGGGCCTGATCGTGCTCACGATCGCCGGCTGCGCGCTGCTTTGGTTGCTCGGCGAACGCGTGGAACGCTCCAGATCCGGCCGATAGACTCCCGCGCCCGAAAGTCGTGGCAGATTTCGGTGCCCAACGCGCGCCATGCAGCAGCAGCTCCCCAAAGTCGATCTCGTGATTCCTGTGCTCAACGAGGCGAAGGCCTTGGAGCACAGCGTTCGCAGCGTGCGCGAGTTCTTGGGAACCACGTTTCCGTATCCGTGGCAGATCACGGTGGCGGACAACGGTTCCAAGGACGGCACGTTCGAGATCGCGCAGCGGCTGGCTGCCGAGTTCTCCGACGTGAAGTGTTTTCGGCTCGAGCAACGCGGCCGCGGCCGAGCGCTGCGGCATGCCTGGACGCGCTCGGACGCTGACATCGTGGCCTACACCGACGTCGATCTTTCGACCGAACTCGAGGCGCTGGAGAAATTGTGCCGCGCGATTCACGAGCAGGGTTTTGACCTCGGCACCGGCTCGCGGCTGCAGAAGGCGAGCCAGGTCACGCGCG
Organism: Planctomycetota bacterium; assembly: GCA_043754695.1. GTDB lineage: Bacteria > Planctomycetota > UBA1135 > UBA1135 > JADJQU01. The sequence continues at coordinate 24,924 of JAYUUV010000008.1, forward strand.
GTCCCAAGCGCGAGTTCATCTCGCGCTCCTACAATTTGTTCGTGAAGTGCGTCCTGTTCACGCACTTCTCCGACGCGCAGTGCGGCTTCAAGGCCGTTTCACGCCGCGTCGTGCAAGAAATCCTCCCGCAGGTGAAGGACGAAGCCTGGTTCTTCGACACCGAGCTTTTGACTCTCGCCGAGAAGCAGGGCTTTCGCATCTTCGACCAACCGGTGAAGTGGATCGACGACGACGACAGCCGAGTCAAGATCATCAGCACGGCGTGGGAAGACATCAAAGGCGTGCTGCGCGTGCGCGGTTATCTCTGGAGCAGCGAACACCGCGCGCATTTGAAGAAGTAATTCGCCCGTACCCTGCCAGGCACCCGCTGGGTGCCCCCGCGCAAGCATGGGATCGCCCAGCGGGTGCCTGGCAGCGTACGGGCGAACTACTGACCTTCGAGTTGGGCGATCAGTTCACCAAGTCGCTTCACCAGTTTCTCGTTGCTCGCATCTACGGGCGTGGGAATCATCGCGAGTGTCTCGCGAGCCGCAGTCAGTGCCTCCGCGGTTTCGCCGTTCGCCAGGAGCGCCTTGGCGAGCCAGTAACGCGCCGCCGGCTGCTGCTTGGCGCGCTCGGTCGCAAGGCGGCACAACTCGACCGCCAGGCCCGTATCGCGCAACTCCGCCGGAGCCTGCTCGAGCAGCTCCTTCGCCAGCGAAATTGCGTCGAGCGGATTGGCGTCTGCTTCCCTTGCCCAACCAGCACGCCGTTCGATCGCTGCGCCCTGGATCGTCAGGCTCTTGGCAGGCGACGCGGCATTGGCCGCTTGCCTCCATCCATCGAGCAAGTAGGTTCGCGTCATCGCGCGCTTGGGCTCGATCAGCAGAATCCGCTCGCACCATTCGATCCCCTGCTTCACCCAGGCTTCCGATTCTGCGACCCGACCAGCATCGAAGAAGGCCGCTGAAGCCGTGAGCAGCGTGAACGCTCCGCGCTCCAGCATGGTCGCATCCTTGAAATCAGGTCCCATGCGCACAATCGCATGTTCGCAGGCAGTCTTGAATTCGCGCAGGCACTCTTCGTCTTCGCCGTTCGCCGCGAGTGCCTTGGCCAGCAGCGTGCGCTCGAAGGATTCTTCCGTTCCCGCGAGCACGTACTGTGGCGCCAGCAAAAGCCAGCGTTCGTAGGCCACGATGCATTCGCGGTGCAATTCGAGGCTGCGCACCTGCTCGCCGGCCTCGTATTCGAGGTCGGCCCACGAGCGCAGGATCTGCGCCGCGGCGGCGACGATGAACAGATCGCTCTGGTCTTCGGACAAGAGCGAGCCCGCGAGCTCGTGCGCCGTTCCAAGGTGTGTGCGCGCTCCATCGAGGTCGTTCAGTTCCGTCTCGATTTCCGCGAGCGAATGCAGCACGGAAATCCTGCGCCGCGCCGCCTCGCGACTTTGCGCGTTGGGCGGCAGGCTGTCGAGTTCGCGCAGCGCCTCGCGCGCGGCCAGCACCGCATTGGCGTTGTCGCCGGCCGCGACGAGTGCCTCTGACAAGCCGGCCTGCGTGCGCGCCAGGTCGAGCGTGCCTTGCGTCTCGGTCGGGTCGGCGCGGCGCAGTTCTTCGTACTCGCGCAGCGCGCGCGCGAAACTCTGCTTGGCCGCGATCGGATCGCTCAACCTGACTTGGGTTCCCGCCAGTCCGGCCACGCAATCGGCTCGGTTGCGCCGGTTGATCGGCGGCACCGGTTCGATCGCGATCAGGCGTTCCGCCGCTCGAATACCGTCCTCGAACAATTTCGCAGCGCCCGCGGGATCGCCGGAGTCTTCGCAGCTGTCGGCGTAGAGCAGATACGCGCGCGAAAGCGGGCGCAGCACCAGAGCGACATCCGGATGCTCGAGGTCCATGGCAACGAGCAGGTCCACGGCAGCCAAGTAGCGTCCGCGCGCCTGCGTCGTGCGTCCAAGACGTGCCTCGGTCGAACCGAGTTCCAGGTCGAACCATGCAATGCCCACGGAATCCTCGAGCGTGCCGGCGGAAAGCGCGCTCAGGCTCCGCGCGTCTTCCATTCCGCGCTCGAGAACCTCGAGTCCGCGTTCGGGCTGCTTGTTGTTGGTCAGGTAGTTGCCGAAGACCCGCTGCACATGCACGAGCAGCCGGCGATCCGCGATGCTCGCGTCCGCGGCGCGCGCATGCAGGTCGAAGTACTTCCAGGCGCGCTCGAGGTGTTCGCCTGCACTGCTCGATTGCCCCAGCGTGCCGCCGGAAGTTTTTTCGAGCATCGTGCCCAGCGCCAGATCGGCGAAGGCCAGGTCGTGGGCCAGCGTCGGATCGTCATCCTCGACTTTGGAGAGCGCGTCGAACAAACGCTGCATCTGCGTGACGATCTGCTCGCGCGCTTCGGTCGAGCCGGGCAGGCGCTTGATCTTCTCGTGCACGTCGAAGACGAACGTGGTCGCCAGTTCGCGCAGTTCTTTCGCGCGCTCGCGCGCGACATCGCGCTGCTCGCGGATCTGGGTGCCGAGCACGAGCTGCTGGCGCGCGTAGACCAGCGAGCCGGCGAGTCCGAGCACGCCGGCGACCAGCAATGCCGCGCTGATCCGCGGATGGCGTTGCGCCCAGCGCAGACCGCGCAGCATCCAGCCCACGCGCCGAGCCTCGATCGGCCGGTGGCCGAGCAGGTTGGAAAGATCGTTCGCGAATTCGCCCGCGCTCGCATAACGGCGCTCGCGATCGGTCTCCATCGCCGTGGTACAGACGGTCTCGACGTCCCACGGAATCGTCGGAACTCGCTGGCGCGGCCGCTCGAAGACGCCATCGAGGATCGAGCGCCACAGGACGTCGATCGAAGCAGCGGAGAACAACTGCCGCAGCGTGAGCATCTCGGCGAAGCTCACGCCGAGCGAATACACATCCGTGCGCGCGTCGACCTCGCTTCCGCGCACCTGCTCGGGCGACATGTAGGCGACCGAACCGCCCGCCGAACCCGATCGCGTCAGGCGCTCGCCGCCTTCCTTCGATGCCAGACCAAAGTCGATCAGCATCGCGCGACCCGTGCGCGTGAGAACAATGTTCGACGGTTTCACGTCACGGTGCACGACGCCACGGCTGTGAGCGTGTTCCAAGGCCTCGGCGACCTGGCGCATGATGCGAATCGTGACGTCGTTCCAGCTCGCTTCGGGAGAAATGCCCGGCGCCGTCGAACTGTCCGCGCCTTCGGCCGTCGCCCGCGCGCAATGTGCGACAGCGGCCAGAAAATCGGCTCCGCGCAATTTCGTCGGCGGCTTGCCCGCCAGATGCGCGAGCACCTGCGAGAGCGTGCAACCGTCGATCAGCTCCATCGCGAAGAAGGGCACGCCCTTCTCTTCTCCGACGGTGTAGATCGGAACGATTCCCGGATGCGAAAGCCGCGCGACCGATTCGATTTCGCGCCGAAAGCGAGCTTTGTTGCCGCCGAACCACAGCAACTCCGGCCGGATCAATTTCAGCGCGACGCGACGGCCCAGCGAAACCTGCTCGGCCTCGTACACCACGCCCATCCCGCCGCAGCCAAGTTCCGTGATCAGCCGGAAGTCGCCCATGCGTTCCGCGCGTGTGCCATCGCGCGCGGCCGCCGTGTCGATCAATCCCAGGCGACCCAGTTCGGCGATGCGCTGGCGCAGATTCGTCGCGTGCGCAGGCTGGCGTTCGAGCAACTGCTCCAACGCCGCCGAGCCGCCGTCCTCGAGGATGCCCAGAGCTTCGACGAGCAGGTCCTCGAAGGGATTCGGCTCAGGCGCCGCGGACTTGGGCGAAGAATCGGGTGTGGCCATCTCCCTCAGGATGGCGGCGAACGGGTCGAAGCGCCACTAGGTGCGCGCCTTGGCGCCCACTTGGCTGGAGGACGTTCTTGAGAGGCAAGAGCCGCTCAAGGACAGATCGAATACTCCAACGCGTCGGTCAGCGTCGAGGCGTTCGGCGCGGCGAAGCCGGGGTCGCGGCCCCAGAATTGACAGTTGATCTGCGTGCCGGCAACGCGCAGCACGGCGATCGGGAATCCGCCGAGGTAGCCCTGCGCGAAAGCGTTCATGTCCGTCGCATAGACGCCGCTGCAGTCGTTGCCCGTCGCAGAA
>JAYUUV010000009.1:0-66837 GCA_043754695.1 Planctomycetota bacterium
TTGGGATCGAGCAGCGCCGTGTCGTAGTCGACGTCCGCGAGCACCGGCTTCGCGCCGATCAGCGCGATCGACGCCGCCGAGGCGAAGAACGTGAACGGACTGGTGACGACGTGATCGCCTGCCTTGACGCAGAGGGAGAGCAATCCAAGCCATAGCGCATCGGTTCCGGTCGCGACGCCGACGCCGTGGGCAACGCCGTGCATGCGCGCGAAGTCGCGTTCGAGCGCTTCGACTTCCGGCCCGAGCACGTAGCGGCCGCTGTCGATCACGCGCAGCACGGCCTCGTGCAGCGCGGGGCCGAGCGCGGCGCGCTCCGCGGCGAGGTCGATGGGGACGAGAGTGGTTTCCGTGGTGGTGCTGGTCATTGGAGTCGAGTAGCTAGGCGCGATCAGGCGCTGTGGAAGTCCTTGGCCGGCTTGGAGTCTTCGGGGGGCAGGCTCAGTACGCGCCAGTAGCACCAGGCCGTCAATCCGACGACGAAGGCGAGTGAGCAGATCATCATGATCCAACCGATGAGTGTCATGTTCGTTCTCCAAGAATCAGTCGTTGGGGGGTGAATCGCCGTCGACATCGAGTCCCGCCGCGCGCCAGCGCTTCGTGCCGATGTGCGTGAGCACGGCCAGGAACACGACGACGAGGCCGACAAGGATCAGGGTGTTTCGCTGCACGGGATTGTTGCCCGCGGCACGGATCCAGTCGCCGAGGTTGTTCTTGCAGAACATCCCGATCGAAACGATCAGATACGCCGGTGCGACGTACTTGATGATGAAACGCATGAAGCCCGGAATGCGCAGGTGCGCGCCCTCGTGGGCTTCTTTCATGCCGCGGTCCATGCCGAAGACCCAGCCGAAGCAGATCACTTGCACCGCCGCAAGGACCACGATCAGGAACGTGCCGACCCAGTCATCGATCGTGCCGAGCGCAGCGAGGTCCTTCGAGAACCAGATCACCCAAAGCGATCCGAGCAGCGCGACAACGGTGATGATCGCCGTCGATTTGAGGCGATTGGTTCCGAGCGCCTCTTCGACGAAGGCCACGGCCGGCTGCAGCATCGAAAGCGAACTGGTGATCGCAGCCAGGAAGAGCATGAAGAACCAGACCGCCCCGATCACATTGCCTGCGGGCATCTGCGCAAAGACCACCGGCAGCGTCGTGAATCCCAGGCCGAAGGACCCGGTCGCGACCGCGGCGGCGGCGCCGGTGGCTCCAAGGAAGATGAAGGCGCTGGTCAGCGTGATCATGCCTCCGAATCCGACCTCGAAGAGTTCGTTCGTCGCCGAAGCGGTCAGGCCGGACAACACGATGTCGTCCTTGCGCTTCATGTACGACGCGTAGTTGATGATCACGCCGAAGCCGACGGAGAGGCTGAAGAAGATCTGCCCGGCGGCAGCCATCCAGGCGCCAGGATCCGCGAGGGCCGCGAAGTCCGCGTTCCACATGTAGCCAAGACCCGCCGTGACGGTGCGCTCAGGATGGTCCGCCTGCGGCGAGAGCATCAGGACATAGGCCAGGACGATCAGCGCGCACACGGCCATCGCCGGCATGGCCCAGGTGCAGAACTTCTCGATGCCTTTCGACAGTCCCTTGAACACGAACCAGACGTTCAGCGCGAACACGATCGCCCAGAAGACCACGCTCTCGACGACGTGGCCGCCGAGCATCACGCCGTCCTGGTTCTTGCCGGTGAATTCCGCGAAGTAGCTCGCCGACGATGCCGATTGCACGTCGATCGCGGCCTTGGGATCGATCCCCAGCGCCGTTCCGCCGAAGATCGCCTTGGCGTACTCCCACGCGTACGCGAGGCACCAGCCCTCGATGAACACGTAATAGAAGTAGACCGCGAGCGGGATCAGCACGCCGATCATGCCGAGGTAGCGCGCGACCGAACCGCGGCCGATGACACCCATGATCGCGGGCGCCGAATGGAATCCCTTGCGGCCGCCGTAGCGCCCCATGGTCCATTCCGCCCAGCCGATCGGGATGCCGAGAAACAGCAGCGCGCAGAAGTACGGAATCATGAACGCGCCGCCGCCATGCTGCGCCGCCTGTCCCGGGAAGCGCAGGAAGTTGCCCAGCCCGACGGCCGAACCGCTCACGGCGAGGATCACTCCCAGTCGGCTGCCCCATTCCTGTTTCTGCTGCGACATGCGTATGCCTCACGGGCCGGCGCGGGGCCGACCGAGGGACCGTGGTGGCGCGCCGGCGGGGGCCGGCGCGGTCCCGCGCGGGGACAGGGAGGGGAGCGTAGCCGTGCGGAGCGCTCTAGCGCAATCATCGAGCGCGTGGAGTACGCGTTTCGAACGCAGGTTGGCGCCCACGGGGATGAAGCCAGGCCCGTCGGCGCGTAGGATCGCCGCGCTCTCTTGTTGCTTTGAAGGAATCTCATGCTCCGAATGACCCAGCGCCAATTTTCGAGCCGCCGTTTGTGTTGGACCGTCCTCGCGCTAGGCGGAGTTTTCGCCGCGGGCCTTCTGCTGGACGATGGTGTCCAAGCCGCGCCGCAGCAGCCCGACCCAGTCCGACCGACCGAGCGGAAAGTCCAGGATCCGGGCACGAGCTGGACCCAGCCACAACTCGAACAGATCAGCCTCGAGATCCAGAAAGACGTCGAAGTCCTGCGCGGAGAAAAGTTCAAGGCCGTCGTCCCGGTCAAGCTTTCTTCGAAGGATCAGTTCGTCAAGTACGCGCTCGAGCGCACTGAGAGCATGGATCCCGCGCCCAAACGCGCCGCGGATGAAACAATCCAGAAGATGCTCGGCCTGATTCCGCCGGACATGGATCTGCTCGCCGAGAGCATGCGCCTCTTGCAGGATCAGGTCGGCGGTTTCTACGACCCGGCTTCGAAGACGTTCTATCTGATGGACAACTGTCCCGAGGGCCTGGCCAAGATCGTGCTGGCCCACGAACTTGGCCACGCGCTCGACGATCAGCTGTACGACATCGACGGCACGCTGAAGAGAGTTGCCGAACGCTCCGACGTGGGCGCGGCCTACCAGGCGGTCGTGGAAGGCAGCGGAACCTCGGTGATGAACCGCTGGACCGCAGGTCACATGAAGGCGCTGGACCTCCTGAGCATGGCCAAGATGCAGGACGAGCAAACCGCCTCGATGGCGCGTTCGCCGATGATCCTGTGGAAGCCGCTGCTCGCGGCGTATTTGAAGGGCGCGGCATTCCTTGCGCGCACGGACAACGTGATGCAGGGTCAGACGCAGAGTGCGAGCAATGCCGATATCGATCTGGCTTTTCGCACGCCGCCCACTTCGAGCGAGCAGATCCTGCATCCGGAAAAATATTGGGATCGCGAACGCCGCGACGATCCCGTGCTTGTCCAGCAGAGTCTTTCGGAACTGCCGCAAGACTGGAAGTTGTTGCGCCGCGATGTGGTCGGCGAAATGGCGATCGGCGTCTGGCTCATCCCGCCCGGCGTGCGCGCAAAAGTGGATGGCAAGACAGTCGCCAATGCGCTCGGGATGGAGTACTCCGGCCCGGCCTCCGAGGGCTGGGGCGGTGACGAACTTGTGTTGCTCGGGCAGGGCGAAAAGGCGCGCGCATTGCGCTGGGTCACGGTCTGGGACAGCGCTCGCGATGCCGCCGAGTTCTTCGGCGCCGCGAACACGATGCTGTCCGAGCTCGAGGATTCACTGGCCACGCTCGCTGGCGGCAAGAAATCAATGCTTCACGCGGAGCTCCACTACGGTTCCGAGCGCGAAGTGGTGCTCGAACTTGGCTACGGCACCAAGCGTGCGGAATGGAAAAGCGTCTTCGCTGCCTTCCATGGGAACTGAGCGCTATCCGAACGCCGCGCCCAGTCGCTGACTCTGTCCACCCAGTCCGCCGGCGATGCGCCCGCACAAAAAAAACGTGCCCTCGATGCGCAGGCCGGCGCGCGGACGCTCGAGTCGATCGACGTCAAGTTGCCAGGGGCTGACGAAAAACGGCAGCGTGCGTCCAGGGGTTTCGACCTCGAGCACATCGACGCTGCGGCGCGTCAACGGATTCTGGATCGTGCGCAGGCTGCGGATGCGCAGCGAGACGTCGATGCAGCCGCCGGGATTCTTCGAGCCATCGAGCGGCTGGATTGCAGCCGCGTAGGGCAGGCCCAGGGTCAAGGGATCGCGCGCTCCGCTGTCGGGCCCGACGTAACTGACGTCCAGTGCAAAACCCGCCAGTGACATCGCGATCACGTGTCCGCGCTCCAACCTGCGCGGCAGGCGCCGGGCATCGCTGAGCAACGCGCGCAGCGCGTACGAGTCCGGCGCGGGCGTCGTGGGATCGTCGCGCAGCGGCGGGTTGGCCCAGCCCGAGACCAGCGCGTCGTCGGGCGCATCCTCGGGCAACGTGATGGCTTCGAGCGCCACACGCACCCGTTGCGCGGAGCGATAGTGCGGGGTCAGCGACCAAAGCGCGCGGGATTCCTCGCGATCGAGGCGCACTTCCAATCCGTCGCCGAGGGCAAGCGCCAGGTGTTCTCCGGAAGGCCCGCGCCACGGCACGCGTTCGCCGCGCTCGCGGGCGAGCTGGGCCAGGGCCGCCAGGTCCTGATCCGGCGGGAACCCGATGCACTCGAGCAGGAAATTCACGGGCCAGGAGTTTCACGCCCTGAGGGACATACGGCAACCGCTTGCGGCGCTAAGCTCCCGCCACGATGAGCGCGAATCATGCGAAAGCAGCCCTGGCGCCCGCGCGGAGCGGGTTCCGATTCCAAGGCGGGAACGTGATCTGGAGCCTGGGATTCCTGCTGGCGGTCAGCGGGTGTCACGCGACCGCGCTGGGCCCCAGCGCGATTCCCACCGAGCGTTCCCACAGCGCGCGCGAGGCGGAATTCGATGTCGAGAACTACGCGCTGGCGATCGATCTCGATCCGGTAACGCGGCGCATCGCCGGACGGGCGACGATCCGCTTCGCTCCACGGGCGAAAAAGCTGTCGCAGATCAGCTTGGATTTCGTCGACCTGCATGTGCGCGAGGTCCAGGGCGAGCAGGGCCAAAAGCTCGAATTCAGCCATGACGATGGGGTGCTCGAAATCAAGCTTGCTCACGTTCTGCGCCCCGGCGATCTCGCAGAGATCAGCGTGGTGTACGACGGCGCGCCGCGCCGCGGGCTGTACTTCACCGACATCGAAGACGGCGTGGCCACGCAGGTCTTCACGCAGGGCGAATGCGAAGACTCGCGCGGCTGGTTTCCGTGCTTCGACTTTCCCAATGAACGCGCCACAAGCGAAGTCGCGGTCAGCATGCCGGCAGCCTGGACTTCCGTGGCCGCGGGCGAGCGTGTGGAGCGGCGCGAACTTGGCAACGGGCGCGCGCTGGAGCGCTGGCGCATGGGCACGCCCCATCCGGCGTACTTGACGACGCTCGTCGCCGGTCAGTTCGCCACGCAGACCGGCGAGTGGGACGGCATTCCGCTCGTCTATCTCGCCGATCCGAAACTCGAAGCCTACATGCAGTCGCGCTTTGCACAGACGCCGCGCGTGCTGGAGTTCCTCTCGAAGCTCACCGGCGTTCGCTATCCGTACCCGAAGTACAGTCAGGCCGCTGTCGACAACTTCCAGTTCGGCGGCATGGAGAACATTTCCGCGACGACGTTGACCGACACGTGGTTGACCGACGAGCGTGGCAATCGCGACGGCGCCGCGGGCGGCTTGATCGCACACGAAGCCGCGCATCAATGGTTCGGCGACCTTTTGACCTGCGCCGACTGGTCGCACATCTGGCTCAACGAAGGCTGGGCGACCTACGCGACCGAACTGTATGTCGAGGCGACCGAGGGCCAGCAGGCCTTCGAGACTTCGATGGCCGGCGTGCGCGAGAGCTACCTCAACTCCGACGTCGGCGCTGCGCGCAGGCCGATGATCTTTGATCGCTATCGCGATCCGATGGACCTGTTCATGAGCGGGCACGCCTATCCGGGCGGTGCAAGCCGCTTGCACCAGTTGCGTTTCGAGCTTGGCGACGAGGCCTTTTTCGCCGGCGTGCGCCGCTACTTCGCGGACCAGCGCGGCAAGAGCGTGACCACGCAGGACTTTCAACGCTCGATGGAAGCCGCGAGCCAACGCGATCTGTCGAAGTTTTTCGCACAGTGGTTCTACGCCGCCGGTTATCCCCAGTTCGAGATGCGCTGGAGCTGGGATGGCGACGGCGACAAACTCAAGGTCGAAATCGAGCAGACCCAGGCTGCCGGTGGCGGAACGCCCAAGGCATTTCGCACGTCCGCGGAAATCGAGATCGTCGTCGCCGGCGGCGATTCCGCCACGACCAGGATCGAACGAGTCACGATCGACGAGCGTCATTCGACTTTCATATTCGATGCTCCCGCTCGGCCGAGTTGGGTGCTCTTCGATCCGCACGGCTGGTTGGTCGCACGCAACCGAAGCGAGAAGTCCGACAGCGAGTGGGTCGCGATCGCCAAGAATTGCCCGCATCCGCTGGCGCGCCGTGAAGCGCTGGGGGAACTGGCCAAGCTGGCGCAGGCATCGAAGGATGCACGTGTCCGCGCGCTCTATGCAGAGGTCTTCGCGACCAGGCTCCTCGCGCCCGATGATTCGGTCAGCGTGCGGCTCGCCGCGGTACGCGCCCTGGCGACCCTCGCGCCCACATTGGGAAGCGTCGCGTTGCTCCAGGCGGCAGCAAGCGATGCCGACAGCGGCGTGCGCGTGGCCGCCATGGCGGGACTCGCCGGATTCGCGCCGGACAAGCGCCTGAAGGACTTCGCGAAAGAACAGTTCGACGCCTGCTTCAGTTGGGGAACGATGGCCGCCGCCGCCGCGCTCGGCGCGCAGGCGGAGCCTGATTCGGCGTTCCAGATGCTGCGCTCGTTGATCCAGGCCAAGACTCCGTCGCCCCACGATGTGCTCCGCTCGTCGTTGGTCTCGACGTTTGCGGACCTGAAGGACGAGCGCGTGGTCGATGAACTCGAGCGCATCGCTTTCGACGCGCAATCCTCCGCGAGCGTGCGCGAGGCCGCGCTGCGCGGATTGGGGCGCAGCGCGCGAGCCAGGCCGCAGATCCGTCGGCGCATCGAGGCGCTGCTCGACGACGCCGACTATCGATTGCGCGGTGCCGCAATCGACGCGCTCGGGAATCTGCAGGATCCGCAGGCACTTCCCGCCTTGCAGCGCGCGTATTCGTCGCTGGTCGATTCCAGACAGCGGCGGGCGATCGAGGCCCTGTTGCGCGCGCCGTGGGCAGCACCTCACTGAGCGCAGGACCGTGAAGACCGGTTTGAAACGCCCAGGCGATGGCGCATTGCTCGAGGACATGCGCCGCGCGCTGCTCGCGGAGTTCGGCTCCCAGGCTTTCTACGGTGAGCTCGCGCCACGCGTCAGCCACGCCGAATTGCGCGGCGTGCTCGAGCGAATGCACGCGGACGAAGCGCTGCAGATCGCGCGCCTGCGAGCAGTGATGTCAGCGCTCGGCGAACGTCCGCTCGAGCAGAGCCGGCGACGGCGCGTTTTGGCCTGGGCGCTGGCCAGTGCCTCGACCTTCACCGGCCGGCGGCTCGTGCTGCGCATCTGCGCCGAAGCGGAGCTGACGGCGTCGCGCTGGTACGCACAATTTCACGAGTACCTCGCGGCGGTCGGCGAACTCGAGCTCGCCCGCACCTGCGGCGAGATGAGCGCCTTCAAGTTGCGGCGCGCGCACGCGTTACAGCCGTGGCTCGATCAGCCGCGCGACGCGAGTCGGTAACTCGTTTGCGAGCGCTATGATCCAGAACCTGCGGGGAGTTCTGCCCGCGTGGCATCCGTGCGCAGGGGCATAGCGCCGGAGTGTCCACTCCATCATCACCGGCCCCGAAGGACGAAGTCATGAGCGAAGCGACAGTAGGCGGCATCCCGCGCATCGGCGACAAGGCACCCGATTTCACGGCCATCACCACCCAGGGGACGCTGGAATTCTCCAAGTGGCAGGCGGGCAAGTGGGTGATCCTGTTCAGCCATCCGGCTGACTTCACTCCGGTCTGCTCGACGGAGCTGACGGAATTCGCGCGCCGTCAGGCGGAGTTCGACGCGCTCGAAACGAAGTTGATCGGACTCTCGATCGACTCGATTCACAGCCACATGGCCTGGCGCGAGAACCTGAATCAGATCCTCAAGGTCCAGATCAAGTACCCGATGATCGCCGACATCGACATGAACGTGGCACGGCTCTACGGGATGTTGCATCCCGGCGCGTCAGCGACTGCGACCGTGCGTGCCGTGTTCCTGATCGATCCCAAGGGCATCGTGCGCGCGCTGGTCTACTACCCGATGAACGTCGGGCGAAACATCGACGAGATCAAGCGACTGCTCGAGGCGCTGCAGACCGCGGACGCGAACGGGTGCGCCTGCCCGGTGAATTGGAAACCGGGCGAAAAGGTGATTGTTCCGCCGCCCAAGAGCGAGGCTGAACTCGCGGAGCGCGACTCCCACAAGGAGTACGAGCGCGTGGATTTCTACCTCAGGAAGCGCGAATTGCCCGCCAAGAAGTAGTCGCGGCGGCGGCCCAGGCCTGCACGATCAGCGATTCGTCAGCGAATCGTTCAGCGTTCCAGCACGGAGCGTACGGTGCCAGGCACCTTCAACGATTCGAGTACGAATCGCCGGAGCTGCCTGGCACCTCAGAATTTTAAATCGCGCAGGTCGTCGATCGAGAAGTCGAGGCTGACTTCATGGTCGATGTTGATCAGACGGCCGGTGCCCTTGAACTGGTTGAAGATCAGAGCCCCGTTCATGACACGGCCGTCCTTGAAGTAGAGCGTGACCTTGTCGGCCGTGCGCGCTCCAAGGAGCTGGTCGTACATGCGTTGGGAATCGGTGATTCGGCTTTTCATGGAATTCGTACTTGCGGGTCGTGCGCCTAGTGCGGCGCCATGGAACCCGCGTGAGCGGTGAGAATGCCTGCGTGCGCAGTCAGAACATCTGAAAGACGTTCGACGAGGATCTTGGACCAAGATTCGAAGTTCGCACCTTGGTCGCTCAGGCGAACCAATTCTTCCGGGCTGACGAAACTCCCTTCGAGCAGGTCGTGCTCGCGGACTTTCACGTCGCCCTCGACGACCATCAATTGAACCAGGCCCACGTGCACCGCGCCCACCGGATTGGAGTCGTCGTTGAGCACGCCGACTCGGGCGAGATGCGAACGGCCACTGACCTCGACCTCTTCGCGGATTTCGCGCCGCGAACCGTTGTCGATCGGACTGTGACTGAGGGTGCCGGAAGGATCGACGGTCGCGATCGCGTCCTCGGGATTGATGTGCCCGCCGACTCCGATCGAAAGTTTGTTGGCGAGTCTCGCTTCGCCGCCCTTCGACAGGCGACGCATCAGGAAGATATCGCCATGGCGCACGACCACGGTGTACGGGATGACCTGCTTCAAGTTGGGATTGGTTTCGGCGTGCGAGCGCTGCACGAAAAATCCACGACGTGTGACCGTCTCCTCGAACGCGGCCAGCGGTAATTCGCCGCCGAAGGGCGTCAAGCCCTGCGGGTAGCAGTCGCGAAACAGCTCGTTGCGCGGCACGACGAAGACGAATTCCATGGGCGGTGTGGTGGGGGGCGGCGGCTTCGAATTTCGGGTCGTTGCGCGGGCGGGTTAGCTGGCTTGGCCGGAGACCTATAGGCCAGGCGGGCCCCAGGGGTTCGGGTCCCGGACTCCCAGGCCTCCGCTGCAGCCGCTGTTGAAGGTGAGGAGTCTCCCACAGTGCTCCAGCCTGTCAAGGCCTTGGAGTGGGGAGCAGCCCTCACCACTACATCTTGTGGTAAACGGCCGGAAGAGCCTGAGCCTCAACCAGGGCTGCTGGTTCGAGGCAGAAGTCAGGGCAGGAGCGACGTGAGGAGTCCTGTAAGCCGGGTTCTGTCTCCCCGTGAGGGGCGACGGCCATTTCTCTGGGACCGGCCTCGCGGCCGGCCTCGAACGACCTACCCGGAAGGCATGGCGCGGGTCGTCGCCGTGAGCCTTCCCTATTTGATCTTTCTCCGAGTGGGGTTTGCCCTGCCAGACCTGTCACCAGGCCTGCGGTGCGCTCTTACCGCACCGTTTCACCCTTACCGTCCGCCTTGCGGCGATCGGCGGTTTGTTTTCTGTGGCACTTTCCCTGGCCTCGCGGCCGGTTGCCGTTAGCAACCACTCTGACCCGTGGAGCCCGGACTTTCCTCCCAACCTTGCGGTGGAGCGGCCGTCCAGACTCCTCACGCCGCGCCTAGCATAGACTGCCGCCCGCCGGCTTGGACCGGTCGAATCCCAAAGGATTCGTAGCCGACGGCCCGACAGCCCGGCGACCTTGGAACCCCAGCCCCCCCCAGAAGCCACGCATGTTGTCTCTGCTACTCCCTTTTCTCCTGGCGCTGCCTGCGCCCCGCGCGACACTGCCGACGGAGACGTCGGGAGGGGTCGCGGCCTCGGTTGGGGACAAATTCGAGGAGCTCAAGGCCGCCTTCGATTTCGCCGCCGTCGGCGGCGACGCCAAGGCCCGGCATGCCGGGCTCGAAGCCTTGCTGTCTGGGTTCAATCCCGCCGCGGCCGGCGCGCTCGCGGCCGAGTACACGCGGATCACCGAGATCGTCGATGAGCAGGACGCGAACGCGCTCAAGGCGCGCGGCTTGATCGAGCGCAAGCAGGTCCTGATCGAACAGTGGAAGCAACGCTCCGCGACCGACGACGGAGCCATGCAGGCGCTCGAACGCGAGACCAAGGCGCTCGAGGAACAGAGGAAGGACTTGTACAAGTTCGAGGCCAAGCTCGACAAGGAGCGTCCCTGGCAGCAGGAACTTGCCGCTGCCACGACACGTTTGCTCACGGCTTTGCCCGCCGAGAAGCGCAAGAAACTGGAGACAGAGTTGCTCACCGATGCGACGGAACATCCGTCCGCGCCCGTGCGCCGGGCATCGATCGATCTGCTCGGCACTGTCGGCGGGCAGGAAAGTGGTCTGGGGCTCGCGCGGCTGGCCCAAGGCCTGGGCGAGACCTGCGACAAACTCGAGGAGCGTTTGCCCAAGCTGATGAGCGAGGTGCACAAGATGGAAGCGCGCTTGGCCAAGGAAGCAGGCAAGCAGAACGACGGATTCTCGAAGGCCACCTACGAGCAATACGACGCCGTGAAACGCGACGCGGCCGAGCTGCGCACGAAAATCAGCGAGACCGATCGCCTGTGCGATCGCGCCGCCGCGGCTGCTGCGATCGCCCTCTCGCGGGGCAGCGGCAAGGAACAGGACGAGCTCGGCCCGACACTCCTGCGCGCATGGAAGAAAAGCAAGGGCCGCGGTCGGCGCGCGCTGCTCGAAGTGCTGTCCAGCGCACACTCAGACGCGCTCAGCGCCGCGTTGCGCGCTCAACTTGCGGCCGAGACGGAGCCCCTGTCGCGAGCCGAATGGATCGGCGCGTTGGTCGCTCAGTCGGACAGCGCGGTCATCCCCGACTTGATCCAGAAACATCTGCTCGACCCGGCCTGGGTCGTGCGCAGCAGCGCGGTGCGGGCGCTCGCGGAATTGCGTTCCAAGGAAGCCATCCCGGCTTTGATCGCGCGCCTCGCGCTCGAGGAAGGGCGCATGCGCACGGACATCGGCCTGGCACTCACTTCGCTGACGGCCAAGGATTTCCACGGCAATGTCGAGCTCTGGCAGGGCTGGTGGAAGGACAACGCGGCCGCGTTCGCCGTGGCGCCCAAACGGCCGGGGAAAACCGCGCTCGACGAGGCCAAGGAGTCCTACGGCGTTTCCTTTTTCGGCATCAGCACCGAGAGCCAGCACGTCCTGTTCGTGATCGATTGTTCGCTGTCGATGAACTTCTCGATGACGCCGAAGAACAACCCGACCGATGAACCCGGAAAGCCCTACGACACGCCGGACGAATCGAAGGGCGAATCCTCGCGGCTGTCTGCGGCCAAGCGCGATCTCGAGAAGGCGATCAGCGGCATCAAGGACGGCGGCGAGTTCAACATCATCGGCTACGCGGCCGACGTCTGGTCGTGGGACGACACACCCGCGGTCATGTCGTCGCAAACGCGCAAGGAAGCTCTGAGCTATGTCAACGCGCTCGAAGGCGCAGCGGGCACGAACATCTACTCGGCGCTGGAGCGGGCCTTCGACATGTCGGGCGCCAAGAGCGGCAGCGTCTGGAGCAAGCCTGCCTTCGACACGATTTTCTTCCTGACAGACGGCCGCGCCACGATCGGCGTGACCACGAACTCGGAAGAGATCCTTGCCTACGTTCGCGAGCGCAACGCCAATGCGGGCATCGTGCTGCACACGATCGGATTGTCCGGAGCCCAGGATGCGCAATTGCTGCGACGACTCGCGGAAGAGAACCACGGACAGTACGTTGCGCGCTGAAACCGTGGTAGGAAAACAAGCATGAGCGCCGCACAACCGCTGACCACCTATCTCGAACTGCGCGAGTCCGCGCCTGATGGCAGCGAGGGCCAGGGGCTTTCGCATCAGTCTTCCGGACTGGTGTTGCTGCACGTGCTCGAAGTCGCGGCCTACGGCGAGCCCGTCGGTGGCGTGACCGTTGTTCACGACGCGGGTGATCACGGCGCACGCTACCTGTCGATCGCCCGCAGTCTGGCCGAAAGCCATTGGGCGGTCGCGCTGCCCGACCTGCGCGGTCACGGCCGCTCCGAGGGGCCGCGCGGCCACAGCAATGGTTGGAACGAGGTGCTGCGCGACTTGCAGGCGGTCCAGAATCACCTGGCTTATCGTTTGCCGGATGCCCCGAAGGTGCTGATCGGTCAGGGGCTCGGTGCGTTGTACGCGCTGAACTTCGCGCTCGAAAAACCGGGCGAGCTCGCAGGCTTGGTGCTGCTCGCGCCGCGCTGGACTCCGCAGTTCGAGGCGCCCAAGCCCGCCAGTGGTTTGAAGAAACTCTTCAAGAAGGTGTCTTCCACCGATCAGGGCCGCATTGGCAACCGGTCCGCGTTGCTCACGAACAGCGACGCGGAACGGCATCTGTGGGAAGCGGACACGCTCGTCCACGACACGATCAGTTTGCGCGCGATTGCGCAAGCCGAGGAAATCGCCGCGCGCTGTCGCGCGAGTGCGGCCCTGCTGCGCGTGCCCACGCTCTTGATGCACGGCGACAAGGACGAGATCGCCGATCCTGCAGGGAGCCGCGCGTACCGCTCGGGCCAGGTCGAACTATGCATGCTCGAAGGGCTGGCCCACGATCTATTGCACGAGCGCGGCAGCGATCGGATCACGGCGCAGATCGCGGCCTGGCTTGCGGCGAAGATCGCGCGAGTCGGCTGATCGTCTAGCCCGGTTCGCCTGCTGCGATCCAGTCGCGCAGCAGGACCAAGGCCGAAAAGCTGTCCTTGAGCGCCTTGCGATCGCGGGGGCGCACCTGTGCGTCGCGCAGCAGATCCTCCGCCGCCTTGGTCGACAGGCGCTCGTCGACGAAGACCGCGCGCACGCCAAGGAATCTGGCCAGGAGCATCGCTGCAAACGCGCGCACTTCCGCCGCGCGCGGGCCTTCGCTGCCGTCCATGTTGCAGGGCAAGCCGATCACGAACACGTCGACGTCGCGCTCTTCGAGCAGCCGCGCGATGTAGTCGAAGAGCGCCGGTCCATTCGCATCGTCGCGCCAAGCCAGCAGCGGCGTGGTCGCAAGGCGCAAGGGATCGGCGACGGCAAATCCGCAGCGACGCGTGCCGTGATCGATGGCCAATGCCGAACGGCGCGACTTGTTCACACGTAAGGCGAGCGATCGTTGGTCATGCGTTCGACCAGCGTGCGCACCTGATCGGCGTGCTCGCGCGTGGTGACGAGCAGCGTGTCGCCCGAGCGCACCACGACCAGGTTGTCGACGCCAAGCAGCGCGACGAGTTGCCCCGCCTCGCCATAGACGATGTTGTTCGAGGCATCCAGCGCTTCGACGAGCGTGCCGCCGGTGACGCGATTGCCGTTCGCGTCGGGTGCGAGCACGTCATCCATCGCGGACCACGCGCCGACGTCGCTCCAGAAGTAGTCGATCGGCAGCGTGCGCACGTCGCGCTCGCGCTCCATGACCGCGACGTCGATCGAAAGCTTGGGCAGGCTGGCATAGATCTTTTCCAGTTCCTGGCGCACGGGCAGACCCACGAGCGGCCGGATCACGCTTTGCGCGTGGCGCTCGAGGGCGCCGAGAATCGAGTCCGTGCGCCAGGCGAAGATTCCCGCGTTCCACAGAAAACCACCGCCGGCCAGGAACTCCCTGGCCCGCGTCTCATTCGGCTTCTCCACGAAACGACGCACGGCGAAGACCGGATGGGCGGCGCGATCGGCGAGGGCAGCGCCCAGTTCGATGTAGCCATAGCCCGTCGCGGCGCGCGTCGGCCGCACGCCGAAGGTGATCAGCGCGCGGCTCTCCGCCGCTTCGTCGCGACCGGCCCGCAGACTCGCGCGAAACTTTTCGACGGGCCGGATCACGTGGTCGGCCGGCAGCACGATCTGCACGGAATCAGGACTTCGTCGCGCGATCTCCAACGCCGCCCACGCCACGCATGCGGCTGTGTTGCGCGCACAGGGTTCGAGCAGCATGTTCTCGCGCGGCAGTTCGGGCAGTGCCTGTGCCAGCGCCTCGGCCTGGCTGTGTGCGCTGACGACTAGAGTGCGCTCCGGCGGAACGAGCCCTTCCAGGCGCGACAGCGTTTGCGCGACGAGCGAGCGCGGCTCGCCGATCGGCAAGTACTGCTTGGGCAATCGCCTGCGGCTCGCGGGCCACAAGCGTGTGCCGGAGCCCCCGGCCATGATCACGGCGAACGTTTCCATCGGCGGGGCACTTATGCGCTGCGCGGGCGCCGATCGCAAGCGCGCGCTGAATTCCTCAGAAGCGGGTGGGCAGGGGACTCAGGCCTGGCAGGGGCAGTTCGCGCTTGCCGTGCTCGGTGGACTGAAAGAACGAGAGCGCGCCCTTGAGCACGATTTGCGGCCGCGACATGTCTCCGCGCACGGAAACCGAAAGCAGGTTGTTCTGGATCCAGTACACCAGGCGCGTCAGCGGGCCCAGGCGATCCACCAGGCTGTAGCGAACGAAAAGGTCGTGGTTGAGGCGGCCGTCGAGATCCAGCGTGCCCGAGCCGACCAGTTGCACCAGCGGACTCTCCAAGTGGATCGCATCCATGCGGATCACGCCGCCTCCAAGCGAAAAACGGCTCTTCATGCGCTCGAACACGGCGCTGGAGTCCAAGCCCAATTGCGAAAGCAGGTCGCGCATCACGGGGATCGACCACAGGCGCGTGTCGCGCATGTGCACCCAGCCGTCGCCGACGATGCCGGTCAACTTCTCCAGGCTGCCCTCGAGTCGGATCTCCGCGTCGAGGTAGCCCGTATCGGCGAATTCCGATTGGAACATGCCGCGCAGCAAGCCCTCGAGCAGCACATCGCGCAGCGCGAGTCCAAGTTCGAAACGGTAGGGATCGAGCAGGTCCATCGTGAACGCAGGCCCCGAAGCCGAGGTTCGCGCGCGCTCATCGGGGCCGTTGACCGCCGCCAGGTCGCCGATCCGGCCGCCCTCGAGTTCGCCCGACAAGTCGAGGATCGACAGCCGCGGCTGGATGTAGGTCACGAGCATGCGCGCCGACTGGAGTTTGCGATTCGCAATGCTGCCATCGAGTCCGTCGACCCGCGCCCAGGCGCGCACGTGGCCAGCTTCGAGTACCAGTTCGGACAGCTCCACCTGTGCGCGATGGATCGAGAGCGGCAAGCCGAGATCGACGTACGCGTCGCGCGGGCGCACGTCGCCGGAGAGCACGAGTTTGGGGTTGCCGCGCTCGCTCTTGCCGAAGAAGTCGAGCTTCGCGTTCTCGAAATCGATCCAGCCCGAGAGGTGCAGGCGATCTATGGCCGCGCTGACGGTGTCCGGATCGAGGAACAGGCTCAGGTGTTCGCGATCGAGCGGCACTCCGCGCGCCTGCACGCCCGTGGTGAAGTGCACTGCGCCGTTCTCCTCGACGAAACGCGCGTCGTTGAGCGTGACGGCAGTACTGCCGAGGCGCGCCAGGATATGTTCGCCGGTCAGCACGCCCTCGCGCTGCACGAGTTCGCCCCACAAACCGGAGAGCCCGAATCCGCCGCTGGTCTCGGTGCGGAACGAATTGTCGCGCAGGAAGACGCGGTACACGCCGTCGTTGCGCAGCGGGCCGACTGCGGGAGTGGAAATCGAGACGTCTGCGTTGAAATCGATGCGACCGTCGATCGACAGCGCCTGCAGGTCGAACCCGCGCCCGCCGGAGCCGCCCGCGAACGCTTCGCGGAAGGCGCCGACCAGGCCGCGATTGGTCAGGTCGATACCCGCGCCGGCGACTTCGATGCGATCGGTGCCAGAGTCCCCGAACGTGGCAACGCAGGCGACGCGCGCATCCTGTGGCCATTCGCCGATCAGCGGAGCGATGCGTGTCGTGAACGAAGACACGCCCGCGCGCCCACCCTCGCTGCCCCGGACCACGACGCGGCCCTGCACGTTGCGCGTTGGAGTGGAAAAACTCGTCGGCGTCAACTGCACCTGTCGCGGCTCGATCTCGACGCGGAAGGCGATCGAATCGCCGGGCCGCCCCCGCGCCGCGCGCAGGTTCACATCGGCCTTGCCGGATGGCTGGAACATGTCGAGCGCCTTGCCCACGCCCGGCCAGGTCGCCGCGATCACTTCGCGGTCCGACCCGCGCAACGCCATGCCGCGCACGGCGACGTCGAAGTCCATCAACAGATCGTGTTCGTCGATTTTTGGAACGATCGGATGCTCGGCGTCGTGGAGCGCGAGCACGATCGTGGGGTCTTCCTGCACTCGACCGAGAACATGCACGCTCTCCGCGGTCGGAGTCGTGCCCGCCACGTCGAAGCTGATCCCGAACAGCGCGCGCGGATCGATCTCCAGGTCGATCCTGCCCTGTCCATGGTCGAGCGCGATCGGTAGGCCCTCCCAGGTCAATTGAAGGTCCTTGGGATAGACCTCGAAGTGTCCGGCCGTGCCGCCGCTGGCTGCGTCCGAGATGAGCCGGCCGATGCAGTCGGCCGTGCCCGCGGCGGGACGAAAGGCAGGCCAGATCCAGGCCGTGCCTTTGAGCCCTTCGACACCTTTGCGCATCGGCGTGCCGACGTTGAGTCCCTGTCCGCGGAAGTCGAGCACGACCTCGGGCATGCCTGGGGTGTTCGCAGTCTTGAGCGCGGCGGCGATGAGGCCGTCGACCTGCGACAGCGCCTTGCCGTTGCCGTCGTCGACGGGGTTCCCGACGAGTTCGAGCAGACCCACTTGGAACGCGCGCGCCTGGCTTGCGTCGAAGGCTGCAGCCACCCGGCCGCGCAGATTCTGGACCGGCACGGGGAAGCCCTGCCTCATACCGCCCGGATGGGGCTCGAAGCCCACGTAGGTTGCCCGAAAGTCGCCGTTCAGGCGGACATCGACAGCGCCGCTCCAGCGCTGCTCGCGATCGAGCGCCGCGGCGATCGCGAGATCCGCCTTGCCCTGCGGCGCGAGCGCGTGAAACGACTCGGAAGCGAGCGTCCACAGTCCGAGCTCCGCGAGCGAGTCGGGCGAAATCTCGCAGGACTTGATGCTGAGTTCGGCCGACAGGCTGCGCTGTGGCCCGGCTGCCTGGCCGAAGCGCGCGAACGCATCGAGTTCGGAGTCCCTCCAACGTCCGCGGCCGGCTGCCCTTGCGCTCCAGGAGCGCGGATCGAACCAACCGCGATCGGCTTCGACTTTGCAGTTCGCCTCCAGGTCGATGTTGAGATCGCGCAGTGCCAGGCGGCTCGCGGCACGGGTCAGCGAGCCGGCCACGAGCCGCGCGCGCAACGCGAGGCTCGACGGAGTCTTTGGGTCGAGCGAGAGCTCTGCACGCGCGTCGATCGACAGCGTTCCGCTCGGATCCAGTTCGCGCAGGCCCTCGACATCGGTACCGGGCGGCAGCGCGGCCGTCGAAAGCGGAAAACCCGCCGTCGAAAGGTGCACGGACAGGATTCCCGCTCGCTCCACACGCCCCTGCATGTAGATCGCGGCTTCGCGATTGGCGGAGTCCGCAAGGCTTGGCGCGAGCACACCGCGCAGTTCCGCTCGGCCATCGGAGTCGTGGATGAACACCGCATCGACGGAACCGAGCGGGACGTCCCCCATGCGCGGATGCGTGACGTCGAACTGTACGCCGTAGATTTCGATCGGCGGAAACGCCGCGACGTCGGCGAGGACTTGCGGCGGCGCCGCCCGCGGGCCGGAGTCCGCGCCGGCGCCCAGCGCGGCGAGCGCGTCGAACAATTCCGTCGAGAGCCGCACACGTCCACCGTCGATACGCACGTGCTTCACGCGCCGCGGCGGCGGCGCGAAGGGCGAGAGAATCAGGGTCGCGCGGTTGATGCGCGCCAGCCGGCCGTCGACCCCCAGCGTCAGTCCATGCAGCGTCAGCGCCGGAGTGAACCAGTCGAGCTCGATGTCCTCGACGTCGAAGTCCGTTCCGCTTTGCCCCAGCTCGCCGCGCACCCTGCCGCGCAGCATGTCCGCGAGCCAGCCGCTCTTTTCGAGCGTGTAGAGCACGACGCCGCAGAACGCCAGCGTGCAGGCCAGCGCGAAACACGTGAACAGCAGCACGCGCCCGAAGATCTCAATCAGCCGCTTCATTCAGGTGAACTTGGCGAAGATGCATCGAGCGCGCCTCGCTCGAGCCTCAAGCGCGCGCGAGATTTTGCGGCGTGTGGTCGTGCAGGATGGCCGGCGGTTCGTTCGCAGGGCGCGCTCTGGGCGTGAGCACGTCGGCTCCGCCGCGGAAGATGCGCTCCACACGCCGGCCCACCGAACAGGTGATCTCGTAGGGGATCGTGCCAGCCTGCTTGGCAACTTCCTCGAGCGTGATCTGCAGGTCGCCGTCGCGGCCGAAAAACGTGACGCGATCGCCGACGCTGACGCCGGGGATGTGGCCGACGTCGACGGTGGTGTAGTCCATCGAGACACGACCGACGATGCGGGCGCGTTCGCCGCGCACCAGCACCGAGCCGTTGTTGCCAAGCCGCCAGGGGACACCGTCGTTGTAGCCGATCGGCAGCGTCGCGATGCGCGTGGGTGCCGTCGCTTTCCATGTGCCGCTGTAGCCGACGGGCGAGCCTTCGACCAGGTCCTTCAAGAACACGACCTGGCTGCGCAGGCTCATCACCGGCTCGAGCTGTGCGGCACCGGGCAAGCCGTCCGGCAGGACTCCGTAGGCGCTGATGCCAGGCCGCACCGCGTCGAACATCGGATCGAGCCCGGTGAACAGACAAGCCGAATTCGCCGCATGGATCCAGCCCGCGAGCAGGTTGCGCCGGCGAGCTTCGTCGATCACTTCGCGAAAGCGGGCCAGCTGCCTGGTCGTGACTTCGTCGTCCGCGCCCAACGTCGAACTCATGTGCGTCATCACTCCGCACAGGCGCATGTGGCGCGAAGCGCGGATCTGCTCGAGCAGCGGAAGCGCGCGCTCGGGCAGCACTCCCAGGCGTCCCATACCCGTGTCGATCTTGAGGTGCACGCGCGCGATCAGGCCCAGGCGCGCGGCCAGATCCTCGAGCATCTGGCAGCGGTCGGACGAATGCAACGCGACCTGGATTTCATGCACCAGGCAAGCGTTGGCCTCTTCGTCGACGATCGTGCCCAGCACCAGGATCGGCGCGCGAATTCCGCTGCGCCGCAGTTCCAGCGCTTCCGCGGAAGTGCCGACGCCCAGCGCACTCGCGCCATGCCGCAGCGCGCAGTGACTGATCGCAACGGCGCCGTGACCGTAGGCGTCGGCCTTGACGACCAGCATGATCGCGATGTCCGGGCCGACGCGAGCGCGAATCTGACCCATGTTCGACGCAAACGCATCGAGGTCGATGTCGGCCCACACACGATATGAGTCCACGCGCCGAGACTAGCAAGCGCAGCGAGCGGATCAACACGCAGTCTTGGACGTTAAGTGCGCGAGCGTCAGTTCGGTGCTGAACCGAAAGCGCGCAGGTACAGGGGTTCGAGTTGTGTTGGCGAGTGCGAACCCTCGCGCGCATGCCGCAGCACTCCGAGTTCCAATAGCGCTGCGGCCGAGGGAACGCTGCCCTGGATCAGGCGCGAGCGAACGTCGGGGCCAAGCGTCGTCGCGAGATCGAGCGTCGAGTCGGCAAAGATCCGCAGCTCGTCGCCGACAAGCGCGGCAAGTTCCGTGGGTCGGATCAGGCAGGGCGCCTTCAGGACTTCGATGCCCGACTCGAGCCGGCGGTAGCGGGCGAAGTAGTACGCGGATTGGCGCGCGTCTTGCACCAGCGCAGCCTCCTCGCCGACGGCGAGCGCGCGCCAGCATTGGGCCTCGCCCGACGGAATGCCGAACAGCGCGGCCTTGCACCCGCGTGCGATGCCCAGCGCAGTGGCCGTGGCGACGCGCAGGCCGGTAAAGCTGCCCGGGCCGGTTCCGACGACCAGCAATTCCAGGTCAGCGACCCGCAGCCCGGCCTTCGACAGCAGGCGCTCGAGGGCCGGCAGCAGGTCACTGGCGTGGGGCCGGGCACCGGAGAGCCGCTCCTCGAGGGTGACGTCGCCCGATTGCAGGGCCACCGACGGGGAGCGCGTCGAGGTTTCGAAAGCAGCCGTCGCCATGGGGGAGGCCGAGGGCGGGTCAGCCCGAAAGTTCGTGCGCGAGCAGGTCTGCCAGCTGCTTGGCCCTGCGCAGGATCCAATCGTGGTCGGGTCCCTCGACCATGACCCGAACCAGGGGTTCCGTGCCCGAGTAGCGCAGGAGTACCCGGCCGTCTTCGCCCAGCTCCGCTTCCACGGCCTGCACGGCTTCGTTGACGCTTTGGAGACTGCTCAAAGCGGGTTTCCTGGCGACCGAAACGTTGATCAGCACTTGCGGGAACGCGTGGAAGTGGCCGGCCAGCGCCGAAAGTGGCTCGCCACTCTCTTTCATGACCCGCAGCACGCGCAGCGCCGTGTAGATCCCGTCGCCGATGAAAAAATTCTCGGGTCCAAACACGATGTGACCCGATTGTTCACCGCCCAGGCGCAGCTCCTCGCGGCGCAGGACTTCGACGACATTGCGATCGCCGACATCGGTCGTGATCACGCCGACACCGATGTCGCGCATGGTCTTGGTCAGCCCCTTGTTCGACATCACGGTCGTGACCAGGCGCGGGTCCTTCCATTCGCCGCGGGCCATGGCGTGGCGAGCGAGCAGCATCAAGATCGCGTCGCCCCCGACCAGCTGGCCCTTCTCGTCGACGAGCAGGCAGCGGTCACCGTCGCCGTCGAGCGCGATACCGAGTTCGGCTCCAACGCGCCGAACAGAGTTCGCCAGCGCCTCAGGATGCGTCGATCCACAATCCCGATTGATGTTGTCGCCATCGGGTTCGGCGGCGATCGAGGTGATCTGGGCGCCCAGCCTGCCGAAGACGCGCGGTCCGACCCGGCTGCCACCGCCGTTGGCGCAGTCCAGCGCCAGGATCATGCCATCGAGCTTCAGACCAGCGCCGACTTTCTCGACCAGGCGCGTCAGATAGAGAACTTCGAGGCTCTCGTCGTACTCAGGTGGCGCGCCGTCCGGAGCCGGACTCGGATCGGCGATCCAGCGCCGCTCGATCTCGGTCTCGATCTCGTCGGAGAGTTTTAGCCCGTTCCCGGTGAAGAGCTTGATCCCGTTGTCGTCGGCCGGGTTGTGCGAGGCGGAAACCATGGCACCCAGTTCGAAATCCTGGGTGCGTGCGAGCCAGGCGAGCCCGGGCGTAGTCATCAGCCCGGCAGAAATGGGGCGCAGGCCGGCTGCGGCGAAGCCGCGCGCGAGCGCCGCGCAAAGCTCGGGTCCCGAGCGGCGGCCATCGTGGCCCAGCACCACACGGCGCTTCTTCCTCGAGCGCGATTCGCCCGCGAGTACCGCGCCCACGGTCCGCCCGAGCGCCGAGACCGGGCCGGCTGCAAGCCAACCCTCGCCCGCGCGGCCGCGGACGCCGTCCGTGCCGAAGATGCGAGCCGCGCTCACGAAGCGTGCTTCCAGGAGATGTGGAACATGGATGGGCGCCGATTGTGACCTGCTTCGCGCGGCGAACAATACCCAAGTCGAGTGAGCACTCGACTTCAGTGCGAAGCGATCGCCCACGCGACACGCGCGGCCTGGAGCATGGCGCGCACATCGTGAACGCGCAGCAGCTCGGCTCCGCCCTGCACGCAAGCCGAGAGCGCCGCCGCGCTGCCGCCAAGTCGATCGTGCGCCGCCGTCGCGGGGACCTGCGTTGCGCGCGACTCGATCTGTCCGATGAAGGACTTTCGCGACGGGCCGACCAGGATCGGGATCCCCAGCGAGCGCAGTTCCGCCAGCCGCGCGAGCAGCGCCAAATTGTGCTCGAGGGTCTTTCCGAAGCCGATCCCGGGGTCGACCCACAGATGCTCCGTCGCGATGCCGGCGTGCCAGCAAACGCTGGCGCGTTCGCGCAGGAAAGCCAGCACCTCGTCGAGTACGTCGCCGTAGAGCGGTGCGCGCTGCATGTCGAGCGGCAGCCCCTGCATGTGCATCAGCGCAAAGCCGCAACCGCGCCGCGCGACCAGCGGAATCATCTCCGCGTCGAAACGCCCCGCGCTGATGTCGTTGACAATGGTTGCACCCAGGTCGAGTGCTTCCGCGGCCAGGCGCGCCTTGGTCGTGTCGATGCTGATCGTCAGCTTCGAGCGGCCGCAAAGTTCGCGGACCACGGGCAACACGCGCCGGCGCTCTTCTTCGATATCGATGGGCGAAGACCCCGGCCGCGTCGATTCTCCGCCGACGTCGAGGGCGTCGGCTCCTTCAGCGATCAGCGCCAGTCCGTGTTCCACAGCTCGGCTTGGATCGCTCCACAGGCCGCCGTCGGAAAAACTGTCGGGGGTCACATTGAGTATGCCGAGGATGCGTGGCGGCCGGGTGGGCGCGGCGCGCGCGAGCGCTGCCGCGAGCAAGGCGCGTGCGCGCGGGGACGAGGGCCGCTCGTTCGCCGAAATCCTCTCGAGCGAGAAATCCGCGACCTCCCACGCGCCGGATTCGCTGCTCTCGAGCCGCAGGTCAGGTCCGAAGAATGCGCGCAATTCTTCGCGGAACTCGCCGCCCCGGAACGCGACGCGCGCGCGGACACCCTTGCGGGCAGTGTTCAGCGCGCGCGGATTCAGCGCGAGCGCCGCTTCGCCCAGCAGGTCCTGAGGCGAGATGTCCATTTCTGAATCGTGGAGCCTGCGTGTCGCACAGTCCAGTCCATCGCCGAACCCATGCAACGAGTCCGGGCGGCCTCTCGAGGAGAAACCGCCCGGCGCAGGCGCGCAGCTTGCCGCGCAAGCTCAAGCCGGAGAAAGTCCTGCCGCGCCCGGCAGCCCACCTGCAGTCGGCTTGGGAACCGTAACATTCGCGCCCGGTAGCTTGCGTGGCTCGCCCGTGCCGCCCGTGGCGGCGGGCGGCGGAGTTCCCGGCCGCAGCGACTCGACCGTGGCGCCCTGGATCAAGTGTTGCACGTCGTCGCCGGTGATCGTCTCGTAGGCCAGCAACGCCTGGGCGACGTTTTCAACCAGCTCACGACGGCCGCGCAGGATCTCTTCCGCCCGCTTGTAGGCGTGGTCTAGGATGCCCTGCACTTCGCGGTCGATTTCGCGCGCCGTTTCTTCCGAATGCATCCGACCGCGCATCAGCTCGGTGCCGAGGAAGTCAGAACCCTGGCGCTCGGCGTAGTTGATCGGCCCGATCTTCTCGCTCATGCCGAGTTCGCTGACCATCGTGCGCGCCAGATCCGTGGCGCGCTTGATGTCGTCCGACGCGCCGGCGGAAATGTCGCCGCAAAATTCCTGCTCGGCGACGCGGCCGCCGAAGAGGAGTGCGAGCTGCCCCAGCATGCGCCGCTTTTGCATGTGGTAGCTCTCTTTCTCGGGCAGCATCATCGTCGATCCGAGCGAGCGTCCGCGCGGGACGATCGTGACCTTGTGCGGACCCTCGACTTCCGGCACCAGCGCCGCGATCACGGCGTGACCGGCCTCGTGGTAGGCGGTGATCTTGCGATCCTCCAGCTCCAGCTTGCGCGAGCGCTTCTGGCGACCGTAGCGCACTTTGTCGCGCGCCTCCTCGAGATCGTCCATCTCGATGTGATCCTTCTTGGCCAGCGCCGCGCGAATCGCCGCCTCGTTGATGATCGCGGCCAGATCGGCGCCGGAGTAGCCGGGCGTCGAGCGCGCCAGCACCTTCGGGTTGGCGTCGGGCCCCGCCTTCACTTTCTTGAGGTGCACGCGCAGGATTTCTTCGCGGCCCTCGAGGTCGGGCAGGTCGATCACGACTTCGCGGTCGAAACGGCCCGGACGCAGCAGCGCGGGGTCGAGCACATCCGGCCGATTGGTCGCGGCGATGAGAATGATGCCCTCGTCGGTGCCGAAGCCGTCCATCTCGACCAGGATCGCGTTGAGCGTCTGTTCGCGCTCGTCGTGCCCGCCGCCCATGCCCGATCCGCGGCGACGGCCGACGGCGTCGATCTCGTCGAGGAAAATGATGCAAGGCGAATTCTCGCGCGACTGCTTGAACAGGTCGCGCACCCTGGACGCGCCGACGCCGACGAACATCTCGACGAAGTCCGAACCTGAGATCGAGAAGAACGGAACCTCGGCTTCGCCGGCGATCGCTTTGGCGAGCAAGGTCTTGCCGCAGCCCGGAGGCCCGACGAGCAGCACGCCACGCGGAATCCGGCCGCCGATCTTCGTGAAGCGCGTCGGATTCTTCAGGAACTCGACCACCTCACGCACTTCGTCCTTGGCCTCCTGCGCGCCGGCGACGTCGTCGAAGGTCGTGTTGGTGTGTTTTTCTTTGGTGTAGAGCTGCGCCCGCGAGCGGCCGAAGGACATCACGCCGCCGGCTCCGCCTTGATTGCGCATCTGGCGCATGAAGAACAGCACGACGATGATGATCATCAGCCATGGCGCCCAGATCAGCAGCACCGACTGCAGCATGCTCGTCGATTCGGTCCAACTCGTGCCCTTCGCGAGGTCGAACTGCAGAATCTGGGGCGAGACGTTGACCTTCTCGAGCGCGGCGATGACGGGCGCGACGTCCTTCAGGTCCTCGATGAGCAGCGGAAAGCTGCCCGAGACCGCCGGCAGCGGGAAACGCGCGACGTCGGTCGAATTGGCGCCGCCCGCCAGTTCGAGGCGCGCCGCGTATTCCGCCTTCGAAGGCGCGATGACCTGCAACAGCATCTCGGTGCGCTGGGCGGTCGGCTGCAACACAGGCTTCTTCGGCGCCTCCTGACTGTCCTTGGGACGCGGAGGCGCTGGCAATTCATAGGTACTCGAGACCAGCCGCGCGGTCTTGGGCTGATACACGCCCGCTGCGATGCCGTCGAGCAAGTCCGCGGTCTTGATCGTCTGGTAGGAGGAGACGGCCTTCAGTTCGCGCAGGCGCTGTTCATTGGCGCCCGTTCCAAGGTTGGCGTAATCGACCTCGAACAGATCGAACTCCTTGCTGCCCAGGCGCTGCTTGGACTTGAGCCGGCCCTTGATCCTGTTGATCCCGGACAGTTCCTGGCTCTCGACCTGGCCCTTGACGAGGTAGTACTCGTACTGGTCCTGGGTCAGGACCTCCATCGACTTCCAGGCTTCCTGGCCGTAGATGAAGAGCACGGCGACGAGCACCGTCAGGAACAACAAGAAGGCGCCGAACGAGCGGTTCTTCTTGTTCTTGTCGGGAGGAGTGGACGGGGTGTCAGCCATGGAGTTGGTTGGGCGGGCGGGCGATTCGAAAACGCGGGGGAGGGCTAGGGGTCGGTCTGCCCAACCTCTACGGTCCTACGGGGCATTGCCTTGACGGTAAAAGGGCTCAGCGCGGCTAGTACGACTCGGGTTCTTGGGTTTGGGCCGCGGGGTCAGGGGGTTCGTAGGCTACCGCGCCGAACAAGTCCAGCGTGAGTCGGTCGGCTAGATTGCGCATCGCTCGCGCCCGGGCCGCCCGCTCGCCGTCGGGTTCCTCAATCCGGTAGCCGCTCGACGTGGAGGTCAGAGCCCTGCGCAACACTCTTGGCGGCAGCGGGTTGCCGTCGCGGTCGAAGTGCCGCCGGGGATCGACGAGCGAAGCTTCCACGGTGATCTGGATGCCGGTTTCGAGCAACTTGTTGTCCTCGCTGCGGATGCCGCCGCGCCGGTTGTAGCCGAGCACCTTCCCGCGCAGGACAAGGTCGGCGTGCAGCGGATCGACGACGCGGACGGGGACCATCCGCTCGACAGCCTGGGCGAGCTCGGATTGGAGCTGGACCTCGACGTCGCGCAGCGGCCCATCGTTCCCGAAGAACTCGATTCCGATAGTTCGCCTGCCCTCGGGCACGGTCAGCCCAGTGTGGTAGCCGCAGGCGAAGAGCGCCGCGGTCAGCACGATCGAAACGGCGATGGCCAGCCTCACGGCAAAGCTCCGGGCGGTTTCGCGGAATTGGCCGCCGGGGCGGGCAAGGCATTCGGATCCTCCGCTGCCGCGCCAGGTGCCGGCTGCTGCGGATCAGGTGGCAGTCCTTGGATGGCGCGTTCCGCCTTCGCGATCGTCGGCTCGTCGCCGCTTTGTTCGGCCAGTACGAGGGCCCGTTCGGCGTGGATTCGAGCACCGTCCCACTTCTCGACCACCCTGTAGAAGTGCGCGACGACCAGGTCGGACTGCGCCAGGCGAGTCAGGCAATCCTTCTGGTCCGCGCTGGCTCGTGCTTCGAATTCGTTGCCGGCGTGGGCTTCCAACCAGGCGTTGAGTTCGTCGAGGGCGCGCAGCAATTCGCGCCGGTCGTAGTCCGAACGCAGGATCGAGACGAGCCGCAGGTGGGGGATGCGCCACTCAGCCTCGATGGCGAGCGGACTGTCGAGGTGATAGGTGACCAAGTCTTGATAGCGTTCGAGTGCGGTCGACCACAGGCGATCGTCTTCGTAGAGCTTCGCCAGGCGACGATAGGCTTGGTCGCAGCGCCGCTCCTTTGGATAGTTTTGAACCAGGTACTCGAGGATCGCCTTGGCGTCATCCTGGTCGCTGAACAGACCGAAAATCGAGAAGTGCGACTCCGCGAGTTTCATACCCGCCTCGAACAGGATATCTCCGGCGAGCACGCGTTCGTGGTGCGTGCCGGCCGGCGGATAGCGCGTGTCGACCTTTTTGATCATCGAGTAGGCATCGACCGGCTCGCCCTGATCGAGCAGCAATTTCGCCGTGCGTACGCCCGCGGTGATCGCGATCTGGCGCGGCAAGTTGAGCTCGAACAGATCCTCCATCTCGTCGGGGTCGCTGCCGGCCTTGGAGAGTTCGTCGATGCGTGCTTCCGCGCAGCGTTCGAGCAGCAGATCGATTCGGGTCTTCTGCTCGCTCGACAACGCGTCCGATTCGCGCACGTCGCGCAGTTCGGAAAGCGCTTGCGCATTCTTGCCCGCCGCGATGTCGGCCTCGGCGCGCGCCACAGTCTTGTCCGCGGCGGCCGCGTCCTCGGCGGAGCCCGAGCTGCGGAACATCGCACAGCCGGGAGCCACACACAGGACGGTAAGAAGCAGTGCGCGAGCGATCATCGTGGGGCGTTGCGTTGTGGGCTGGAGAGGAACGTACGGTAGCTCTTCGGTCGGCCCTGGAGTTGGTATTCGAGGAAACGCGCGACCGCGTCGCGCAGGTGCAGCAGCGAGTTCGGACTCAGTTCGAAGGCAGCGGCGGCCGGGCGCGGCGCGCTGGAGCCAGCTGCCAGTCGGGCGGCGTCGAGCAATACGGATTCAGGCAGGGTCCCCACGCGTCGGCCGATCGCTCTCGCCTCGGCGGCGCAACCGGCGCACAGCCGTCCGCCGCACTGTGCCGAAAACTCCGCCCGACGCGACCCGCTTGCGCCCGTCGCGGGAGCCGGACCCGCGCAGGATGCGCACTCGAGCAAGGCTGGGGCAAGCCCGAGATTCTGTAGGAATGCCAGTTCGAACTCAACCAGGGCGCGCTGCGGAGGATTCGGCGACAGGAGTCGGTCCAGGGCCGTTTCGCCAAGGGCGAAAAGTTCGCTGTTCACCGCTGCTTCCTGGATCCCGCTGTCCATAAGTTCGAGAACGGTAAGCGCCGCTCGGTAGCGCTCGAGATCCTGGGCGATTTTGTGCCTGCGGGTGGTGATCGTGGCGCCGTGCAAGGTCGAGAGCTCGCGGCCTGGGGTTTCCTGCCAGTCCAGAGCGAGGGTGTCGAACAGGTCGAGCGCGGCGTAGTAACGCGCGGTCGGGCGATAGGCGCCCTTCGCGAGCAGATGGACGCGGCCGCAATTGCGCGTGGCGACATGAATGACGAGCGACGATTCGCCAAAGCGAAAGCGTCGCAGAATCAGGGCGTGGTCGATGCGGCGCATGGTGCCAGGCACATCTCCAACCTTTTGCCGCCGTGTGTTTCACAGCGCCTTTGCCGGTTCAGCTCGACGTGGCCGTTGCTCTCACAGCGCCGTTGGTTGCGCGCAAAAGGGTGGAGATGTGCCTGGCACCGTACTGGCGCGGTCGGTGGTTCACAACGGGGAGATTGTCTCGCGCGGCGCGGATCGAATGATCCCTCCAGTACGGAGCCAGGCACATCTCCACCCTTTTGCGTCCAAGCAACGGCGCTGTGGAAGCAACGGCCACGTCGAGCTGAACCGGCAACGGCGCTGTGAACTAGCAGGCGGCAAAAGTTTGGAGATGTGCCAGGCTCCCGCGGCGCGGCGAACGCCGTTGGGCAACCGTTCAGGAAGGAGCCAGGCTCCTGACCCTGACTCTCAGCACACGCCTGTCCGTAACCTCCGACACCTGAAACTCACTCCCGCCACGTACGAAGGATTCTCCGCGCAGCGGAAATCGCCCAAACTCGGCCAGCACGAAACCACCCAGAGTCTCGTAATCAGCGGTCTCCGGGAGGTCGAGGTCGATCAACTCGTTGACTTCGCTGACGTGCAATGCGGCATCGATCTCGACCACGCCGCCGGGCAGCTGCTTCAGCGGGCTCGGCGCCTCTTCGTCCGATTCGTCGTGCAGTTCGCCGACGATTTCGCCGAGCACGTCACCCAGCGTGACCAGCCCTGCCGTGCCGCCGTACTCATCCAGCACGATCGCGAGCTTGATCTTTTCGCGGCGGAATTCCTTGAGCAGCTCCGACACGAGCTTGGTCTCCGGCACGAAGTACGCGGGCCGCAGGAGCGAGCGCAACGATCGCTCCGTGGCGTTGGTGTCGACCAGCGCCGTCATCAAGTCGCGCGCCGAAATCGTGCCGATCACGGCGTCGAGCTTGCCTTCGAAGACCGGCAGGCGGGTGTAGCCGGATTCGGAAGCGATGCGGGCGGACTCGGCCAAGGGCGTGTCGACATCGATCGCCTGGACCGAAGTCCTGGGTGTCATGACCGCGGCGACGTCGACCTCGCGCACATCCATGATGTTGCCGATCAGTTCGCGCTCGGTGGCATCCAGCGGCCCCGAAGCTTCCGTGTCGGCCACGACCTCGCGCAGGCCCGCGACAGTCTCCCGCGCGTCCTCTGGATCTGCGCCCTGCCCGAAGAGCCGAATCATGCCTCTGCGCACCGCGTCGAGCCCGAGCGCCAATGCCGCGATCGGCCACTGCAACCAGTGAAATACAGGCAGGCAGCGGCGGACGATGCCCTCGCCCCAGCTGGATGCCAATGCCTGGGCCAGTGCCTGGGTCGAGATCCACAGGCAGGGCACCGTGATCGCGAGCGATGCGAGCGTCACACCCCAGGTCACCTGGCGGCTCTCCGAGAACCAGCGCACGATCAGGGTCGCGAAGAGCGCCGCGCTGGCGGTCTCGAACATGCTGGCCGATGTGGTCAGCTGGCGAGATCGTTCCAGGCGCTCACGCAACTTGGCGCGCCGCGCTGGATCCCGCTCGGACTCGAGCACCCGGCCGGCGGGCGTCTGCCCCAGCGAACGTCTCAGCGCAGCGAAGGCGGCAGAGAAGATCAGCGCAACCAGTGCCCCGGCCAGGGCATGGAATTCAAGCTGAGTCAGATCGACGTCGGAGGTTCCGACGACGGACAGGAACGACAGGGCAGGATTCAATGCGATTCGGGAAGCGGAGCGGCCGGGGAAGCCTGACCGCAGGGGCGGACATTGTAGGACGGGAGCGGGGTCGCCGGGTGATGGGGCCTGGTGCTCGGCTGGAATGTGTTACGAAATCGCTCCAAATCCCCGAGACCGTTACGAGGTCGTGCCAGTTCTCTGGCCTCCAGGTCCGGTTTTAGCCCCTCCACCCCAGCCGAGGAAACACTTAAATATCTACAGCTACATATGTTAGGAGAATATTAGAGAGCAAGAACATAGACCGGCACGCGCTCTGCACTTCATGCGCCATGGTCACCACCCTTCGCGCCGTGCCCGGCTTCGGTTCGGGCTCCCTGGCGGGCTTGGCGCTGCCAGCTCCTATCCGCCGCAGCCTGCTTTCCCGGGGTGTGCTGCTCGAGAGCCGCCCAGGCGAAGCCCCGACCACTTTCGCCGAGCGGATCGACACGGCCTTGATGGCCCTGTTCCGTGACACGCACGATTCCGAGTGTTTCGAGGCCCTCTATCAGCGCACATCGGCTGCTGTGGTCGACTGGCTTCGCCGCCTGATGGGGCAGCGGCGCGCCGGAGTCGATCCGCTGGATGTCCTGCAGGACACGTTCGTCAACGTGTACCAGTACTCCACCCGCTTTCGCGACGAACGGCCGGACAGTTTCCGAGTCTGGGTGCGGACGATCGCCTCGAACGCGTTGCGGCGTGCACGCTCTCAGGTGCCGCGGCGACCCGAAGAGCATGAACTCAACGCCAGAGCGGAGCCCGCGGCCCCACGTGCCGAACCCGCGCGTCGGCTCGACGAAGAAGAAGAACAGCGCCGGCTTGCAGTGGCCTGGATGCTCTTCCTCGACCACTACGCCCGGGCCTACGCGAGCCTGGCCGCGCGCGATCAAGCTGCGCTCGCCCTCGTGGAACTCGAGCGGCTCAGCTACGCGCAAGCCGGCGAGCGGCTCTCGGTGGGCGCCTCCAATATGAAAATGATCATGTTCCGGGCGCGCCAGCGCCTGATCGGGCGCATGAATCACTCGCTGGGCTGCGCTCGGCAGGAGACGCCGCGCAAGGCAGCGGCGCTTCTGGCTGTTGGATAGCCCACCGGCCGATCCTCGGACCCATCGGGGGCCGCTGCTCGCTACTCTGGGTCGGTGAACATTCCGGCAGTGCGCACGATCGACCTGCTCGTCCACTCCGCCGGGGAATTGTGCACGGCCATCGGCACACAGCCGCGCGGCGGATTGGACCTGGGCGCGATCCGCTGTGTCAGCGACGCGGCCGTTGCGGTCGATGCCGGCCGTGTGCTGGCCGTCGGTCCCACGGCAAAGTTGCGGCGCGAATTCTTGGCGCGTGCCGAACTCGATGCCGAAGGCGGGCTGGTTCTGCCCGGATTCGTCGATGCGCACACGCATCCGGTCTTCGCCGAGGGTCGCGAGGACGAATTCGAGTTGCGCACGGCGGGCAAGAGCTACGTCGAGATCGCCGCGCTGGGCGGCGGAATCCTCTCCAGCGTGCGCGGCGTGCGCGCCGCATCGAAAGATCGCCTGCTCGAGCTCGTGCAGGCGCGTCTGGAGCGCTTCGTGGACCTGGGCACGACCACGATCGAAGCCAAGAGCGGTTATGGGCTTTCGTTGGAGGCTGAGCTCAAGTCACTGGAAGTGCTCGCCGCATTGCGCGCGCGCGGTCCGATCGACATCGCGCCGACCTTTCTTGGCGCCCACGAAGTCCCCGAGGAATTTCGCGGGCGCAAATCGGCCTACGTCGATCTGCTGCTCGAGGAATGCCTGCCGCGCGTGGCTGAATTGAAGCTGGCCGAATACGCCGACGTTTTCACGGAAAGTCACGTCTTCGATCTGGCCGATTCGCGGCGCCTGATGGAGCGCGCGCGCGCACTGGGCCTGGGTCTGCGCATGCACGTCGATCAACTCACTTGCCTGGGCGGAGCCGAGCTTGCCGCGGAACTGCGCGTCAGCTCCGCCGATCACCTGGAGTTCGTCAGCGACGGCGGGATCCGGGCACTGGCGGCGAGCGCCGTCGTTCCCGTGCTGTGCCCGCTCGTTCCGCTCTACCTGCGGATCGAGCGCGAGGCGCCGGCGCGGCGCATGATCGACGCCGGTTTGCCCGTGGCGATCTCGACCGACTACAACCCCGGTAGCTGCCCGCAACAGAGTCTCGCGCAGGTGATGACCTGGGCTGCGCTGCGCTACCGGATGAGTTCGGCCGAGTGTTTGACTGCGGCGACGCTGAATCCCGCCTGCTCGCTGGGCCGCGGCGACGAGATTGGCACGCTCGAGCCGGGCAAACGCGCCGATCTGGTTATCTTCTCCTGCCCGAACTTGCGCCGGCTGGTCAGCGAGTTCGCTTCGAGCCCCGTGCGCGCGGTCGTCGTGCGCGGCCGCGTGGTTCGCGGTAGCAGTCGTGTGCGCGTGCCTGGTCCCTGAGTCGTCCTTTTCCACAGAGCCTGTTCATCGATGTCGATCGTCGAGTGCGTTCCCAACTTCAGCGAAGGTCGTCGACCCGAGGTCGTCGATCGCATCGTCGCGGCGCTTGCCTCGGCGCCCGGCGTGCGCGTGATCGATCGTTCGATGGACGCAGGGCACAACCGCGCCGTGATCACCTTCGTCGGCTCCGATCTCGATGTCGGCGAAGCTGCCTTCCGTGCCATCCGCGCGGCCGCGGGCGAAATCGACCTGCGCACGCACACCGGCGAACACCCGCGCATCGGCGCGAGCGATGTGGTGCCCTTCGTGCCGGTCGCCGGCGTGACGCTCGAACGCTGTGTCGAGATCGCCCACGCCTTGGGCGAGCGCGTCGGCCGCGAACTCGAGATCCCTGTCTACTTCTACGAGGCCGCCGCGCTGATTCCGGCGCGCCGC
This sequence comes from Planctomycetota bacterium, assembly GCA_043754695.1. Taxonomy (GTDB): domain Bacteria; phylum Planctomycetota; class UBA1135; order UBA1135; genus JADJQU01. The sequence goes on from JAYUUV010000009.1 coordinate 32,792, forward strand.
AATCTTCCCGACGTGCGCAACATCGGCTTCGAGAAGCTCAGCGCTGCCGTGCTCAACGATCCCGCGCGCGCGCCCGATCGCGGCCCCGCCAAGCTGCATCCCTCGGCCGGCGCGACCGTGATCGGTGCGCGCCAGTTCCTGATCGCCTACAACGTCAACCTCGAGAGCGCGGATGTCCAGGTCGCGAAGGAGATCGCGAAAAAGATCCGCGAGAAAGACGGCGGGCTGCCCGGCATCAAGGCCATGGGTTTTTTCCTCGACGATTTGAAGTGCGCCCAGGTCAGCATGAACGTCTGCGATTTCCAGCGCACCGGCCTGCTGCGTGCCTACCAGGAGATCGAGAAGCTCGCCGCCGAGCGCGGCGTCAAGATTCGCGAAAGCGAACTTGTCGGACTTGCCCCGCGCGCCGCGCTGGGCGACGGAATCGCCGCGCGCATCCAGTTGCGCGGTTTCGATCCCAAGCGTCAGATCGTGGAGGAGTTGATCTGAACATGTCGCTTTGCCGCACGTCTCGCGGGGTCCGGCGCGCAGTCGTCGGCTGCGCCCTGATGTTCTTCGCGCTGCTTTGGCCAACGGCCGGCGCCAGCGCGTACATCGCGCCGCAGACGCCACCACCCGCGAAAGCGCCGCCGACAGTGGACTGCAAGGTCTGCAAAGCCACGGGCATCGTCCCCTGCGGCGAACATCCCAAGGAAGAATGCGCCTGGGAGAAGAGCGCGCTGTTCTGCAGTTACATCGCCGATTGCCCGGTCTGCAAGGGCACGGGTTTCATCGACTGCAAGGACTGCGACAATCCCGAGTCCGGCAAGCTGCTCGCGGCCAAGATCGCGGCGCTGCCCAGCCTGCGCGCCGAAGTCGAGAAGTACGACGCGCAGATGGGACGCAAGCTGCGCAAAGCAGTCTCGACGCATTTCACATTGGTGTGGGAGATCGACAGCCTGAAGGTCGAGAAACGCATCGTCGGCGCGCACGAACTGACGCACATTTACCTCGACCGGCTCGAGCAGTTGTTCGCGCTCTATATCGATCTGACCAAGGCGCGGCCGGGCGAAATCGTCAAGCGCCAGAAGGTTTTCGTCTGGTGGCTGGTCAATGATCAGCAGGAGGCCACGCTGCGTTTTTGTCAGCAGGGTTCGGCCAATGGCGTGAAGCTGATGGGTTCGGAGTCGGCCTACTCGATCTGCGGCAACCGCCAGTTCTTCACGACCGACGAGCGCCTGCACCGCAACATCGTGCACAGCGTGACGCACCTCTTGTTCGCGCACGAACAGCCGAGCATGTGGATCGGCAACCTCAAGGCCGGCTGGGTCGAAGAGGGCCTGGCCCACGTCATGGAGGACCGCATCTTCGGTATCTGCGACAACTACTGCTACGAGGAGCAGAACACGAACAACGATTTCCACAGCGGCAAGTACAAGGTCGCCATGCGCAAGATGATCGTCGATGGCAAGTCACCGCCCGTCTCGGACGTGATCGGGCGCAATACCGATCAGTTGAAGTTGCCCGAGCACGCTGTGGCCATGAGCCTGGTCGACTACCTGCTGCAACGCGAGCCGGGCAAGTTCGATCTGTTCGGGAAGCGCCTGCGCTCCAAGGTCGCGGTGCGCGATGCACTCCGGGCTGCGTTCGGGATTTCGCCGCTGGAACTGGAGACGGCCTGGAAGGCCTGGGTGCTCGAGACCTATCCCAAGCAATGATGCTCGCGCTGCTCTTCGCGCTGTGCACGCAGTCGCCGTCCGCGGCGAGCGAGACGCAAAGTGTGCTGGAGCTTGCGATGGACGCGCATTTTCGCGTGGCGCGCAGCGAACGCGAACTCGCCTTCTTCGAGCGCTATGCCCGCGCTTCGGATGAAGCCAAGGCGCGCGCGCGCGGCGTGCTGGAGAGATTGCGCGCGCCCGGAACCGCCAGCGCTGCGCCGAGTTCGTCCCCGGCCGTGGCCAAGGCGCTGCGCGCGCTCGAGACACCTGTGGCAACTCCGAATGCGGATGCGGCGCGCAGGCGCGAACGCCTCGAGGAACTCGTCGACTCGCTCGACCTTCAGGCGACTCCCGGAATATTCGCGGCAGCGAGTTCGCTCGAGGGCAAACTCGTGCACATCGCCATCTCGCCGCTCTATCCGCTCAAGGAACGCCCGCAAGTCAGCCTCTCGCTGGTCTGGATCCTGCCCGATGGCTCGGAACGACTGGCCTATCGCGGGCTGGTCAAGCCCGCGCTCTTCGGCGGGGCCGGTTTCGGCGTCCAACTCGGTTTCCCAGGCCACGAGCCCGGCACGCGGCGGCTCGCGATCGAAGTCGAGTGCGACGGCATCAACGTACGCGGAGAGCCCTTCGAACTGCAGTGCGTCGCCGCGCTCGACGAGCGCGCGAAGCAGGTCTTCGCCGGCCTTGTCGAGCTCGCCGATCCGCGCATGCCGCTCGCGAATTGGATGGCGCTCGACGCGCAGCGCGGACTGCGCACGCTGGCGCGAGTCGATGCCGAGCAACAACTGTCGCGGCTGGAGAGCAAGGCGAACGCCGCACATGCTTACCCGTGGTTGCTCGCGTTCGCCGCGTCCGAGGGCGATGCGCAGTGGATCTGGCGTTTGGATCCGCCGGGTGCGCCGCAGGCCACGTTGCTCTTGTTGTGCCCGTCGACGGAACCTGCCGAAGCCAGCCTGTCGCGAGCCGAATGGGCCGGCCTGGCAGGTTGGCGTGTGCTCTCGATGCACCTGCCGCGCGGCGGCGCGGGCGAAGGCACGACGCAAGAATTGTTCGCGCGTCTCAGTTCCAGGTTGGACGAAAGCGGCGAAAAGCTGCCGCTGGTCTGCGTCGCGCGCGGCGATACCATCGGCAAGTTCGCCATGGATTTTTACGGCGCGAAATCGCGGCCGTATGACGCGGAGGTGCTGCTGATGTCGGCAGCGCCCGCGAGCCCGGAGAGCCTTGCGGGCAGCGTGCCGCGCCTGGTGCTCGCTCCGGGCGGCCGGGCAACGCCGGAGGGCTGCGCGATCGGCCCGCAGACTTGGTGGCTCGACAGTTCCACGCTTGCACTGATCGCCGACTTCGAATTGCCGACGCGTTTGAAGTCGACGCTGCCGCTGCTGCTTGGAGCGCTGCGCGAGTCATCGAAGGAAGCGAAGTGAGAGGACTTTTCGCCGTACTGATCGCTTTTGCGCTCTGGTTCGTTCCACCGCCGACTCGCTTCGAGGGCGCGCAAAGTTTGCGGAGCGCTGAAAGTTGCTATCGCATGCGCATGTGCGAGTTGGCGTTGTTCACCGGCGAGAGTCCGCTGCAAGATCGCCTGCTGGAATGGCGCGCGGGCGAGTACGTTCCCTACGGCGCCCTGGCGCCCGCGGCGAGCGCGTTCCTGCTCGGACGGCTCGTGCCACGTGTGGCGCAGGCGGTGGAGCAGGGCGATCTCGACGAAGATGCGCTTGCCGACGGAGCGCGGCGCCTGATGCTCGTGCTGGCCTGGATCGCGGCGCTTTCGATCATGTTCGCAGCCTCCAAGCTCAGGTTGCCTGGGGACCCGACGGCGCAGGCCGGCCCCTGGGTGTTCGCCTGCTCGCTTGGCATCGCGCTCGTCTGGACCGCGCTCGTGCTTGCGCCCTCCGTCGATGGTGGATCGGTGCGGCCGGCTGTCTGGTCGCTGCTTTTGTGTTCCGCCGTGCTGGGCGGAGCTCTCTTGCTCGCGCGTCCCCACGAACTCGGAGACCTGATCGGTTTGGCGATCGGTGTCGGCGTGCTTGCCGGCCTCGCGCTTGCGAACGATCCCTTCGCCTGGAACACGGTGCTCGCACCGCTGTGCGCGCTGGGCCTGGCCGCGCGCGAACGGCCCAAGAATTTGCGTCGCGACAGCCTGCGCGCGGCGATCTTCTTCAGCGCCACGACGCTGATCGTGTCGCTGGTGCGAACTCCCTGGCCGGCGGGTACGTCGCCGTGGCCGAGATTCGAGCTCGCTTGGGCAGCGCCATCGCTTTCGTCAGCCGAACTCGCAATCGACGCGCTGTGCCTTGCGGCAATCGCCTGGCTGTTGCTGCGGGCACGGGACTGCACGCAGCGGCGCACGTTGAGCGTGGTGCTCGTGCTCGGTTTCGTGCTGCGCATGATCGACGCGCGTTTCGCCGCGGCCCCGCTGGCCGCCGCCGGTTGCGCGCTGGTGTGTTGGACGCAAGCGCTGGCGAGCGACGGCGAGCGCAGTCCTGTGCGGCGCGCGCTGCCGATCGCCGCCGCCGCCGCAATGCTCGTGGCGATCGCCTGGAACGACAACGCGCCCTACACGACGGCTTCGATCCGTGCGCTGCGCGAGCTGCGCCAGACCACGCCGTCCGGTGGCGCGTGGAATCATCCGTTGGCCAGGCAGGAGTATGGGATCCTGGCCAATCCCGAATTTGGAGGAATGATCGCCTTCCACGCTCGCCGGGCGTCGTGTGGCGCACTGCTTCCCGGCGCCACGGCGAGTGAGGCCGCGCGCAGCACGGCCGGTGCGCTGCTCTGCAAGTCGATCGAAGAGCTGGCCGCGCGCGCGCGCGAACTCGGCGCGGCCTATGTGATCGTGACGCGCCGCGATCTGGAGCGCCCCGCAGCCTGGCTTGCGCTTGCGGGGCAGGAAGCCGCGACCTCTGACGGCGTCGTCGCCGGGACGGGAGTGCTGCCCGAATTGCTCGCTCGAACAGAGCTTGCTGGTTTCGAATTGCTGCGTCGCGTGGCCGCGCCTGGCGACCCAGAGGGTCCGGCTGAGCTGGCGGTTTGGCGGCTCGTCAGGCCCGCGTTCCTGCACGAACCGGCAGCGCTGCGAGCGCGATAGTCCGCGCGACAGTTGGGCCTTGTTCCCGGTACCGCTATGGTGCGCCCATGGGGAAAGCGCTTCGCGTGGTCCTGGGTGTCCACGCACACTGGACCGGTTCGCAGTGGGCCGCCATCGACAACGTCCTGGAGCAGGCGCTCGAGACCGCCCTGTCCGCAGCAAAGCGCCATGGGGCCGCCTGTGCCGTCGATTTCGACGCGCGCGGGCTCGAGGAATTGGCCGCGCGCTCGCCTGTGGTTCTCGAGCGTCTGCGCGCAGCGCTCTTGGAGCAGCGTGTCGAACTGACCGGTGCCTGTTACGCGCAACCCTGCGCCGGGTTGAACGGCGGCGAATCCAACATACGCCAACGTGTGCTCGGCGCGCGTGTCGTCCAGCGCTTGCTCGGCCGGCGCGTGCGCGCGATCTGGGAGGGCGCCCCCTCGATCCACCCGCAACTGCCGCAGATCCACTCAGGCCTGGGCATCCAGGCCGTCGGTCTGGTCCCCGCGATCGAGGAGTGCAGCAGCGACGTTCCGCTGGATCTGCACGAGTGCTTCGTATGGCAGGGCCCGGATGGAACGCAGCTGCGCGCGCTTGGCGCAAGTTCGCTGTCGATGGCCTTCGCGCGCGGTGATTTCGACGCGCAGGTCGACGGGCTGCCCGCCGGCGAGGCTGCCTCCGTACTCATGGCCTGGGTGCCGCAGGATGAGCAGCGCGCGGCCGAATTCTGGGGCCGCATCGACGCGTTGCGCGCCGATCCGCGGCTTGCCTTCCAGGCAACTGCGTTCAGCGCACTCGTTCGCGATCTGGCGCCCAGGGCGCAGGGCGAACCGATTCGCATCGGCAACGATGAAGTGTTCCACGGCTACGCGCCCGCCAAGAACGGCGATCTGCTCGGGCGCGGCGTCGCCTGGTGCGAAGAGCAACTGCTCGCGGCCGAAGCGCTCGCCGCGTTGCTGGGAAGATTGCGCGACGTCGATCGCGAAATGGCGACCTGGCCCGCGTGGGAGCTCGACGAATCCTGGCGCGAGTTGTGCATCGCGCAGCACCACTCGATCCCGGCTCGCGAGGGCCGGCTGGCCGCGGTGGCCGAATGTTCGATCGAGCGCTCGCTCGCGCTGGCGCAGGAGGTCCACGAACGCACGCTGTTTCAACTCGGCCAGAGTGTGCAGGGGCTCGAGGGCGGTCACCTGGTGCTCAATCCGCTGGGCTGGGCGCGCGATGTGCTGCACGACAGCGGCGTGGCCCGCGCCGTGCCGCCCTTTGGTTACAAGGTCGTCGATCCCTATGAGTTGGACAGCACGCCGCTCGGCCGCGTGCGCGTGCGCGAAAACGACGAACGCATCGCGCTGGTGCGCGGACGCATGCGCGTCGAGATCGACCGCAGCCGCGGCGTGATCGAGCAAATCTCGACACGCGAATTTCCGGAGGGGCTGCTCGATCCCGCGCGGCCGCTGCTCGATTTTTCGCTCGTGCGCGGCGGGCGAGAAGAAAAATTCCCCGAGGCGGAGGTGGCGAGTTCGTCGACCGAAGAAGAGGAAACGGACGAGCTGACCATTCGCCGCATTGGCCGCGGAGGCGTCAATCTGACGATCCAGGTCGCGATCGAGCCTTTGTTCGACGCGGTCTGGATTCGAATCCAGTCCGAGGATCTGCCGCGGCCCGATGCCGGCGCCCAAGCCGGGCTGCGCTGCGTGCTGCGGCCGCGCCTCGCGGGTGAACTCAAGTTGCGCGCCGACTCGCCCTATGGCGTCGGAGAAATCCGCGCAGAGACTTCGCGCGAGCGTCGCGCACCGCGCGGCGCAGGCCGGAGCGAACTCGTCGATACACTTCTGCGGCCCTTCACCGCGCTGCGTTTCGCAGACCTGTCCGCCGCAGACGGCCGGCGCGGTGTGCTCTACGTGCACGACGGTGCACCGTCCTTCGCGCGTATCGATGGGGGCTTCGAGCATTTGCTGTCGACGGTCGATCCTCTGGATCCAGGTTCGTTCGAAAGCGCACTGATGGCGGACCTGTGGATCGTTCCTCACGCCGGCATGGACGACGCAGCGCGCATGCGCCGCGCGATGGAATGCACGCTGGGCAATCCGCGTTTCATGCAGAGCACGGAAATTCGCGGCGGTGGGGTGCTGCCCGCGGCGATGGGCGCGCTGTCGGTGAGTCCCGAGCACGTGCTCGCCACGGCTTTTTGGCGCGAGCCGGCCAGCGCGCGCGAACACGTGGAGCACGCGCTAGGCACGGGCATGGACGCCGTGTTTGCGGTGCGGCTTGTCGAATTCTCTGGTCGCGCGGCCAAGGTCAAGTTGCGCGTCGCCGGCAGCTTGATGCGCGCCGCGCGCACCGATCTGCTGGGCGAAGTCCTCGAATTGCTTCCTGTCGAGCGCTGCGACGCGGCCTTCGGGCCCGGAGAAGGTCCCTGGAGCGAGATCAGCCTGGAGCTTGGAGCCAATGCGATCGCGACAATTCACTTCGTGTAGTGCCGCGCTGATCGGGATTCGCGGGTCACAGACGCCGCGCTCCTCCGTACGACAGATTTTCACGGCCCCTCGCCTCTCGCCCATGAAGCTAGCTTTCAAATTGGTCGCATTGGTTCTTCTGCTCGTCGCACCGAGTCTTGCTGCTCAGCAGCACGGAGAGCTGCGCAGTCTCGCGCCCGATGGGCTCGCGCTCGGCGGCTTCGACCCGGTCAGCTACTTCCCCGCGGGCGGGATGGCCGCCGCGATTGGCAGCGAGAAGTTCGAGTTCAAACTCGGGCCGGCGCGCTATCGATTCGTCAGTGCCGAGCATCTGGCGTGGTTCAAGAGCGAGACCGAACGCTACGAACCGGCGTACGGCGGGTTCGATGCAGCATCGATTGCTGGTGGGGGAAGGAAGCCGGCGAGTCCGCAGTCGTTCAAGGTGGTCGGCGCACGGCTTTTCCTGTTCGCTGAGCCGACGGAAGTGGGCGCCTTCGACGCGAAGCAGGTCTCCAGCGCCGACGAAGCCTGGAAAAAACTGAGCGGCGAATCCGCGCGCGGGGTTGCCGCCGACGACGCGCGCGTCGGCGTGAAATGGAATCTCGGCAAGGACCAACTCGCCATCGAAGGCTTCGACCCGGTCAGCTATTTCCCCGAGGGCGGCGGCTCGCCGGTGAAGGGCGATCCGAAGCTCGAAAGCGTCCTGGACGGCGCGCGCTATCGGTTTGCGAGCGCCGCGCACCAGAAATGGTTTTTGGCCGAGCCTGCGCGCTACCGCCCGAAGTACGGCGGCTGGTGCGCCTATGCCATGGTCGACGGCGACGACGTCGAAGTCGATCCGAAGTCCTTCCTGATCGAGCACAGCCGGCTCTTGCTTTTCTACAAGGGCTTCTTGGCCGACACGCGCGCGAAGTGGTTGCCCAAGGCGCAGGAATTCGCGCCGAAGGCGGACGCCGCGTGGGCGAAGCACGCGCTCAAGTGATCCCGGTCAGGGCAGGCGCGCACTGAAAAAGAAGCGAGGCCGACCATCCCGCAGGCTGGCCGACCTCGACTGCTTTAGCGCGGCACGAGCGTCAACGCACAGTCGACACTCGCCAAGGAATTACGGGCAAACCGTGAACTCGAGTCCGTTGCTCAAGGTGATGTTGTCTGGCGCGGGGAAGCCGTTGTCGCGGCCCCAGAACTGCGCGTCGACCAGCGTGCCGGCGACTTGCAATGCGGCGAGCGGAGTTCCGCCGAGCGCGCCGATCGCGAAGGCGTTCATGTCGATCGCGTACACGCCGGTGCAATCCAGTCCGCTCGGCGAACCGCCGGAGACAACTCCGACGGTGCGCTTGATGGCTCCGCCCAGGCAGAGTGTGCCACCGCCGAACGGAGTCGCGGCTTGGCCGCCCGTGCCGTAGAGCATCAGGCCAGGCTTGTTGTTGAGCACGTTCGCCGCGCTGATCGTGAAGCCGGAACCGGCCGTCGCGCTCGACGTTCCAGCGAACCCGATGCTCGGCACACAGCCCAGCGAATTGATCTTCGCCACGCAGTAGGCCGTCGGCGCCGCGCAGGACGGGACGGGATCGATCCCGGTCACGACCAGCGCAAAGCGCGCGTTGACGCCCGGGTCGCCGCTCGCGGCATCCGTGTTGATGTCGCTCGCGATGACTTCCACGGTCCAGGTTCCGGCCGCGGGACTTTGCACGAACACGTTTTCGACCGTGTCCTTGGTGTTGGCGACTCCGCCTGGGGTTGAGAAAAGTCCTGCAGTCAGTCCGTTGTTGCCGAAGTAGATCGTGCCACTCGGCGACGTGACCTTGAGCGTCAAATCGTTGAGCCGGGCCAGCGCCGCCCCAACCAGACCCTTGGGATCCAGGTAGCACAGGGTCGCACGGAATTCGGCTGCGCCGGGGGAAACCGTCAACGGGTACGAAACCGTTTGCAGATTCACCAGGAGCTGCGACTCATCGATGTAGAACGTGTTCAGTCGCCGGTCGTAGGTGTTCTTCAGATCGACCAGTCCCCAACCCTGCTTCACGCGCGTCAGGCCCGCGCCCGCACCACCCGCGGTCCAGTTGTAGGGATTCGCGTTGTTCACCATGAAGGCCTTGGCCGTCATTGCGTGGCAACGATTTTCGAAGACCGTGCCACCCGGATTGGGCACTGGGTTGCCAAACACCTGTTGCGACCACATCTGGAAGAAGAGTCCGAAGTGGCCGGCCGTGATCGGCGTCGCTCCGGAGGTTCCACCGAACGAACTGGTGTACGTGCTGGTCGTCGTCGTGGTGAAGATGTTGTCGTAGAAGTGCGACAGCTCCGGTTTGATCCGGCCGTCGGCGGCGGGCCCAAAGGTCGCGCTGCTGACGTTGTCGTCGGTCTTGCTCAGCGTGTTGACGTGATCGACCCCGCCGACCGAGACGATGTTCTTGGCCCAGGCCTGCGGCCGCGCACTTTGCGAGTTCGTGTTCGACATCGACTGACAGATCACGATGTCGTTGATGAAAATGATGTCGTCGAGTTCCTGGGACTTGGACGTGTACTGCGTCGTCTGCGAATCGCCCCAGCTGTTCGACTGGAACACGCACTTGTAAATGTCGGTCGGGTCGACGAGATCGGCGGTCAATGCGTAGCGGTCAGGCGCGGGGGAGTAGGCACTGATGAAACCCTGTCCCTTGGACAGGAGGCCTTTTGCCTGCGGATTCACGCCGTGGGCGAAGATCTGGCCGCTCGTGGACGTGCCGTGCGAGTCACTGTTCACGGCCAGGTGCGCCGCAAGCGGCAAAAATCCCGGCGCGGCGGTGAATTCCGGGTGAGAGAGCTGCGCGCCGCCGTCCATGACCTCTCCGCGCACACCGGTTCCATCGAACATTGGCGAGCCCAGCGGCTCGATGTACGTGGCGCCGCTGATCTGGCGCGCGATGTCCATGTCGTTCTCGGGCTCGCCCCACGGATCGATGAACGCGACTTCGTCCATGCCTGCGAGCGCCACGATCATCTCGGCGTTGAGCGTTGCCTCGAAGCGGAAGCCTGAGGGGTAATTGAGGTCGATCGAGCCGCCCATGGCAACGATTCGCGAGGCCACCAGGTTCTTCTGCTCGGGCCCGCGTTCGAACACGACGACGTTGTAGCGCGCGGTCGGCGGCAGCGTTCCGCCGTTGAGGCCGTCCTGGATCGATCCGTCGAGACGGTACTCGCCGTGAAACTTGCCGATCCAGCGCACGAAGGGCAATGCACCCACATCCGCGCGCGCCATGCCGGGCAACTTGACGACGTAGGCGTGATTGCCGACGTAGTCGTAAATCGAACCGCCCAGTTGCACGATCGCCTGGCGGAATTCTTCCAGCGGCTGGGTCACGAACTGGACGATGTAGATGTTCTCGCCGGCGGAGAGCAGCGAGTTGTCGAAGCTCGGCGCGGCGACCAGCGGGTCGAACGTCGCGCGGCGCAGCATGATCGAGTAGTCCGTCGCGGTCGAAACGGCGAAACTGCGGCCGTCCTGACTGATCGCGTAGTGGGGCGTGAGCAGGCCGTCGCTCGAACGCTCGTTCCACAGCGCCAGTTTCACCAAGGATCCCGGCACCGCGATCATGCGCGAGTCCTGGACCATTGCAGTCAGTTCACTGCCGGCGCCGTACGCCGGTGCGCCGGCGATCGCCGAGCTCGCCGAAGACGAGAAGATCAGACTCGCGAGGGCGAATCCGATCGTGGGAAGCACGCTGCTTGAGTGGGGGGCCATCCGCAATCTACTCCTGAAGAAAAATGAGGCTGCTAGCGACCAACGCGTTCGACCCCGAAAAAACTGCGCACCGGGTGGGACCTGGTACGCAATGGGACGGACGGCGTTACCCGCTCAAGGCTAGCTCAGATTCAGCGGCGTGCACCTTGCTTGGGACAATTCCAGTCGGCGTCCCCGGGGAAAACGGGTGTTGCCCTGCGCATGAAGGTTTCGAGAGGTTCGGGTTCGCGGACGTCGCCGGTCCAGCGATTCCTCGGGGATTTCCTAGGAAAAGGGCCCCCGAGAATCCCCGGGGGCCCGACCACACTGGGGCTGTCCGGCGCCCCCACAGGCGCCGCGCGAACCCCATCCCGGCTCGCGAACGATTTCAGTTGGCGTGCACGCGCCAGCTGCCTTCGACCCAGACTCGCTCGGTGATGCACTTCCACGCTCCGGGCTCTTGGACCGTGCGCCAGTAGCCGGCGCGGACTTCGACGCGATCGACGTGCAGACGTCCGCAGTAGTCGCGCCAGCAGCGCTCTTGAAAGACCGCCGGCACGTACTCCTGGCGCACGCAACCTGGAACGAAGACGCGACGTTCGACGTCTTGGTAGTGGCCTGGATCCCAGACCGGTTGCGGCGCGCAGTGCGGCGGTTGCACGCGGATCGGAGGCGCGCAGAACGGCGCGCCGAAGTTGAAGCCGGCGCTCACGCCGATCGAGCTGTGGTGTCCCTGCTTGCCGAACCCGATGCGCAGCTGTTGGGCTTGCGCCCCGGGTGCGACGAAGGCGACGACGAGCGGGAGCGCTGCCAGGGCGAATGCGCGACGCAGGAGATTGAATGCTGTCATGGGAGGCTTGCTTCCGCGGCACATGACCGCGGCGGGTGGCAGAAGTGCGAACCCCGTGCCAAGGCCGTTCTTGGCCATGCCAATGCGCCTTCCGGGCGCCGGATGCCACTGCGGTCGAATCGGAGCGCGGAGCTGTCCACCGCCGGGGTCAGCGCCTGGACTCCCCAAGGCACACTTCGTTGGCCCCTGCGCTCGCACAATCGCCGCGAGCTTCCGGCTGGAGTTCGGAACGGACTCGTTATAGATATGTCCTGTGGCGTGCCTTGGATTCGGCGCGCCCGCTTCGTCAATGGCCGTTCGCTTCCAGGACTATTACCAGACCCTCGGTGTCGCCCGCGGCGCCAGCCCCGACGAGATCAAGAAGGCCTACCGCAAGCTCGCGCGCCAATGGCACCCCGACGTCAACAAGACGGCAGGCGCCAACGACAAGTTCAAGCAGATCACCGAGGCCTACGAGGTGCTCAAGGATCCGAAGAAGCGCGAGCTCTACGATCGCCTGGGCGAAAACTGGCGCGCCGGCGAAGAGTTCACGCCGCCGCCCGGCAGCGGCGGTTTCGGCGGCGGCTTCCGCGGCGCTGGCGGCGGTTTCCGCGGAGCCGATGACCTTTCGGGCTTCAGCGATTTCTTCGAAGCCTTCTTCGGCGGCCAGGGAGGTCCGCGCGCCGCGGGCCGCGCTGGACGAGCCGGCAAGCGTGGCGCGCCCCGCGCCGGCGCGCAGCCGACTTCCGCGCTACTGCCCGTCACGATCGAAGACGTCGTGCGCGGCGGCAAGCGCGAGTTCCGCCTCGACGACGATCCGAGCTCGCCTTCGATCACGTTGAAGATCGCGCCGCTGAGCGCGCCGGGGACCGTGCTGCGCCTTGCGGGTCAGGGCGGCGAGGATCCATTCACCGGCACGCGCGGCGATCTGCACGTCACGCTCGAGTTGGCCGAGCATTCGCGTTGGCACGCGATCGGCGACGATCTCGTTGCACGCGTCGAAGTCGCTCCGCACGAAGCCGTGCTCGGTGCGAAGATCAACATGCACCTCGTTGATGGCCAGGCGACGTTGAGCGTTCCGGCGGGAACCCAGAGCGGCGCGCGCCTGCGCTTGCGCCATCAGGGGCTGCCGAAAAAGGGCGGAGGCCGCGGCGACCTCTTCGCCGAGATCATGGTCGTCGTGCCGCGCACGGTAGCGGGCCGCGAGAAAGAGCTTTACGAGGAACTCGGCAAGGTCGCCGCGCCGATTCGCCGCGAGAGCGAGACATGATCTTCGCGATCGTCGCTGCGTGGGGGATGATCCAGCAGCCGCAGGCGCCCGAAACGCATTTCACGGTTCCGCCGGGATTCGTGGTTGATCGGCCGAGCGATTTTTCGGGATCGTTGATTTCGCTCACGTTCGCTCCAGACGGAAGCGCGTACATCGGCCGCGAAGCGGAAGGCATCGTGCGTCTGTCGGATGTCGATCACGATGGTCGATATGAACGCGTAGAAGAATTCGCGCCCGAGCTGACGATGTGTCAGGGCCTGGCGGTGAAAGACGGCGCGCTGCTCTCGACGGGCGTGATCGAATCGAAAGTCGGTCTGTGGCGTGTGCCGATCAGCGCGAATGGATTGCGCGCGGGACCCGCGGAAAGACTTTTCGAATTCACCGATGGCGGCGAGCATGGGGCCCACGCGGTCGTCGTTGGGCCCGATGGCTCCGTCTACGTGATCGTCGGCAACCAGTCGGCCTTCAGCGACGCGGAGGGCCATGCCAGCGGCTATTGGGCGGGGGACGAGGGGCGATTGCTCCCACCTTATATGGATCCGCTCGGCTTCGGGGCGAAGGTGCGCTACCCCGCCGGATTCGTGGCGCGGGTCGACTTGGAAAAGCGCACGTGGCAGTACGTCGCGGTCGGGATTCGCAATGCGTACGACCTCGCCTTCGACAACAACGGCTACATGTTCGCGGTCGACAGCGATATGGAGTGGGACATCGGTCTGCCGTGGTATCGCCCCGTGCGCCTGCTCGAGATCCTCGAAGGCGCCGACTACGGTTCGCGCGCGGGCTCGAGCGTCATTCCGGAATGGTGCGTCGACACGGAACCCGCCTTGCTCGATCTCGGCCGCGGCTCGCCGACGGGCGCGGTCTTCGGAACGCGCACCCGGTTTCCACTCGAGTGGAAGTGGGCGCTGTACAGCGGAGACTGGGCGCGCGGAAAAATCCTGGCGCTGTCGACGGGCGCAGATATTCACAGCGACAAGTCCGGGAGCGTAGATTTCTTGAGCGCGGACACAGCGCTTCCAATCACCGATATCGAAGTCGGCCCTGAAGGCGGCTTGTGGTTCTTGACCGGCGGTCGTGGTGCTCACGGCGGAGTGTTCCGTGTTCAGTGTCCCGCGGCAGCCGACGCGCAACTGTCCAGCTTGAAACGGCCGGACAGAGAGTCCCGTGGAATGAGGACGCGCACAGTCGAGTGGGTGAAGTTGCTCCTCACAGGGAGATATCAGCGTGTGATCGATCAGGATCCGTGGTTTGGGTTCTGGCAGGATCGAAGCCTCTGGCCACTTCAGGCTCGAATAGTGTGGTGGGGATTCAGTGATGGAGACCGCAAGTCGATGCTGCGGTCTCGGAAACCAGTCGACCGCGCGAGCGCCCTGGTGACTCTCGCATCCGTGACCAAGATTGAGTATCGGGCGGACGCGATTGCGAAGCTCGCGCCGCGCGCGCTAGATGACATTGTCGCCGCCGCGGAATCGCGCACGGACCTTACCCTGGCGGGGCTGCGCGGCTTGGAATTGGGTCTGCTCCGTCAGGGCGATCCGTCGCCGGAACTCATGGAGCAACTTGCGACGCGATTGCTCGCCATGTTCCCGAACGAAGATGCGCGGATAGCGGGCGAAGTTGGCGTTTTGCTTTCGCATCTCGACGACGTGCGAGCACTCGCGCCGCTCATGAGCGAGATGGCGAAGAGCCCGCAGGAGCTTGCGATCCACTACGCCGATTGCGTGCATCGCATGACGCATGGCTGGGACGCTGCGAAGCGGCGCGCGATGCTCGATTGGTTCGCGCGCTCGAGCGAATACACGGGTGGCATTTCCCTGCCCGGTTATTTGTCGGCCATGCGCGCGCATTTCATCGCGAACTTGCAGCTCGACGCGTGCAAGGAACTTGCTCCACAAGATGGAATCGAAGCGGAGAGCCTCGCGCTGATTCTCGCGCGGCTGCCCGCCGAGGATGCCGAGAAGTACTTCGCGAAGTTCGAGACTGCACTGGCGCGCATCGTGCCGAAGTCCTTCGGGACGCGCGAGCAATCGACCAAGGACGCAGCACTGCGCGCGCTTTCGCCGCTGAAGCTCGCCGCGGTGGACGAGCTTGCGCGCAAACTTGCCGTGACCGAAGGCGGGATCCTCGAAGCTCCCTGGGCACTGCTCGCGCGATCGCCGGATCCACGCGATTACGCGCTGTGGGTCGGCGCGATCGTTTCGCCATCGTCTACGAAGCGCGAGACTGCTTTCGGCGCGCTCGAGAAAATCGAACTTGCGCCGACGAGCGCCGACGAATGGCGCGCGCTGCTCGATCACGCGCGCGAAATCGGCTCGCGCCGCGGCCGCGAGTTGACGCGCACGCTGGCGCGTTGGTGTCGCAATTCAGGCGGGGCGGTCTCGGAGGGCGAGCTTTCAACGCCGAAAGACTTCGACGCCGCGCTCGCCGCGATCGAGAGCTGGTACGCAGCCCAATTTCCCCAGGGAAAAGGCCCGTCGACGCCGGATCCGAGTCCTCATTGGTCGGAAGAGCAGATCCTGGCCTTCCTGAAGCGCGCAAAGTCGCGACCGGGTTCGCCCGCACTCGGCCGCGTGGTTTTCGAAGCCGCGGGCTGCATCGCGTGTCATGCGGTCGGAACGACTCCAGCGACTGATCGCCGCGGATTTGGACCCGATCTTGCCAATGTCACGGATCGTTTGTCCGACGCTGACTTGCTCGCGGCGATCATGGCGCCCTCGCGCATCGTCTCCGATCAATATCGCGCCTTCATCGCGTTGACCAAGGACGATCGCATGTTCGAGGGCATCGTCACGCGCCGCGACGACAAGGGCATCGAGATCCGGCCCGCGGGGCAGGAGCCGATCGAGATCGAAAGCGATGATCTCGAATCGCTCAAACCTTCGACACGTTCGTCGATGCCCGAGGGTCTGCTCGATTCGCGCACCCTGGAGGAGGTCCGCGATCTCTTCGCGTACCTGAAGAATCCGGCTGCGACCGGGGCCACACAGAATTGGTCAGCGCTCTTCGGCCCCGGGGGCATCAAGGGCTGGGACGGCGACGCCGCGATCTGGAGTCTGCGCGGCGCGACGCTTTTCGGCCGTTCCGTCGGCATTGCGCGCAGTTCCTACATCCTCGCGCCGATGCCGGCGCAGGACATGTGCGTCGAGTTCGACGTTTTCCTGCCGCCGGGCGGCAACTCAGGTCTGTGTTATCGCGCGGAGCGACCGAGCGATCCGGCGACTACGGATCCGAGCGGAGCCCAGGCGGATCTGGGCCAATCGTATTGGGGCACGCTGTACACGCCGGAACTTGCGACCCACGGCAAACCCGATGCCGCGTTGCTCGAAGCCGCGCTCGATCGCAACGGCTGGAATCATGTGCTCGTGCGTTTCGCGGGCGATCAGCAGTCGATGGAGATCAACGGCTTCGAGACGTATTCGCTGCGCGAAGCACTTCCACCCGGTACGAAGTTCGGCTTCCAGGTGCACCAGGGCAAGCCGATGCAGGTCAGGATCGCCAACGCGCGTTGGCGCGCGCCCTGATCATTTCTTTTCCTGCAGCGCGCGCTCGAGGTCGACGACCAGGCCGTCGAGCGGATCGATCTTGCGCGCGCGCTGCAGCAGGGCGCGCGCCTCGTCCTGCTCGGCCAAGTTGGCCAGACACAAAGCCAGGCCGGCGAGCACCGTCGGCGAATCGGGCATCGATTGCTGCAATGCGCGATAGATCAATTTCGCGCGCGCGAACTGTGATTGATCGAGCCAGGCCTTGGCCACGCGTGCAGCTTCGATGGGCGAAGATTGCACGATTTGAGTCGCGGCCGCCGCCAATTCCTCGGCGTCCTTGGGCGGCGCCCAGACCAGCTGGTCGGCGAGCGCCGCGCTGTCGTCGGGCAGGTAGGCGAGCAGCAATTCGTTCATGGCGAAAGCCTTGATCGCGTCGTTGCGCGCAATCAGCGCGCGCTTGTGGCCGCGCAAAGCATTGGCCTGGGGCTCGCTCCAGCCCCAATCGGTGATCAGGCGCGCGGTGTAGCGCGGATCGAAGGCTGCATAAATCGCGTCCATGGGTTTGCGCGACTTGGTGAACTTGATCTCGAACAGATCGCGCGGCGCTTCGAACTCCAGGCGCATGTTGGCGTCGGTGTTGATGGCGCTTTCGCCGTCCTGTTTGCACAGGGCCTTCAGGTCTTCGTCTTCTAGCATCAGGACGCTGAGCAAAAGCGTGCGCACGTCGGCGCTGGCGAAATACTGCAGCAGGTCCTCGCGCACGTCGGCCATCGCGTCGAGTGTTTCCTGGGCGCGGTCGAGCAGCGCGCCTGGCGGCACGATCGGGTCGGACGAGCACAACAGCAGCGTGTCGTACTCGTTGATGCGCAACAGCGCGACCTTGGGAAACACGCTTTGCGCGGTGTTCGCGACCAAGGCGTACTGCGTGGCCGACAATCCGTAGGTCTGCAGCCACTGCACGAAGATTCCGCCGCGCGCGAGGCGCGAACGCGCAGTCGCGTAGAACTCCTGCGTGTACAAATTCGAGATCCCGGCGATCCAGGGATTCGACGGTTCGGAGATGATCAGGTCGTAAGCCGTGTCGTGGGCCTGCAGGAAATTGCGGCCATCGTCGATGACCTGATGGAAACGCGGCGAACCGTGCGGGTTCTTGTTCTCTGGGGCAAAGAAGCGCGCAGCCTCGGCGATCGAAGGCTCGAGCTCGCAGCAGGTGACCTCGGTCTTCGGGAACAGCAGCGCCGCGCCCGCGGTCGTGCCCGATCCCATGCCGATCACCAGCACCGATTGGGCTTGTGGCCGCAGCAGCATCGAAAAATACGCCGCGCCCAGTTGCATCGGCATGTCTTCCCAATTGGAGGCGTCGACCTTGCCGTTGACGCGCAAGTTCTTGATTCGCGGCGGTGCGCTGCGCGTGGTCTCGTCGGCATCGACTTCGAGCGCCAGCACGTTCGCGCTGGCGCCTTCTTTGAAGAACAACACGCGCGCGCGGTCGCTGCGCAGGACATCGGTTTTCTCGGCGTAGAGATACGATCCGAGGTTGGTGGCGCGCACGTCGTCCGAACGCCAGGGCGCGATGATCATCGCCACCGCCGCCACGGCCAGGCCCAGCTCCGCCTCGCGACCGTTCCAGCGCGGAGCGAGGGCCAAGAGCAGCGCGGCGACATAGCAAAGCAGCGCGAGCATGGTCGTGGCCTGCGAGCCGATCCAGGGCACGAGCAGCGTGAACGCTGACAGCGCGCCTGCGATCGAGCCGAGCGTGTTCCAGGCGTAGATGCGCCCGACGCTGGTTCCCGCGCGCGTGGCGCTAGAGCCGAGCAAGGCGATCAAGGCCGGAAAGAAAATGCCCATCGCAAAGGTGGCGACGAGTTCGAGCGCGGCGCTCATTGCGCTGCACAAGGCGGCATTGAACAGCGGCGAGGCGCGCTGATCGCGCAGCGTGCCGGCGAGGTGCGCGAGCGAAGGCTCCAAGAGTCGGCCGCAAAGTGTGCCGACGACGACCAGCAAGGCTGCGATCGCGATCCAGCGCCGCGGCGTGCCGAAGCGCTCGCCGAAAAGGGCGAAAGCAAGACTGCCCGCGGCCAGGCCGGCGATGAACACGACCACCAGAGCCGTGAACGCGTACGTCGTCGGGCCAACGATCAGGGAAAGCTCGCGGCCCCAGAGCATTTGCAGGCTCAACGCGCCGAATCCAGCCAGCAAAGCCGCGGCATGGACCGCGATCGCAGGTGGGGGCGCTTGTGCGCTGACGGATTCCGCGATCGTTTTCTCCGCGGAAAACTCGAGCACGACAGGTCGCGCCGCGCCGCGCGCTTGCGCTCGATCCGTGAGCAGTGCCAGCACGCCGATCAGGGCGCTGCCACCCGCGGTGGCGAAGTTCGTTCCGTCCAGGCCGATCGCCGGCAGCAGATAGAACCCCGCGATCCACGCGCCCATGGCCGCGCCCGCCGCATTGAACGCGTACAGCCAGGCGGACGCGCGGCCGACCGAAGTACCTTGCACCGCGAGCCAGCGCACCAAGAGCGGCAGCGTCGCTCCCATCAGGATGCATGCCGGTGCGATAGCGAAAAAAGTCGTCGCCACGCGCACGGCTGTCAGCGCGAGCGAATGATTTTCCAGGGAAGGTGTCGCCAGCGCCGCGATGCGCGCGCACCACGGCGAAACCAGCGGCACGCACACGGCCCACAGTGCGATCCCGAATTCGCACAGGCCATAGGCGAACAATGGCCGCGACATACGATCGGCGCGCGCGCCGATCAGCCACGCACCGAGGCCTAGACCGGCGAGGAACGAAGCGACGACGCTGGCCATGGCCAGCGAACTCGAACCCCAGACGTGGGCGAAGCGCTTGAACCAGAGCACTTCGTAGACGAGCGCGCAGGCTCCCGAGGCCACGAAGTAAAGCGTGGCGCCGATTTCGAAGGCGCGCGTGCGCTGCGGAGTCGACATCGTTCAGGAAGTCTGCGCAAGAAACGCGGCTTGGGCGGCTTCAACAGCGCTCGAAGGAACTTTTCGGCCTTCGGCGCGCAGGCACGCGGCCAGAGCATCGAGGATCAGCACGACATTGCGCAGGCTGGCTCCGCTGCCCATCATCCCCACGCGCCACAGGCGGCCCTTGTGGGCCCCGAGTCCGCCGGAGATCTCGATTCCGTAGTCCGCGAGCAGCCGCTTGCGCACGCGCAGGTCATCGACGCCCGTCGGAATCGTGATCGCGGTGACCTGCGGCAAGGCATCGGCGTCAGGCACGAGCAATTCCAGTCCGAGTTCGCGCACGCCGGCGCGCAGGGCCCGGCCGATCCGCGCGTGGCGTTCGAAGCGCGCTTCGAGACCTTCGATATGGACCAGCCGCGCGGCTTCGTGCAGCGCGACCAACAAGTTGGACGAGATCGTGTGGTGATAACCGCGCTCGCCGCCCCAGAAGCGCATCAGGAGATTCATGTCGAGATAGAAACTGCGTTGTGACGCGGCGCGCTCGCCGATGCGCTGCTGCGCGCGCGCGGAAAAAGTCACCGGCGAAAGTCCGGGCACGCACGACATGCCCTTTTGCGAACAGGAGTAGGCCGCGTCGACGCCCATGGCGTCGGCATTCACCGGCATGCAGCCCAGCGACGTGACCGCATCGACGACAAAAAACGCGCCCAGTTCGCGCGCGAGTTCGGCGAGCGGCGCGAGGTCCTGACGCACTCCGGTCGAAGTCTCCGCGTGCACCGCGCAGAGCACCGACACTTTGTTGCCCGCGGCGGCCTTGCGCAGGCGCGCGACGTCGGCCGGGCGGCCCCATTCGTGTTCGACGGCGATCACGCGCGCTCCGCCACGGCGGGCGACTTCGAGCATGCGCGCGCCAAAGTAACCACCGACGGCGACGAGCACCGCTTCGCCGGGCTCGATCAAGTTGACCAGCGCGCCTTCCATGCCCGCCGTGCCGGTGCCCGAGAAGGCGATCGTCCAGGGATTCTGTGTCCCGAAGATCGGCCGCAGCAGCCCAGAGATCTGATCCTGCACCTCGAGCAGGACCGGGTCGAGGTGGCCGATGGTCGGCTGTGCCAGGGCGCGCAGCACCGAGGGAGCGACGGGGGAGGGACCGGGGCCCAGCAGCAGCCGGTCGGGGGTAATGCAGGCTTGGATCGATTGATTCACGGGGCCTAGTTTGCCGCCGCGTGCGGCCTGGCGCGAACCCTGACGAAAAGCCGCGTAGATTTCTCCAACGCTGCTTCAACCGGCCCGTAGCGACTGCGGCGCTCAGGCGTCCACCCCCCTCAGATGTCACGACGAAGTTCTTCTCGCCCGACCGACGCCGAACTGGAGATCCTGCGGATCCTTTGGCGACGGGGTACGATCTCCGTGCGCGATGTCCACGATGAGCTCAATCTGACCCGGCCGACCGGCTATACCACGGCGTTGAAACTGTTGCAGATCATGACCGACAAGGGCTTGGTGCGCCGAGACGAGTCGAGCCGTGCCCACCTGTACCAGGCGGTCGAGTCGCAGGAGGGCACGCAGGGCAAGCTGGTGGCGGATCTGGTCGAACGCGCCTTTGGAGGATCGGCGTCGGACTTGGTCCAGCGCGCGCTCAGCCAATCGCAGGCGCGCCCCGACGAATTGGCCACGATTCGCTCGCTGATCGAGGATCTCGAACGCCGCGGGTCCTGAAGGCCATGGCGCCGGGCTGAAGTTCGAGCATGCAGGCAGCAACTGTGGAGCTGGCGGGCACGGGCTGGGCGGCAGAATACGCTCACGCGCTGACCTGGACGTTTTTGCACTCGCTCTGGATCGGTGCCTCCGTCGCGTGTTGCCTGTACGGATTCCTGCGCCTGGTGCACGTGCGCCGCGCGCGTTTACGTTACGCGGCGAGCACCGGCGCGCTGTTCAGTGTGCCGCTGATCGCGCTGTGGACACTTTCGCGCGAGCTGGACACCGAGGCCGGCGATTTTTTCTCTCTGCTCGACCAGGCAAGTTCCGAGGGAGCGCCGTTCTCCAGCGCAATCTTCGGTTCGCTGGGGATGTTAGTCGCCTGGGCCGACGAGTTGCGCGCGTCGCTGGCCGGGCGCCTGGAGCCGCTCGAAGAGACGCTAGCGCTTTCGTGGGCGCTCTTGGCGCTGCTCGCACTCGTGCGTGTCGGTGGCGGTTTTGCGTTGCTTGCGCGTCGCGCCTCGCGCGAATTCAGGCCCGCCGCACCCGACTGCCAAGTTCGGCTGGCCCTGCTTGCACGGCGACTTGGCATCGCGCGCCGCGTCAGGCTGTATTGGAGCGACGCGGCCGAAGTGCCGATGGCGGTCGGTGCGTTTCGCCCGAAGGTCGTGCTGCCCAGCACGCTTCGCGAACAGGTCGAGCGCGGTGAGCTCGATCTCGTGCTGCTGCACGAGTTGGCCCACGTGCGCCGCGGCGACGGTTTCGCGCGGCTGATCGAAGCCGTGTTTCAAGCGCTTTTCGTGCTGCATCCTTGCATGCCTTGGATCGCGGCGCGCGTCGCGCGGGAACGCGAGCACTGCTGCGACGACATCGCCGTCGGTGCCGGAGCCGATCGCCTCGGTTACGTCCGCGCCTTGGCCGAATTGGAAACGTCGCGCTGCGAGCGCAGCGCGCGCAGGCGGCGTTGGTGGCGTCCGGTGCTTGTCAGGGAGCCCGCCCTGCGTGCGACCGATGGTGCGCTCGTCGAGCGCATCCGCCGCTTGACTTCGCTGACGCAAAAACCGCCGCGCACGGTTTTCGTGCCGGCCTGTGCGGGCTTGTTGCTGGGCGCCAGCGGCCTCGCGCTCGGTGCGCTGCCGACCCATGACCTGCGCGGCGCGAACGTAGCCTTCGTCCCTGCGACACCGGCGGGGATCGAGCGCAGCTTCGACGTGACCGTGACGAGCGCGCACCCAAGCGGCGAGAGCGATCCGTCCGCGCGACCGATGATCGCGCGCATGATCGTGTTGAACCACGCTGTCGAGGCGAGCGGCGGCGAACCCGCGAAGTTCGTGATCGGCGAAGCGATCGAACTCCGGCGCGGAATGCCGCTTGGGGAGACGGACTTCGCTGTGCATCCCGCGCAACCGATCGTTCGCATTCGCGCGCTCAGGTCGGCTCGCTAGCTTTCGGGATCACGCGCAGCAGAAGTTCCTTGAAGGAGCGCGCGCTCTGTGCGCCCTCGCTGCCGGCGAGGAAGCGGCCGTCGGCATCGGCGAAGATCGCGAAGGGCAGGCTCATCGCGTCGGGCATGTTTTCCGCCAGCGCCAAGACCTCGTCTTCGGGGTCGTCGCAGTCACTGGCCAGGGCGACGCAATGTCGCGCCACGAGCGGGGCGACTTCAGCGTGGGGCAAGACACCCTGGACAAGCGCGCGGCAATTGCCGCACTGCTCGCGGCCGAACTCGACGAAGATCAGTTTGCCTTCGCGCCGGGCCTGGGCCTGAGCCACGCTCCAGCGTGTATTCCAGTCCAGGGTCGCGCGGTCGTCGAAGTGGGGATGGGGCCTAAGCGGGGTGGTCATGGGCTCGATTGTCGCCGGAACGGGACCCGCAGGCGATGGTGCTCAAGCCCATGCCCAAGGGAGGCCGACTTCAGCGAGACCCGCCGATATTGACGGGGCTCGCAAGCAGAGGACTCCAAGTATGACTGCCGCTCAACCTTCGCGGGACGAACCCGCGCACAACGGAGTTGACGAAGCACGAGTTTCGCCGCGCCATCCGACGAGCGTGTCGGTGCGCATCGCGATCGAGACGCTGGAATTTGGCGGCCAGGCGGACAACCTTTCCGCCGGCGGCATTTTTCTGTTCACGCCCGACAAGATCCGCGTGCGCGTGCTGCTCGACGAAGGCGGTGAATTGCGCAGCTTTTCCGGCAGGATTGCACGCGTGCAGCAGATGAACGCCGAGCAAAGCGGTTTCGCGATCGAGTTCGACCGCGAGTAGAACCGCCTGAGTTTGGATGGCCTCAGTGCAGCGTGTCCAGGAAGTATTTGGGCAGCACACCCATCGCGATCACGAACAGCACGCACACGGCTGTGGCCAGCGCCACCGGGAACGTCGAAGCCTGGGGCTTGGTCGCCGCCGTGGCTTTGCTTTCGTCCTGCATGTACATGGCCACGATCACGCGCAGGTAGTAGGCCATGCCTACGACCGAAAGCAGCGCGCCGATCACTGTCGCGGCGACAAAGCCGGAGCGATAGGAAACGCTGAACACGAACCACTTGCCCAAGAATCCGCCGGTGGCCGGGATGCCGCCCAGCGACAGCATGAACAGCGCCATCGCCGCCGCCACGAAGGGCCGGCGTTGCGCCAGGCCCTTGAGCGCGTCGAAAGTGGTGGCCTGCTCGCCGTCGTGCTCGAGCACGGCCAAGAGTCCGAAAGCACCCGCGGCAGTGAACACGTACGCTCCGAGATAGAAGATCGCGGCGGCGAAGGCTTCGTCTTGGCGGACCACACCGCTCAGATAACCGGAGATCACCAGCAAAATAGTTCCGGCGTGCGCGATGCCGGAGTACGCCAGCATGCGCTTGATGTCCTTCTGCATCAGCGCGCCGAGGTTTCCGATCGCCATCGTGATCACGGCGATCGCGACGATCAGCGAGGCCTGCGTCGGCGGAATCAGGAACGCCGCGTTGAGCAAGAAAGCGAAAGCCGCGGCCTTGGTGCCCGTGGCCATCAAGGCTGTCACCGGGGTCGGGCTGCCTTCGTAGACGTCCGGCACCCACAGATGGAAGGGGAACACGCTCACCTTGAAGAACACGCTGGCCATGACCAGCGCGACACCGGCCAGGAAAAGCGGCGAGCTGTGGTTCGCACCGCGCAGATCGGCGAAGGTCACACTGCCGGTCGCCGTGTAGATCAGGCCCGCGCCATAGAGGAAGAACGCGGCCGCGAAGGCTCCGAGCAGGAAGTACTTCAGTCCGGCTTCGACCGAGCGCGGATTGTTGCGGCGGAAAGCAGCCAGCGCATAGAGCGGGATCGAAAGCACTTCCAGGCCGATGAAGAAGACCATCAAGTCCTGGGCGCCGGCCATCATCGTCATGCCCAGCGGCGTGACCAGCATCAGGAAGTCGTGCTCGCCCTGGAAGGGGCGGTCTTCGCGGTAGTAGTGCACGCTGAACAGCCAGGCGAGCAACGTCGCGAAGACGAACAGGATGCCCCACAGCGCGCTGGCTTTGTCGGCGACGTAGGTGTTCTGCAGCACCGGCCCGATCGGATGCATCCAGATCGAGACCTGCGCCGCGGCGGTCGCGATCAAAGTCGCCAGCACGAGCGTGTGCCGCGCCGCGCGCAGGGCGGGAATGACTTCCGCGAGCAAAAGCAGCACGGCGCCCAGCGAGAGGGCGAACAGTGGCCCCATCGCGCGCAGCGCGTTGTCGTCGAACAGGTGCAGGATGTCTTGCGGATTCATCGGTTGGTTTCCGTCGCCGTCGCGGTCTCGCCGCCGCGTGGGTCGCTCGGGGCGGAGGCGAATTTCAGCGCGCGCGCTTCGTCGCAGCGGCGCACGATCGCGTCGATCGCCGGTTGCGAATTGGCCAGGAACGGCGTCGGCGCGACTCCGATCCAGACGATGAACACGACGATCGGCACCAGCGTCGCGATCTCGCGCAGGGAGAGGTCGGACAACTCGCGATTCTCACGCTTGTTGAGCGGCCCAAAGAGAACTTTGCGCGTGGCCATCAACAGGTAGATCGAGCCGAAGATCACACCCAGGACGCCGACCACCGCGAGCCAGCGGTTCGCGTCGAAGGCGCCCTTGAGGATCAGGTACTCGCCGATGAAACCATTCAAGCCCGGCAGCGCCGCCGAGGAGAGCACGGCGATCACCAAGAAGACCGCGAACAGCGGCATGCTCTGCGCAATGCCGCCGAATTCGTCGAGCGCGCGCGTGTGCCGGCGCTCGTAGATCATGCCGACCAAGAGGAACAACATGCCCGTCGACATGCCGTGGCTGACCATCTGCAACACGCCGCCCTGCATGCCCGCGCTGGTCAGGGCGAAGAGGCCCAAGATCACATAGCCCAAGTGGCTGACCGACGAGCAGGCGACGAGTCGCTTGAGATCGTTCTGCGCCATAGCCAGGAATGCGCCGTACACGATGCCGACCGCGCCGAGCACCATGAACAGCGGCGCGTGCTCGACCGCCGCGGCGGGGAACATGGCAATGCAGAAGCGCAACAGCCCGTAGGTGCCCATCTTCAACAGCACACCTGCCAGGACCACCGAGCCCGAGGTCGGCGCCTCGGTGTGCGCGTCGGCGAGCCAGGTGTGGAAGGGCATCACCGGGACCTTGATCGCGAAGGCCAGGGCGAAGCCGGCGAACAGCCAACTCTGCTTCGCGAGCGGCAGCGCACCCGCCAGTTCGGTCAGGCGCGGAATGTCCGAGCTTTGGAACTGGTAGAGCATCGCGATCACCGCGACGAGCATCACTAGCGAACCGGCCAGCGTGTACAGGAAGAACTTGATCGTGGCGTAGATGCGCCGTTCGCCGCCCCAGATCCCGACCAGGAAATACAGCGGGATCAGCGAGATTTCCCAGAAGAAATAGAACAGCACCATGTCCAGCGACAGGAACACGCCGAGCATGCCGGTCTCCATGACCAGCATCCAGACCATGAATTCCTTGACGCGTTTCTCGACGTGCCCCCAGGTCGAGAGGATCACGATCGGCATCAAGAGCGAGGTCAGCGCGACCATCAACAGCGAAAGGCCGTCGACGCCGAGTTTGTAGTAGATCGCAGTGCCGTTGCTAAGTTCGAACCACGGGATGCTGATCACATGCTGCGCGCCGAGGGCCGCAGCGTCGAAATCGCGATAGAGCATCACGCCGAGCACCGCCACCGCGAGCGTGGTGGCGAGCGCTATCAAGCGCTGCATCTGCGCGGCTGCGGTCGGCGTCAAGAGCACGAGCGCGGCGCCGACCAGCGGCAGGAAGGTCAGGGCGGTGAGCAGACTCATCGTGAGAGGGAGCTCCACATCCAGAGGAATACGATTCCCGCCGCACCGCCGCCGATCCAGATCGCATAGGTGCGGATGCGGCCGTCGGTCAGCGTGCGCAGTCCGCCGCCTGTGGCGCGGGCCAGCGCGGCAGTCCCGTTGACCGCGCCGTCGATGCCGAATTGATCGATGACGACGTAGGTTACGAAGGCGATCAGTTTGATCGGCTGGACGATCTTTTGCGTGTACGTGTCGTCGATGCGCCAGGCTTCGCCGAGGAAACCGAACAGCGCCGGACGCTTGCGCGCCAGCGCGTCGTCGCGCGCGATCCCGGCCTTGTAGGCATGGAAGCCGCGATGCGCGAAGACCAGGGCAATCAACGCTCCGACTCCCAGCAGGATCCATTCGATCGCGTGCGAGAGTTCGTGCAACTCACCGCCGTGGTTCGCCAGAAGGATCGCGCGTCCCGGCTCGATGACCGGCTCCAACCAGCCGTCGAGCAGGTGCGGCAAGTGAAACACGACCGGCAATCCAAGCGCACCGCCGACCACCGAGAGCACCGCAAGCACCATCAGCGGCAGGGTCATGACCGTCGGCGACTCGTGCGGGTGCACATGCTTCGCGTCGTAGCGCGGCTCGCCGAAGAATGTCAGCGCGACCATGCGCCAGGTGTAGAAGGCCGTGATCGCCGCCGTTACGAGGCCGAGCACCCACAGCGCGCGATAGGCTCCGCCGTGGGCGAAGGTGTGCGCGAGAATCTCGTCCTTCGAAAAGAAACCGGAGAGCAAGGGCAAACCGGACAGTGCTCCCGCGCCGCACAGGAAGGTCAAGAACGTGCGCGGCATCTTGGCGCGCAGCCCGCCCATCTTGTGCATGTCCTGTTCGTCGTGCATGCCGTGGATCACCGAGCCCGCGCCGAGGAACAACAAGCCCTTGAAGAACGCGTGCGTGATCAGGTGGAAGATCGCGGCCGCGAACGCGCCGCTGCCCAGCGCCAGGAACATGTAGCCGAGTTGGCTGACCGTCGAGTAGGCCAGCACCTTCTTGATGTCGCGCTGCACCAGCGCCGTGGTCGCGCCGATGAACGCGGTCAGCGCGCCGATCGTGGCGATCACGAGCAACACTGTGTCGTTCGCCGCGAACAGCGGGTTGAGCCGCACGACCAGATAGATGCCCGCGGTGACCATGGTCGCCGCGTGGATCAAGGCCGAGACCGGCGTCGGACCGGCCATGGCGTCGGGCAGCCAGGTGAACAGCGGGAACTGGGCCGACTTGCCGCAGCAGCCGCCGAAGAGCAGCAGCGCGGCCAGCATCAACTCGTTGTTGTGCGTGCCGCCGCGCAACATCTCGGCCACGCTCTCGGCGATGTGCGAAAGATCGAGCGTGCCGAAAAGGTGCACGAGCAGGAACGAGCCGACCAGGAAACTCGCGTCGCCGATGCGGTTCATCACGAAGGCCTTTTGCGCCGCTTCCGCGGGCCAGCCCTTCGCGTACCAGAATCCGATCAGCAGGTAGGAGCACAGGCCGACACCTTCCCAGCCGATGAAAAGGCCCAGCAGGCTTGAGCTGAGCACCAGCATCAACATCGCGAACACGAAAAGATTCAGGAAGGCGAAGAACTTCGCAAAACCCGGATCGCCCTTCATGTAGCCGACGGAATACAGGTGGATCAGAAAGCCGACGCCGGTGATCACCAGGCACATCGCGCTGGAGAGCGGATCGAGCACCATCGAGATGTCGACGCTGAAGCCGGTGACGCTGATCCAGTGCCAGGGCGTGCTTTCGAGCACGCGCTGCGTAGGTTCCAGCGCGCGCAGATCGAAGAAGCCCTTGACCGCCAGCGCCAGGGCCACGGCCATCACCGCGCAGGCCACGAACGCGGCCAGTTTCGCCGAGGCCCTGGTCTCTTTCGCGCCGTGCTCGGCGTGATCGTCGTGCGCCGCCGCGGCTGCGCCATGGGCGGGCTGTGCGTGAGCATGTCCGTGACCGTCGCCATGTCCATGTCCCACCGGCGCGCTGCGCCGTTCGAGACCGGAGAGATAGAGCATTCCGCTGATCGCGCTGCCGGCGAGCGGCAGGGCCGGGATGGCCCACAACCACATTTGATCGGTCATGGGCTAGCCTTCCATCTCTTGCACGGAGTCGGCTTCGGTGGTTTGTCGCAAGCGGAACAGGGCAATGATCAGCGCCAGACCGACCGCCGCCTCTGCCGCCGCCACGGCGATCACGAAGATCGCGAACACGGGGCCGACCAGGTTGACGTGATCGGGCGTCGAATGCTGCCGGCTGGCGGCCAGGAAGGTCAGGTTGGCCGCGTTGAGCATCAGTTCGATGCACATCAGGACCACGATCACATTGCGGCGGATCAAGAATCCGAGCACGCCGATCGCGAACAGCGCGGCGGCCAGGAAAAGCAGATGTTCTGTCGGGACTTGCATCAGACCTGACTCCCGTCGCGGCCGCGGCGTTGACGTTTGGCGAGCACGAGCACGGCGACCATAGTCGCGAGCAGCAGCACGGACATGGCTTCGAAGGGCAGGCTGTAGCGGCCGAACAGTTCAGCGGCGAGTCCGCTGAAGCCGTCGATGCCCTTGGGCACTTCCTGGACCGCGCTCTGATTCAGCGCACCGGCCGTGGTCGCGATCAGGAGCGCAAGTCCCACGGCGATCGCGATCGCGGCGCCGATCTTGGCCGCCGCGCTGTGCAGGAACACCGTGGCGCCCTCGGCCCGCGCGCTGATGTCGCCCAGGTTGAGCAGCATGATCACGAACAGGAACAGCACCAGGATCGCGCCTGCGTAGACCAGGATCTGCGCCGCGGCCATGAACTGGAAACCCGCCAGCAGGTACACGACCGACAGGCAGAAGAACGTGCCCAGAAGACTGAGTACGCTCAACATCGGACTCTTGGCCAGGACCACGCCCAGCGCGAAGAGCACTGCGAACGCGGCTAGCGCGTAGAAGAAGACTTCCGCCATCGGTTGTTCAGTCGGTAGACGTAGTCGATGCGCTTCTGAAGCGCGGACTTGGGACGCTTGAGCTTGTTGATGTCGTAGACCAGGGCCGAGCGCGTGTAGTCGGCGAGCTCGAGCTCGTTCGACATGAAGATCGCGTCCTTCGGGCAGGCCTCCTCGCAGAATCCGCACAGGATGCAGCGCAGCATGTCGATGTCGAAGCGCACGGGCTCGCGCTCGATCGTGCGGTCGGTCTCGCCGCCGTCGATCGTGATCGCGTAGGCCGGGCAGGCGATCTCGCACATGCCGCACGAGACGCAGGCGATATTGCCGTCGTCCTTGACCACCAGGCGCGGCTGCCCGCGCGTGACTTCGTTGGTGGGCAGCGGCTCTTCGGGATACTGGCGCGTGATCTTCTTCTCGAAGAGCTTGCGGAACGTGATCGAGAGCCCGCGAGCGATCTCGGGCAGATAGAGCTTCTCGCGCAGCGAAAGCTCCTTGCGGCGCACGATCACCATAGGTCGACTCCGAAGGAAACGGCCGCGCCGGTCAGGAAGAGATTGGCGAGCGCGAGCGGCAGGAAGACCTTCCAGCCCAGGCTCATCAATTGATCGAAACGGAAGCGCGGCAAGGTCCAGCGCACCCAGAGATAGAGGAACAGGAACATCGAGGTCTTCGCCAGGAAGGCCAGGACGCAGAAGTACCAGGGCGCGTCGGCCCAGAAGGGCACCTTGTAGCCGCCGAGGAAAAGCGTGGTCCACAGGCAGGCCATTACGACCATCGCGCAGTACTCGCCGAGCGCAAAAAGCGCGAAACGCATCGAGCTGTACTCGGTGTGGAAACCGCTGACCAGCTCGGGCTCGCACTCGGCGAAGTCGAAGGGGTGGCGATTGGTCTCGGCGAAAGCCGCGATGCTGAAGAGGACGAAGGCCAGCGGCTGGTGGAAAATATTCCACTCGAGAAAATCCGGCTGCGCCTCGACCACAGCGCGCAGCGAGAGCGATCCGGAGATGGCCACGACTGCCAGGATCGAGAGGATCAAGGTCAACTCGTAGCTGATCATCTGTGCCGAAGCGCGCAATCCGCCGAGCAGCGAGAACTTCGAGTTCGAAGCCCAGCCGCCGAGGATCACGCCGTAGATCGCAAGTCCGCCGATCGAGAGCAGGTACATCAGGCCGATGTCCAAGTCGGTCACGGAGAAGTTGGTGTGCTCGAAAGGCCCGAACGGCAGCGGGATCGCCGGCCCGAAGGGGATCACGGCGATCGTCAGCATCGCCGGAATCGCTGCGACCGCAGGCGCGAAGCGGAACAGCCACTTGTTGGCGCCGTCAGGAGTCAGCGACTCCTTGAAGAAGAACTTCACGCCGTCCGCGATCGGCTGCAGGATGCCCCAGGGCCCGACGCGGTTGGGGCCGTGGCGGTATTGCATCCAGGCCGAGACTTTGCGCTCCGCCAGCGTCATGCCCGCGGCGGTGCCGAGCAGGCCGCCGTAGATGACGTTGCACTTGATGAACCAGGTCAGCAGATTCCAGAGCATCGGAGTCATCGGGCGTTCGCTCCGCTGGTTGCCAAAAGGCCGCAGAGTGTGTCGAGCGTGCGGGTCAGCGGCTCGACGCCCGCAGGCGCGGCGCGCGCGATCGTGAGCTTGCCCACGTGCCCGTCGACGTTGACCCAGTGGCCGATCTTCTCGACCTGCTCAGGAGTTCCGACGCAGACGTCGGCGCTGTTGCCTTCGAGCGCGTGCGTATCGAAAGTGACGATCTGCGCGCCTTCGATTGCAGCGAGCGCCGCACGGCCGCACAACTCGATCACGCGCTCGCCGGCCAGCACGCTGGCACTCGCCGCAGCCACACGCGCGCGCGCTGCTTCGGCGGAAATGGCTTCGAAGCCCAGATCCATCAGTCCGCGCCGGTTCGGGCAGGGATCGCCGGTGTTGAGCAACGCGTCCTTCAAACCACTGGGGGCAGGCGAGACGAATTGCGGCTTCGCGCCGAGGCTCTTCGCGAGCGCGGCGAAACTCTTCGCTTCCTCGACAGTCATGAACGGCGAGGCGATGGCGACGACGCCCGACTTCGCGCGCAGACTCTCCGCGGCTTGGGCCAAGGCGTCCGCAACGCTCGCAATCTCGAGACCCAGGGCAGTGCGTCGCGCGGCGGGCAGCAACCTCTCGGCCGCATTGTGGCGCTGTGCCGAGAAGCGACCCGTGTCGCACATCCACCATTGATTGACCGCGGCGTCGTAGCGCGGCCGGAAGCGCTTGACGTCCTTGTTGCGCAGCACTTCGACGCTGATCGCGCAGCCGCGGCTGCATTCGCCGCAGGTCGAAAGCGACTTTTTCAGGTTCCAGACGCGCGCCTGGAAGCGGAAATTCTTCAGCGTCAGCGCGCCGACCGGGCAGACGTCGGCCAGGTTGCCCTGGTAGTTGCCCACGAGCGGCCGATCCATGAACGTCGCGATCGTCGAGCGCGAACCGAGGTCGACCACGGCGAGTTGCGGCGTCTTCGGAATCTCTTCCATGAAGCGCACGCAGCGCGAGCACAGGATGCAGCGCTCTTCGTCGAGCACGATCACGTCGCCGAGCGACTTGCGTTTCTCGAGCTTGCGGCGCGGCTCGTTGGTGTGGCCTTCGCCCTGTCCTTCGGCGAAAGCGTAGTCCTGCAAGTCGCACTCGCCGGCCTTGTCGCAGATCGGACAGTCGAGCGGGTGATTCTTGAGCAAGAACTCGAGGCACTCGCGGCGCACATCGTGAGCCTTGGGTGCATCGGTGTTGACCACCATGCCCTCCGCGACCGGCGTGCGGCAGGCGACCACGATGCGCGCGGGGCCCGTGCCTTGCTGCACTTCGACCTGGCAGATGCGGCACGAACCCACCGGCGTCAGCCCAGGGTGGTAGCAGTACATCGGCACATCCGCGCCGTTCTCGTGGCAGGCATGAATGAGCGGCTTTTTCGGGTCGACTTCGACCGCGCGTCCGTTGATGGTGATCTTGGTCACGGGCTAGTGGGCTCCGGCGTAAACGGGGCGATGGGTGCCCGCGGGCAGGAACGGACAGGCTTGTTTGCTGATGTGCTCTTCGAACTCGGCGCGGAAGTGCTGGACCACCGCGAGCGTGGGAATCGCCGCCGCATCCGACAGCGCGCAGATCGTTTTCCCGGGCGCCATGCCGCGCGAAAGCGTCACGAGCATGTCGATGTCTTCCGTGCGGCCCTTGCCGACTTCGATGCGATGGAAAATCTGGTGCAGCCACTGCGTGCCTTCGCGGCACTGGCTGCACTGGCCGCAGCTTTCATGTTCGTAGAAGCGCGCGATGATTTCATGGGCGCGCACCATGCAGGTGTCCTCGTCCATCACGATCATCGCCGCGGTGCCGAGCATCGAGTTGGTCGCCTTGATCGCTTCGTGGTCCATCGCCGTATCGATGAACTTCGTCGGCAGCACACCGGTCGACGAGCCGCCGGGGAAAAAGCCCTTGAGCTTTTTGCCCTTCCACATCCCGCCGCAAACGTCTTCGAGGATTTCGCGACAGCTGACGCCGAAGGGCAACTCGTAGACACCGGGGCGATTGACGTGGCCTGAAACGCCGACGAGCAGGTTGCCCGTCGAAGTCTTCGTGCCCATCGATCTGAACCACTCGGATCCGCGCAAGACGATGAACGGCGCGTTGAAGACCGTCTCGACGTTGTTGACCGTCGTGGGCTGGCCCCACAGTCCGAACATCGCCGGGAAGGGCGGCTTGGGCCGCGGGTGACCGCGCTTGCCCTCCAGCGATTCCATCAGACCGGTTTCTTCGCCGCAGATGTAGGCGCCGGCGCCCTTGTGCATGAAGACTTCGCAGCTGAAGTCGCTGCCGAGAATATTCTTGCCGACCAGGCCCGCCTTGCGCGCCTCTTCGACGGCCGCCGCAACGCGGTTGTAGGGGTGGCGATACTCGCCGCGCACATAGATATAGATAGCTTGCGCGCGGATCGCGTAGGCGGCGACCAGGCAGCCCTCGAGGAATCCGTGCGGATCCATTTCCATGAGCACGCGGTCCTTGCAGGTGCCCGGCTCGGATTCGTCAGCGTTGATCGCGAGATAGCGCGGCCGCAAATCCTTGGTGTGATCGGGCATGAAGCTCCACTTCATGCCGGTCGAAAAGCCCGCGCCGCCGCGGCCGCGCAGACCGGAGTCTTTGACGACCGCGATCACTTGGGTCTGCGAAATGCCTTCCTTGAGGATCTTGCGCAGCGCTTCATACGCGCCGTGTTTTTGCGCCACGGCGAACGTGTGCGCATCGGCGATCTTGGCGCGGTCGAGCAGGTAGGTCGGATACTTGGTCATCGCTCGCTCACTTCACGCCGCCGAGAATCTTGGCGATCTTGTCGGCCGTCAGGTCTTCGTGATAGACGCCGTCGAGATCGAACATCGGCGCGTTGGCGCAGGCGCCCTGGCACTCCACGGTCGCGACCGTGAAACGTCCGTCGGGCGAGGTGCCGTGGGGCTGTGCGCCGGTGAGCTTGCAGACTTGTTCGAGCACCTCGTCCGCTCCGCGCAGCGCGCAGGAGATATTGTGGCAGACCGAGACGACGTGTTTGCCCGGCGGGCGCATGCGGAACATCGGATAGAAGCTGGCCACGCCGTAGACCTCGACCGGTTCGAGGCCGAAAAACGCCGCGCAATCTTCCATCGTCTGCGGCGAGATCCAGCCGCCGAGTTCTTCCTGGCAGCGG
>JAYUUV010000010.1:0-9816 GCA_043754695.1 Planctomycetota bacterium
GTGCGATCCAAGTCGAGAGCCCGGTGATCGCGGCCGCGCTTGCGTTCCTCGCCTGCACGCTCGAGTCGGCGTGGCTCGAAACAGTGCACCTGCGCACGCATCCGACGCCCGGAGCCGATTGGGGCTCGATCGAATTCGCCTGGCCGGCAGGCATCACGACCGCGATCGTGACTGCGGCCTTCGGCGGCGTGCTGGCCAACCTGCCCGGACTGGGCAACTTGATACGGAGGAAGACGTGGGCAGTCGGCGCTTCGCTCCGCTGATCGTTCTGGTGCTGCTGGGCGCATTCGTGCTGATGGCACGCTTGTTCACTGTCCAAGTGTTGCAGGGCGGCGTGTGGACGGCGCAGGCAGATGCGCTCACGCGCAACGGAACGATCGAGCCGTACACACGCGGCGAGATCGTCGATGCTCGCGGCCTGGTTCTGGCGCGCGATATCGAGAGCTACCAGATCCAGGCCGATTATCGCGATTTCCGACGCGGCAACGCGCTGGGCGTCGTCGCGCACGCGCGTTCCGCGCTCGAAATGCGACCGGTCCCGCTGGCGGAGGCGCGCCAGGATCTGGAGCGTTGGGCCGTGGCGCTCGGCGAACTGTCGCCCGAGGTCTTGGAGCGCTTCGCGCGCGGCGCGGCACTGGAGTGCGCCGGTCTGCGCATCCCGAAGACGTCGACGCCCGAGGACGATTCGCGGGTGGGCCGCGCGGTCGACCTCGGTTTCTACGCGACCGCGCTCTTCGATTTGCAGCCGCGCGAACGCTCGCGACTGAAGTACGCCGAGAACGAACAACGCGCGCTGGCGTTCGTCGATTGGCTGGCCGCCGATCGCAAGCTTCCACGCGAGGAACTGGAGCAGCAACTGCGCGATAGGTGCAAGCAGGACCTGAGGTTCCTCGCCGACTTCGGCGCGCTCTCGGCGAACGACGACGCGCTCGCTGGTGAGGATCAGAGCGCGCGCTTGCTCGAACAGTTGGAGCGCTGGCGCGGCCAGGTCGAGGACGGCGCAGCCAGTGATTTGTTCGAAGCCGCCGCGGGCTTTCGGGCGGGCAGGCTCGAGGCCGGCGCGCTGTACGAGTTCTTCGATCTCGACTGGATTCGCCGCAGTCTGCGTTGGGACGAGGCTCGCCTGCAGGCTTGGACGCAAGCCGCGCGCTCGGCCTGGCTGGAGAGCCGTGATGGGCAACGCCTCGACTTCGTAGTCGAGCGCACAAGGCGCGACATGCCGCGCCCGCGAGACACCTCGGCCACGCCGGCCACCTCATTCGCATCGGACGCGTCGGTCGCATCTGACGTGTCGGTCGCACCTGAATTGTCGGCGGCGTCGGCGACGCAGCTCGTGCTGCGCGAGGTGGCGCTCTTGTTCGTCGCACCGGCGCGCGGAGTGCGCGGAGTCCAGGCGGCCGAGAAGGCCTGGTACGAACACGGCAGGGCACAAGTGTTCGGAGAGTTGGATTCGCTGTTCGATGTCGATGTCCCCAGCGAGCTTGCAGCGGATCCGGACTTGCCGATTTTCGATCCGGCCTTTATCGACGAAGTGGCGCAAGCTCCGACGGAAGTGAGTCCGCTCGCGCGCCTCGAGTTCTGGCGCGACGACGGGACCAGCGCGGATCCGGCGCTGATCGAGGACGCCGCCGTGGCTTGGGGCGCGCGTTTCAAGGGAAAGCGCGATCGGGCCGCGCTGCGCCGGGGATTCGAGGCGCTGTTCGCCCGTCTCGAGGACGGTTTCCAGTCGGAACTGCGCGAGCGACTCTCGCGCGTGCGCGCGCTCGCGCTGGAAAGCGGCGACGCGAGTGTGCGCGGCAAGCTCGAGCTCAGCGCCGCGCGCCGCGATCGCGCCGATGAAAAGGTGCGCTACATCCTGAAGGATCGTGGCAGTCGCCAATTTGTCGCCGTGGCGCGCCCGAGTTACGAGCTGGTCAATTTGCTGACGCGCTATCCGCACTATCTGCGCGGCTTCGAAGTCGTACGCGTGCACACGCGTGTGAATCCGACGCAATCCGCATCCGGTGGACCTGCCGCACGGCTCTTGGTCGGACGGGTCGCTCCGCCGGACGTCGTGCGGCGTCTGTCCCAGGTCGAGATCGAACGCAACATAGCCGATCTCGAAGCACAACCAGGTCTGGACGAGGCGGACATGCTGAATCTCGCGGAATTGCGCACCTCGCTCGACCGCCCCGACGAGCAGGTCGGCGCCTTCGGGCTCGAGAGCTGGTTCGAAGCGGAACTCGCCGGCCGCAACGGTTCGCGCGTCGAGCGCGGATTGTCCGAGCGCGACAGCGGAGTGCGCGAGCGACCAGCGGTTGCGAAGATCGATGGAGTCCGCATCACCACGACGCTCGACGCGACGTTGCAGCAGGAAGCTGAATACTGTCTCGAACATCCCGAGGGCGATCAGCACGAGTCGGGCAAAAGCGACCAGAACTGGCTGGCCAATCCCAGTGGAGCGATCGTGCTGCTTTCGCCGGATGGGGATGTGATCGTTGCCGCATCCTGGCCGCTGGTCGAACGTCCGAACGAAGCGGGACGCAGCCCGATTTGCGACGACGTGCGCGAGCGCACGCTGAGCAAGCCCGACTTTCAGCCGCCAGGTTCGGTGTTCAAACCGTTCGTGGCAGCCTACGCGTTGGACCGACTTGGCCTCGATCCCGGGACCGTGCGCGAGTGCAGCGCCGCGATGAATCCCGGCGGCCACGGACCGGGTTACGGCGGGGTGCACTGTCACGAGACCACGACTGGCCACGGCCAGGTCAACCTGAACAGTGCGCTGAAGGTCTCGTGCAACAGCTACTTTGCCTGGCTCGGCGAACAGTACGACCAGCAGAGTCTGCAGGCCATGGCCCGCGAGTTCGGCTTCGGCGAGCCCACCGGCGTGCGTGCCATGGCGAACGCGACGCGCAGCGGTCTGCACGAAGATGTAGTCGAGAAGCTGTTCGCAGTCGGGAACTTCAAAGGGCGCAGTCTGTGCGAAGCCGGCAATGGCCTCTCGGTAGTCGAAGCGACACCGATGCAAGTGGCGCGCGCCACGGCCGGGCTCGCCACGGGTGTCCTGCCCAGCGTGCGCCTGGTCAGCCGCATCGACAAACGCGATCTGCTGCGCGAGGCACGTCCGCTCACGCTTTCGAAGGCCGCGCTCGACATCGTGCGCGCCGCGATGCTCGATGTCGCCAATGACAGCAAGGGCTCGGCATACCACGCACTCTCACAGGCGCAACTGGGTTTCAGGATGGCCGCCAAGACCGGCAGCGCGGACGTGGACTCCAAGCCCGTCGACGGAGATCGCGTGCTCAAGCACACCTGGGTTTCCGGTTGGTTTCCAGCCGAGAATCCCGTCGGGATCCTGGTCGTGTTCGAGCACCACACGACGCGCACTTCGACGCACGGCGCGGTCTGGCTGGCGCGCCAGTTTTTGCTGCGGCCCGTGGTGCAAGCCTGGATCGCGGAAAAGGTCGCGGGCCGATGAAGGGCGCTGCCTGGCATCCCCGCAAGACGTCGGCGCTCGAGCGCATCCTCTCGGTGCGTCATTTGCGTTGGCTCGAGGTGGATTGGCACTTGCTGCTGGTCGCGATCGGTCTGCTCTCGATCGGTTTGCTGCTGATCAGTGCCATGAACGAGGCCGACGGGATCTGGGGTCGCGACGGACGCAACACGGTGAACTTCGATCGGCACCTGAGCACGGTCCTCGTGGCGCTGCCGGCCTTCGCGGTCGGCCTTTTCCTGCGGCCGCGCTGGGTGCGTCGCAATGCCCTGCTGATCTTTGCCGTCTCGGTGTTGATGCTCGTTGCCGTCTTCGTGCCGGGGATCGGCGGGACGCGCAACAACGCGGCGCGTTGGATCCCGCTGCCGCTGCTCGGCTTCGATTTGCAACCCTCGGAGTTGGCGAAGCTCGGAGTGATCCTGATGTTGGCCAGCTTGCTGCACCAGCGGCGCATGAAGGACCTCTCCGACTGGGTCAGGCCGGGGCTGTTCGCGCTCGTGCCCATGGGGCTGGTCGCGCTGCAACCCGACCTGGGCACGGCGATGACACTCGCGCCGATCACGCTCGGCATGTTCTATCTCGCCGGCGCGCGCGGACGCAGTCTGGTTTCGGTCGTGCTCGCCGTGCTGCTGGCCTGTGTGCTCGCCTTCAAGGTCGACCTGCTGCACGACTACCAGTTGCAGCGCGTGACTACGTGGCTCGAGTCGTGGGATGCCAACTCCCTGATCCACGGACGCAACGGGCCCGCCTTTCACACCTACCACGCGCGCGTCGCGATCGGGAACGGCGGCTGGTTCGGGACCGGCCTGGGCGCGGGCGTGGCCAACGAAGCGGCGCACTTGCCTGAGCGCGACTGCGATTCGATCTTCGCCGTCGCCGCCGAGGAATCCGGTTTTGTCGGCGCCTGCGGACTGGTCGCGCTCTACGCGCTCTTGATCATCCTGATCTTCAACAGCGCAAGCCGCGTGCGCGAGCGCTTCTCGCGTCTGGTCGTCGGCGGCATCGGCATCTACTTCGCCGCGCACCTTTTCGTGAACGTGGGCGTGAACCTGGGGCTCGTGCCCATGACCGGATTGACCCTGCCGCTGCTCTCAACCGGCGGGTCTTCGCTGGCCACGTCTTTCCTGGCCCTCGGCCTGGTGCTGGGGCTCTCGTCCCATCACGAGCCCTCGCTCGACCGCGACGCATTTCAGGAGTAGCTCAAAGGAGCCTGAAATTCCGTCTGGGTGGGCATCAAAGAACCCGTAACAGCTTTCGGGTCGTGTTCGCGCGTGAAGTTCGTTGCCGGAGCACTTCTTCGGCCGTAGACTCGCCGCCCCGCACGTCCTCCAGCTACCCCGGAATCCACGCAATCATGGTCGAGTACCAAGCACTGGGAATGATCGAGACCAAGGGTCTCATCGGTTCGATTGAGGCCGCAGACGCCATGGTCAAGGCGGCGGCGGTCAACCTCTTCGGCAAGGAAAAAGTCACCGCCGGACTCGTGACCATGTTCGTCATGGGTGAGGTCGGCGCCGTCAAGGCCGCGACCGATGCCGGAGCCGCCGCGGCCCGCCGCGTGGGCGAGCTGGTCAGCGTGCACGTGATTCCGCGCCCGCACGAACAGCTCGTGCGCATCCTGCCCGCCATGCAGCCGGTGCACACCGCACCGACCAAGTCGGCAGGCAAGGGCAAGGCCGAGCAGAACGACTGATCGGCGACTGACGCGCGAGCGTCCGCGTGCAGCAATTCGATCCCGACTTGCGCGCCCTCCAGGAGGTGCGAGATTTTGTAGAGCGCGCCGTGCGTGCTCACGAAGTCGTGCACACCTGGTCCCAGGTGCAGATCGACAAACTCTGCTCCGCCATGGCGGACGCGGGTGAGGCCGCGGCGCACGATCTCGCGCGCATCGCGGTCGAGGAAACCGGCATCGGCCGCGTGCACTACAAAGTGCTCAAGAATCTGCTCGGATCGCGCGGGATCTGGAACTCGATCAAGGGCGAGCGCTCGGTCGGCATCCTCTCGCGCGATGAGCGCACGGGCATCGTCGAGATCGCCACGCCGGTCGGCGTGATCGCGGGCATCATTCCGACGACGAATCCGACCTCGACCGCGCTCGGCAAGGCGATGATCGCGATCAAGGGCCGCAACGCGATCGTGATCTCGCCGCATCCGCGCTCGAAGCGCTGTATCGGCGAGACCGTCGAGGTGCTGCGGCGCGCGATCGAACGCGCGGGCGGTCCGCCCGATCTGGTGCTGAGCCTGAGCAACCCGACGATCGAGTCCACGGGCGCTCTGATGAAGCACAAGGACGTCGCGATGATCCTCGCGACGGGCGGCTCAGGCCTCGTGAATGCGGCCTATTCTTCGGGAAAGCCCGCCTATGGCG
Source organism: Planctomycetota bacterium (assembly GCA_043754695.1). Lineage (GTDB taxonomy): Bacteria > Planctomycetota > UBA1135 > UBA1135 > JADJQU01. The sequence continues at coordinate 5,841 of JAYUUV010000010.1, forward strand.
TCGGTCCGGGCAACGTGCCCTGTTACATCGATCGCAGCGCGGACATCGCGCTCGCCGCGCGCTCGATCGTGACCAGCCAGAGCTTCGACAACGCGACGTTGTGCTGCTCCGAGCAGGCGCTGGTGATCGACAAGCCGATCGAAAAAGCGCTGATCGGCGAATTGAAGAAACGTGGCGCGCATGTCTGCAGCGAAGAGCAGACCGCCAAGCTCGCGAAACTCTGCAGCGTGCATGGGCACATGAACGCGGATGTCGTCGGGCTCGATCCCTGGCGCGTCGCGGAAATGGCTGGTTTCCAGGTGCCGCGCGAAACAAGCGTGCTGCTCGCCTACCAAGGCGGCGTCGGCCCGAACTGGCCGCTGTCGATCGAGATCCTCTGTCCCCTGCTCTCCATGCACGTGGTCGACGGCTGGCAGAAAGGCTGCGAAGTCTCGATGGAACTGCTGCACTACGGCGGCCTCGGTCACACCGCGGCGGTGCACGCGCGCGACGACGGCGTGCTCGAGGCCTGGTTCCTCGGCAAACCCGCGAGCCGCATCATCGTCAACGGGCCTTCGTCGATGGGCGCGGTCGGGTACAGCACGTGGTTGATGCCTTCCATGAGCCTGGGCTGCGGACCGCAGGCCGGGAACATCACTTCCGACAACATCACCTATAAGCACCTGCTCAACATCAAGCGCGCCGCGTTCACGCGCCGCGATTGGCCGGAGATCGAAGCCAAGGATCACGCCTGGGCGGCGCGTTTCACGCGCGAAGTGGCTCCGCGCGGTTCGGGACTCTCCGGAGATCCGGCACTGACCTTGACGTCGCCGCTGGCCAGCACGAGCGCACTGGGCGCAGGTGCCGCGAGCAACTGGCAGGGCAATGCTCCGCTGACCGCAAGGGACGGCACGCCCGCGAGTCCGTCCGCGGGCAAGGGCATAGTGCCGATGTCCTTCGTCACGCCCGCGCAGGGCGCGTCCTTGGTCCCCACGGCGCCCAAGGTCCAGGCTGCGGAAAAAGCGCCCGCGGGAACGTCGAGCGCGACGCTGACCGCTCCGCCGCCGCCGACCGCAGCCGCGAAAGCGAGCGCACTGCCGCGCCCGCCCGCGCCGAGTTCCGGCGCCAATGTCGGCGGCCGACTCTCGACCGCGGAGATCCAGAACATCATGGCCCACGCCGGTGCGGGTTGTCCGCTCGGACCGTGCAAGGGCTGCGACCACCACGAGCCCGCGAGCGGGGCGTGCCGCGCCTGATTTTTTTTCCCGCGCGGCAGTTCCGCGCGGACCCTAGCCACAAGAAGAAACTCCCATGGATACCCAGATTGCCCTCGGCCTGATCGAGACCAAAGGTCTGATCGGTGCTGTCGAAGCCGCCGATGCGATGTGCAAGGCCGCGAAAGTCACGCTGCTCGGCCGCGAACAATGCGGCGGCGGTCTCGTCACCGTCATGGTGCGCGGCGAAGTCGGCGCGGTGAAAGCCGCCGTCGAAGCCGGAGCCGCGGGCGCCAAGCGCGTCGGCGAACTCGTCAGCGTGCACGTGATCCCGCGTCCCGCGGTCGACATCGAGCATTACCTGCCGAAAGTCCCGGAAGCCAAGTGATGCGCGTCTAGCACACGATGTCGCTGCGTTCCTCAACTCCGATCGACCTGCGCGGTGCGCTGGTCATCGACAGCCAGCAACCACAGTTCGCCGCGACCGTCGCGGCGAATTCGGACGGCTATTTCCCCGTCGCGGGGGAGAGCGCGTTCTGGCTCGAGGCACGGCCGGGCATCGTGATCAACCGGCTGATGGACGTGGCCTTGAAGAAATGCCGGGTCACGCCGGGCGCGCTGATCACCGAGCGCAGTTACGGCACGCTCGAAGTGCATTCGCCCGATCAAGGTCAAGTGCGCGAAGCCGGCCGTTTGATCCTGCAGGCCGCGGGCGTCAACTACGAAGACGGGCTCGAGGCGAACATCCTGACCGACGAGATCATCCGGCAGGTCGATTCGCATCACGCGATGCTGATCAATCGCACGCGCTCGGGCATGTTGCTGCTGGGCGGCGACACGCTCTACACGCTCGAGGTCAATCCCGCGATCTGGGTGCTGCTCGCCGCGAACGAAGCGGAAAAAGCAGCCCCGATTCGTCTTGTCGGCCTGGGCAACAACGGCGCGGTGGGGCGCCTGCGTCTGGCCGGCAGCGACGCGCAGATCGAGGCCGCGGTCGCGGCGGTGCACCGCGCGCTCGCCGGAGTCCGCGGCCGCAAGAACCAGGGAGTCGACTGATGTTCCTTGGACGCGTGGTTGGAGAAGTCTGGGCGACCAGGAAGGCCGCGGACCTGGTCGGCAAGCGCCTGCTCGTGGTCGAAGCGCTCGACGAGCGCCGCGAACCCGGCGCGCCCAAGGTGACGCCGGTCGTCGCCGCCGATCCGCTCGGAGCCGACATCGGCCAGCACGTCGTCGTCGCCTTCGGCAAAGCGGCGCGCGTGGCCTGCGGCGGCGATGGGGATTTCGCTTTCGAAGCCGCGATCGTCGGCATCGTCGACGACTTCGATGTGCCCAACGCACCCGCGTCGTGGCGTCTCACGGAGCGCCCGAGCGCGCAGCACACCAAGGGGCCGAACTGATGTTGATCGGCACCGTAGTCGGAAACGTCTGGTCCACGGTCAAGGATCCCACGCTCGTGGGGCTGCGCTTCCTCGTCGTGCAGCCCTTCACGCTCGACGGCAAACCGTCGGCGGAGACGCTCGTCGCGGTCGATCCGCTGGGCGCCGGCATCGGCGAGCGCGTGCTGGTCGTCTTCGGCCGTTCCGCGCGCCACGTGATCGGGCGCAGCCACGACATCGGATTTCAATGTGCGGTCGCCGGCATCGTCGATCGCATGGAGCTCGAGGACGGTCGCACGATCGGTCCGGTGCGAGCCGAAGACACGCCCGCCAAGAGTTGACGCACGAGAGAACGCGCACTGTCCTTCAAGGAAAATGCCATGAATCGAAACGACCTGAATCCTGAGTTGCGCGAGGACGTCGCGCTGCGTTCGTGCATCGGCCTGCTCGAGTTGTGCTCGGTGGCCCGCGGCATCGAGGTCGCGGACACCGTGCTGTGGGAAGCGCGCGTCGAAGTGCTCTTCGCCACGCCGGTGCACCCCGGCAAGTACGTGATCCTGTTCACCGGCAGCGTCGACGACGTCAAGACCTCCCTGCGCCACGGCAGCGAAGTCGCCGGCAGCGATTTGGTCGATCAGCTGGTCATCCCGCAAGTCCACGAACAGGTCGTGCCGATGCTCAAGCGCAACGGCGGACACGTGAAGGGCGAGCTCGACGCGATCGGCGTTATCGAGACCAACACGGTCGCCTCCGCGATCGTCGCGGCGGACATCGCGCTCAAGACGGCGACGGTCGACCTGCTCGAATTGAGGGTCGCCAACGGTCTGGGCGGCAAGAGTTTCTTCACCTTGACCGGCGAAGTCAGCGACGTGCGCTCGGCGGTCGCCGCGGGCGCGCGCACCGCGCAGGACCGCGGGCTCCTGGCGCGCGAAGTCGTGATCGCGCGCCCGCATCCGGAACTTGCCTTCCATCTCTGATCCGAAACGCTGACGCCGCGAGGCGTCGATCGTGGCCAACAAGCGTCTGTACACCGAGTCCGACGTCGCGGCATTGCCGCGCGGGGCCGTGCTTTCGCTGGGCAAGGAGGCGCTGGCCACTCCGGCGGCGCTCGACATGGCCTATCTGCGTGGCGTGCAGGTCGTCTATGGCGACGGCAAGTCGGTCGAAGGCCGAGCGCAGCCCCGCGACGACGCGTTGACGCGCATGCTGGCGCAGGACGGCACCTACATCGTGACGGTGCAAAAAGGCGGCGCGGTGATCGCGCGCCTGGTCGACGGAGCGCCGACGGCCTTTGGAAGTGTGGCGAGTCCGGGCGCTGCCGCGCCGGCGAAATAGAGACCTGAGCAACATGGCCAAACGATTCCTCACAGCCGAAGACGTGCGCCAATCGGGCGCGCGCGAGATCGT
>JAYUUV010000011.1:0-6528 GCA_043754695.1 Planctomycetota bacterium
TTCGGCCGTTTTTCGCGAAAATGCCGACGTAGGCGGTCTTGGGCAGGGCTTCCTCGAGGGTGACCTCGATCGGCGCGCGCTCGCCGATACGAATGATGACACGATTGTCCTGATAGACGTGGACGACGAAGGTCGGGTTCTCGTCCTTCGCCAGGGGCACCTCGAGCGGAATCCGTTTCAGCGCGCGTTCGGAGCCGCCCTTTTCGTAGCGGCGCAGGATCAACTGACCCTTGCCGTCGAGGCCGGCGGTGTACCACGGCGTCGTTGGATTGCCGGAGAAAACTACGCCCTGGTAGGTAGTCAGTGAGAGTTCTCCGACACGATTGAGCGTGCAGCGCAATTCGTACTCGGTGCTGAGCGGCACACCCGTGAACAGTCGTCCCACCGGAAACCGGTTCGCGATGGCGAGTGTCGCCTCGCCCGGCTCGAAGGTCTCGTCGGGCCTCTCGAACAAGGAAACCCAGGCGCTGGGACGGCCGCCGATCTTGTACAGCGCGCCGTGCAGGAGCCCCGCGTCGCGGGCCTTGGCGCGCAGTTCCTCCGTGGCCTTCGAGAGGTCCTTGTCGTCCAGCACGTTGGCGACCACGCGCGCGAATTCGTACTGGGTCAGGATCATCGGTGTTTCGCCCGTTTCGTAGACACCGATCAACGCCATCGTTTCCTTGGCGTAGCTCCTGCAGCGGTTCTTGGCGGTGCGCAGCGCCTGGTTCTTATCGTCCAGCTTGGTCAGCCGCTTTTCCAATTGGTCGTAGCGCTCCTGCTCCAACGTGACTTCGCCCTCGTCGGCCTTGTCGAGCAACTGCTCGAGCAGTGCGGCCGTGCCCTGCGGGCGTCCGAGACGCTCGAGCACATCGGCTTGCAACACGATCAGGTCCGCATCGAGTTTCAGGTCTCCGTCGATCTTCCTGCGGATGAAATCCAGCTGACCGAGCGCGCGACCGAGCAACTCGAGTTCGCCGACTTTCGCCGTCTTGTCAGCCTTCGCGCGATCCGCCGCTTCGATGTAGCGCGTGGCCTTGTCCACGCGCAGCTCACGTTGGCGCGAACCGAAGTGCAGCGGGTAGACCTGGTTCAGGATCCAATCGCGCCACTGCGCCGTCCAGGGGTCGAGCGAAGTGAATCCTCCCGGCGCCTTCGCAGTGAGGAAGACCTGCTTGAACAACTCCATTGGATCGCCACCAGTCTTGGCGATCGTTTCGCGGTACTGCGAGTAGAGCGGGTGGAAGACGTTCTCGAGCGTCGTCGGATCCTCGTATTCCTGTAGGTAGTAGACGAGTCCCCAGCCGTACGAGTAGTACTCGCCCGGATAGGAACCAGGTTTGTCGAAGGCGATGACCTGCGCCGGCGTCGGTCCAGGTCCGCCCGACAACTGGTATTTCAGCGCAGCCAGTCGCTCGGTAGCCGCATCGGGCCACAAGACGCGCCGATCTTCCATTGCCTTCGCGCCCTCGAAGAACGATGCCGTGCCTTCATTGATCCACGCCGGCGGACTGCCGCCCTTGGCAAGCATGGTCATGAAATGGTGACTGGCCTCGTGGTAGAGCGTCTGCAACATCGGATCCAGCGAACTCGCCCTCGAGCGCGTGTCGTAGCAGGTGACCTGCCATTCGCCCGGCGACCACCAGCCGCCGATACCTGGGTTGGGCGGTCCCTGCCAAGTCTTCATCATTTCTTCGTGCGAAGGATGGATGCGAATCGTCGGCTTCTGCGGAATCACGCGCGTCGCGTCGCCGTCGAAGTAGACCTGCACGTAGTAGTTGAAGATGTCGTCCATCACGTCGCTGACGCGCTGGACGATGTCGGGCTCGAGATTGGCTTCGAGCAGGTAGTGCGCGCCTTCGTGTTTCACGACCCCGTGGGCGCCGCTCGCGGATTCGTCGCTGCTGCCTTGATCCAGTTTGACTTCCTGGGAAGCGGAACGGATCTTCGTGACCAGTGCGACGATCGTCTGCTTTTCTGCCCCGGACGAGATCGCTTCGAGCGGATCGAGGATCGCGAGCGCGCGTTCCGTGTGGCCGGCCGCGATCATTTTCTGGCAGACCTCCAGGAGCCCCTTGGTGAACTTGGTCATCAACGCCTGGCGTCGGGCGTAGCGCGGGTCCGCGCGCGTGAGATTGGCCTTGATCACCTTCTTCGGCGCTTCGTTGTCGCCCAGAAGTCGCAGTGCGATGCCGAAGTGTTGCGCCGCTTCGTCCTTGCGGCCGAGTTGCAGCAGTGCTTGTCCGTAGACATCCTCGAGTTCGTACCCGCAGATCGCCGTGGACAGATACTTCGCGATCATGTCCGCGGCGCCCTGCGGATCCTTCGCGGTCAGAAGCGCGCGAGCCGCGGCGACCGTCTCTTTTTCAGTCTTCTCAGGCGAGATCGCGGCGAACGGCGCTGACGCGTGCGCTGTGGAGGCGACAAAGCTCCCGCCGAGGGCGGCGCAGGACAAGAACAGCGCGCCAAGAAACGCGCTACGCGGGACGAATCGATGAGTCATCAGCGCTTCAGGACCGCGACCTTGAGATCGTAGCTGCCCGACATCTGCATCTTGCGCAGGATGTCCATGCTCTTGTCGCCCTGGGCGATTTTCATCGCGACCTCCATCTGATTCTTGATCTTCGCGCTCATCGAGAGCGTGCGCGCGCAGCCCAGACCGAGATCCCAGATCAATTCGCCTTCGCCTTCGAGCGCCAGGAATGCCTTGACGTGATCGATGTGCACTTCGCCCATCGGACCGCCTCCTTCGCCGGGCTTGGGAATCTTGTCGGTCAAGTCCTTGGTCGAGTGCACCTTGAAGTCCAGCGCGATCACACCGCAGGCAACGCCGTCGACATCGCGCGCGCCCTTGTAGGTGGCTTTGACTTCGCCCTCCAAGCCGCTGAACGCGTCGGCGGGGTTGGCTTCGAACATGTTCATGTCTGCGCCGTCCTTCGCCCCGTCCGGACCTTCGATCGGCTTGAGCGAGAGGTTGCCGCCCGGCAGAAAAAGCGAACCCATCGCCGCCACGTCGACTTGCCACGAATCCTCGGGCGAAGCTTTTCCCGCTGCGGGCAAGAAGCCACGGAAGTCGACGTCCTCGATCAGGCCGCTGAGCAGTTTTTCCTCAGGTCCCTCTGGATCGAAGCTCTTCTTGAATTGGCTTTTCGCGCCATCCCATTCGAACACGACGGTCTTGCCTTCGAGTTCGCTGCCGGCTTTTTGCGTGTCCTCTTGCGCGCCGGCGTCCATCGGATTCTTCGTCGTCTGCTCGCCCGAGGAAGCGATCTTCTGGAAGCTGCGCTTCAAAGTCTTCGGCTGCGAGCCTTCGACCGTCGTGAATTCATCGACGAGCTCGAGGCTCTGGGTCTGGATCAACGTCATGCCGTTGTTGGTGCCCGCGGGAATCGGTTGCCCGTTCAGGAGCATCTCGACCTCGTCCTGCGAAACTTCTTGGCGCGATTCGAAGCTGCGCGCGAGCACGCTGCCGCTTGGGACATGGAAACTGAGATTGTCGGCGCCGCTGGAGCGGAACGCACCGAGCGAAACAGCACCGGCGAGCGCGACCGGCAAAAGCAGCGGAGTGAATTTCGAGTTCATGTTCATGGATGAGTTGGAGAGCCCGCTGGACGAACGTCGATCGCCCATGCCTGCGCGGCAGCACGAAGAGGTTCGTCGCGCGTGCTCGGGGCCGGGCTCTACTGTGCCAGAAGTTCGGACATTTTGGATCCGCGCAGGCCGGCCTGGAAGTGCGCGTGACCTGTCTACTTTGCGTAACCGAGCGCGCGCAGGCCTTTGCGCACGCTCTCGTCCATGGAGCCCTGGTCGACACCTTGCGAGAGGCGCTTCAGCGAGGCCTCCGCTTCGACGCTGAACTGCTCCAGCCTGGCCGCCAGCTTCGCGCCGGCCTCGATCTTCACCGGCTTGGGTCCGGCGAGACTCCAGGCTTCGGTGCCAAGCGGCGCAAAGTAGCCCTGGGTCAGCGGGTTCATTTTCCAAAAGGCCTTGTCCGCGGCTGAGACTCGATCGGTGCGCAGGAATTCGCCACCGAAGGCGATGCCGCGCTGCGAGATGCTCGCGCAGAAAACCGGTTCGTCCGAAACCTTGGCGCCGACCTGCACGACCTGCAGCAGACTCTTGCTATGCATGCGCGCCGGCGCCGGCAGGTCCAGGAAATCCAGGATCGTCGCAAACACGTCCATGTTGCTCACGGCCCCATGGATCGAAGCGCCGGGCTCCACGCCGGGCCCGACGATGACCAGCGGCACGTGCACCTGGTCGAGGCCGACCGATTGAGAATGGGCGAAGAAGAAATCGTCTTCGCCCAGCGCTTCGCCGTGGTCGGCGGTGATCACGACCAAGGTGCTCTCGAGCAGGCCGCGCGCTTCGAGCGCGTCGAACAATCGTCCGAGTTCGCGATCGGTCGAGCGGATCTCGCGGTCGTAGCGCGCGCGGTATTGCTCGAAGGCGCGCTCGTTGCCGAAGACTTGATACGTGGGAATCGCGCGGAAACCGGATTGATCGTTGCCCAGCGGCAGCACGCGCTCGAGTCGCGGCACATCCGCGGCCGTCGCCTCAGGCTCGGCAACGGCGTCCGGCGGCGTGTAGGGACCGTGGGGATCCTGCAGGTGCAGCCAGAAGAAGAAGCGCTCGTCCTTGATCGCCGCCAGTTTTTCCAGCGCGGAGTCCATCGCGTGCTCGGCGCGGCGCTCGCCGAAACCGCGCGCGCTTTCCTTGTCGGGCAGCGCGTCGTCAAAGATCTCGAAGCCTTGATCCAAGCCCCAGTTGCGCGTCAAGAGCAGGTTGCTCACGACGGCCAGCGTGCGCAGCCCCGCGCCGCGACAGATCTCGGCCAGAGTCGTTTCATCGGACACGAGCCCCAGTTGACCGTTCATCAGTCCGACCGTGTGAAAACTCGGATCGAGGCCGGTCAGCATCGAGGCGTGCGAAGGCAGCGTGTAGGAGCAGGTCGAAATCGCCCACTCGAAGGCCGCGCCCTTGCGCGCGAAGGCATCGAGGCGCGGCGAAGTCAGCCTGGGATAACCCGCGAACGAAAGATGATCCGCGCGCAGCGTGTCGATCGTCACCAGGATCACCGAGCGTTGCTGCTGTTTCGTCGCCGGCCGCCTCGCGCAGGCAAGCGCGAGGCCGGTGACGACGATGCAGGAAATGAGCGCTGCGGTCTTGTAGCGTCGCGCGAACGTGCGCGCATTCGATCGCAGTTTCGTTGTGTTGTTCATGGCTGAGCAGAGCCGGCCTTCGATTCAGTCGCAGGCACTTCCTCGAACAGCGCATCGCGGCGCAGACCTGTGCGATGGCCGTACCACTGCGCGAACGTGCGCAGGGTCGCGAAGGCGTAGCGCGCGCTGTTCCTGAAGTTGATGCTCGAGGCCTCGTCGAAGTAGCGCACCGGGACCGGGATGTCGCCGATCTTGAAACCGAAGTGCACGCTCTGCACCAGGAACTGCGAGTCGAAGACGAAGTCGTCGCTGTTCTTGTGATAGGGCAGCGTGGTCAACACCGCGCGCGAATAAGCGCGAAAGCCGGAGTGCCACTCGCCCAGATTTTGACCCGACATCATGTTCTCGAGGATCGTCAGACCGCGATTGGCGAAGTACTTGGAGGCGGGCATGCCGCAAGCCAGCGCTTCGCCGCGCGTGCGGATGCGGTTGCCGAGGATCACGTCGCAGATGCCAAGGCGCAACAAGAGCAGCACCGCGGGCAGCACGCGCGCGTCGTACTGGTAATCCGCGTGCAGCATGATCACCTGGTCGGCGCCCTTGGACAGGGCATAGTCGTAACAGTCCTTCTGGTTCGCGCCGTAGCCGCCGTTTTTTTCGCGCACGATCAGCGTCACCGGCAGGCGCCTGGCGACCTCGACCGTGTTGTCCTTGCTGCAGTCGTCGACGACCACGATCTCGTCGACTTCTTCGCGCGCAATGTCGTGGTAGACGCGCTCCAGCGTGCGCGCCGCGTTGTAGGCGGGCATGACCACGACGACTTTCGATTTGCCCGTCATCGCTTCAATTATGCGCAAGTCGCCGGACGCCGTCGCGGGCGAGCGCAGAACCCGGCTCGATTTCGAGCGCCTGCCGATAGAACTCCAAGGCCAATTCGCGCTGTCCGGCGCGTTCGAGTTCGGAACCCGCCAGCGATTGGACCAGTCCGTCCGTGGGGAATTTCGCGCGCGCTTCCTTGGCGTAGCGCCGCGCGCCGTCGAATTCGCCGCTCTCGATCGAGAGCTTGCAAGCCACTGCGTAGTCGATCGGGCGCAAGCCTTGCACGAAGGCGCTGGTCGGCAGCGAGCGCTGCAAGAACACGCCGGCCAGCACGAGCAGCCCGAGCGCGCCGACGCTGCCAAAACGCTTCTCGCGCAGCGACTGCCACAGCATCGCCAGCAGGATGCCGGAGTAGACGATGCAGATCGGCACCAGGTACATGCGAAAGCGCGCGACCGTGTGCACCAAGCTCAAGGCCGTGAACAGACCCAGGAAAAGCAACAGCAGCACGAGTTGACTGGCGAGCGGGCGCAGCGCAAGCGGCGCATTCGTCGTCTGGCCGGTGGCA
>JAYUUV010000012.1:0-9702 GCA_043754695.1 Planctomycetota bacterium
GTCGATCGCGGCCTGGTTCGCTTCGGCCTGGGGCGCCGGGCACTTGTTGCCGCAGCACGGGATGTGATGGAAACCGAACACGGCGGCGACGGCCACCGAAGCGACAGCGGTCGTGATCACGAGCGGAAGACTGAAACTGGCCATGGCGTATCTCCTTAGCGAATGCGGTCCGCGGCGACGCGCGCCGCTCAAGATGCGAGCTGCGATTCTAGTTCAAACTGCGGGTTTATCCTGGCCGGCCCGACGGAAGCACGCGCGACCCGAGCGGCAATCGGCCGTATCGACGCTCTCATCGTCCGGTCCCAATCGCATCTGCGTCCGCGCGCACCAACAGTCGTTGCTGGCGTCGAGCAAATCGGCCGGCTGCAGGGCCGGCTGCTTCAGGAAATAGTACTTCTTCGTGCGAAGATCGCCGCAGAAGGGGCTGATCAGGTCCGAAAGCGATGCGTCCATGGCTGGCTCCTAGCTGCTAAGCCGTGTGAAGGCCCGCTCGATGAGGTTCTTGGTCAACGCCACCTTGTATTCATTGTCCGACAGGGGCTCGGCGCGCTTCAAGGCGAGCTCGCCGGCTTCCTTCCAGGCCGCGGCCTCCGGCTTGCGACCGGCCAGCTTGGCCTCGGCCGAGGGCGCGCGCCAGGGAATCGGGGCCACGCCGCCCAGCACCAGCCGGGCTTCCTTGATATTGCCGCCTTCGAGCAGAACTCCCGCAGCCACCGCCGACAGAGCGAAGTCGAAGGAGCCGCGCTCCTTGAACTTGATGTAGGTGCTGCGCCAGCCCGCGGCGGGCGCCGGAATCTTCACGTGGGTCAAGATCTCGTCGGGCGCGAGCACGGTCTCGCGCAACGGATCGCCTTCGCTGGGCAGCGTGTAGTACTTCTCGAGCAGCACCGTGCGGCTCGCGCCCTTCTTGACCAGCACGACTTCCGCTCCCGCACAGACCAGCGCCGGCGCGAGATCGGAAGGATGCACGATGTACGACGGCCCGCCGCCGAGGATCGCGTTGTACTTGTTCAGGCCTTCCTTCGAGAAGCAGACCGTGCCGCCCTTTTTCAGGCACTTCGCGCCTTCGTGGCGGTAGTACCAGCAACGCGGTCGCTGATTGAGGTTGCCGCCGAGCGTGCCGACGTTGCGGATCTGCGCCGAAGCGATCGAGTCCGCGGCTTCGGCGATCACGGTCAGTTTCGCGCGCAGAGCCGCATGCTCCGACAGCGCCGCGATCGTGACCAGCGCCCCGATCGTCACGTTGCCCGCGGCATCGACTTCGATGCGATCGAGACCGGGCAGACGCTTCAAGTCGATCAACTGATCCGGCTCGGCGAGATGGTCTTTCATCTCGGTGTAGAGATCCTGACCGCCGGAAACGACGCGAATGCGTTCGCGGTCGGCGGCGTTGGGCAAGAGTCCGAGCGCCTGATCGAGCGTCGTCGGACGGATCAATTCGAATGCTTTCATTTCGCACCTCCGTCCAATTCCAAGGCCGTCAGGCCGTCGAGAACCTTGTCCGCCGTGAACGGCAGCGAGCGCAGCCGAACTCCGCAGGCGTTGTAGATCGCGTTGGCGATCGCGGAATGCCCGGGCGTGATCGCCGGTTCCGCCATGCCGACCACGCCGCGGCCGATGTCGTCATCGTCGATCAACGGCACGAGTTCCGGCATCTCCTGACAACCGGCCAGTTTGTAGTCGTTCAGGTTCGCGTTGAGCATCAGGCCCAGCTCCGCATCGATCACGCGCTCCTCGTGCAACGCGTAGGAGAGCGCCTGGATCATGCCGCCATTGAGTTGGCTCTCCACCGCCGTGCGATTCAGCGGCAAGCCGCAGTCCTGCACGCCGACCATCTGCACGACAGAGACGCGCCCCGTCGCCAGATCGACCCGGACCTTCGCGGCCTGGGCTCCGTGCACACCGTTCGAGGCCAGCGCAGCTTGCCACTCGCCGTCGCCGGAAATTCCGGCCGTGCCCAGCGTCGCGCAGGCTTCCTTCCAGGTCATCAAGACCTTGCCGCCCGAAGCTTCGACCAGCGAGCCGCCGCGGAAGGCGAGTTGTTCGACTGGTTTCTTCGTGGCCTCGGCCAAATGTTTCAAGAACGCCTGCGCCGCATGGAACGCTGCGTCCTTCACCGCGGGCGCGAGCGACGCGGTCGTCGTGCTGCCGCCCGACGCGTTGGCGCGGCCGTACTTGGAATTGCCGATGTGCGCGCTCGCGGCCGCCAGCGGCAGGCCGAATTCCTCGGCCGCGATCGCCGCGACGTAGGTGCGCGTGCCGTTGCCAAGGTCCTGGGTCCCGACAATCGCGTCGAGCGCGCCGTCGCGGCCGATCGTGACCTTGACCTCGCATTCTTTGCCGCCGCCGCCGCCCCAGGTCGAGATGGCGAAGCCAATGCCGGTCTTCGTGCCGTCCAAATCGGCCTTGGCCTGCGGCGCCGTCTTGTTGGCGTGTTTCGTCCAGCCGATGCGCTCCGCCGCACGGTCGAGCTGGCGGTGATAGACCGTGTTTTCCAGGTTTTTCTTGCGCATCGTCAAGGGATCGATGCCCAGCTTGTAGGCCAGCTCATCCACGACCGATTCCATCGCGAACGACGCCTGCGGATGACCGGGCGCGCGCATCGCGCGGCTCGAATCGGTGTGCATGAAGAGCGAACGCACGCTCGAACGCACGCCATCCTGGTTGGCGGCCTCTTCCTTGTCGCCATCCTTCTTGGGGAGCGCGACCTTGTAGATGTACGGCAGTCCGCTGAAGGAACCGCCGCCGACGCCGCCCATGCGCAGCGCTTCGCTCCACAGTGCGGTCAAAGTTCCGTCCTTCGCCGCACCCGCGCGAACCTTGACGCTGGCGCCCGAGCGGTTCCCGGCGGCGAGGAATTCGCCCTCGCGCGTCAGCATCAAATGCACGGGCCGCTTCAATTCCTTGGCCAACTTGCACGCGGCAAGTCCTTCGGCGCCCAGTCCGAACTTCGAACCGAATCCACCGCCCATGTATTCGACGACCGCGGTCACCTTGCCCGATTTCAGGCCGAGCGCGTCGGCCGCTTCATCGGGAATCGTGAACGTGCCCTGCGTCGATGCGTAGACCGTGGCTTCTTCGCCGCCGCGGAAATCGACGACGACACCGTGGGTTTCCAGTGAACAGTGGTGCTGCACCGGAACGCTGTACTGCGCTTCGAGCTTGGCGTCGCACCTTTCGAAGATCGCCTTGAACTTGTCCTCGTCGCCCTTGGTGCGCTCCTCGCCGAGGTTGCCGCCCTTGCGGGCCTTGCCGGCGTCGGGCGCGAGCGCCTGTTCCTTGGTGACCGACCAGGCGAGAGGTTTGTACTTGGCCACGATCGCGCGCAGCGCGTCTTCCGCGAGTTCAGGCGTCTCGGCGGCGACCACGGCGATCGGCTGGCCCAGGAATCCCGCCTTGAGCGAAGTCTTGTCGCCAAGCCCCTGCGCAGCGACGACACCGGGCAACTTGAGCGCCGCTGCAAAATCGAGTTCGACCTCGGCGTTCGGCAACGGGCACAGCAAGAGCCGCGCATACACCATCCCCGGCAAGCGAATGTCGTGCGTGTAGCGTGCTCGACCGGTGACCTTTTCCGGCCCGTCGACGCGCCGCAGATTGTGATTGAGCAGGGTCAGCGACTCGCGCGGCCCCCACTGCGGCCCTTCGGTATTCGTGCGCGTTTCCATCAGCGGCCTCCTTGCATTTTCAGGCCTGCTTCGAGTGCGGCTTCGAAGACGCGCGGATAGGTTCCGCAACGACATAGATTTCCCGAACACGATTTCTGGATCTCTTCGCGCGTGGCCTTGGGATTTTTTTCAAGGCAGGCCGTGACCGACATCACGAAACCCGGCGTGCAAAAGCCGCACATCAACGCATCGCGCGCGACGAAGGCTTCCTGGACGTGGGTCAGATTGCCGCCGCTCGACAGTCCCTCGACCGTGACGATCGACTTGCCGGTGCAATCGACGGCCAGCAGCATGCAGGCGTAGACCGTCTTCTTGTCGATGAAGACCGTGCACGCGCCGCACGAGCCGCGGTCGCAGACCAGCTTCGCGCCGGTCAACGGCGGCTCGCAATGATTGCGCAGCGCATTGAGCAGCGTGGTGCGCGGCTCGACGCGGACTTTCTTCTTTTCGCCGTTGATCGAGAGTTCGATCTCGAGCGTGCCCGAAAGCCGCTCGAGCTGCGCGCCCTGGGCCAGGGCCTGGGCCGCGCCCAGCGCCGTGCTCGCCGCGGCCACGCCGCCGGCTCCTTTCAAGAACGAGCGCCGCGAGACGTTGGAACGATCTCCGAGGGACATACCTTTTCTCCTTGGCCGAGCGCCGGCAAGTTGCCGCGCAAAGGCGTCGCGATTCTAGACGTCGCCAGTGCGCGGGCAAGCAGTAGCCGAGACATCGTGGGCGCCGCATGCACGTCTGCGGTAGATTTCGGAGCGTGGAAGTCCGTCGAACGAAGCCGACATGGCGCAGGAAGCTCGCGCTCACACTGTTCGCCTCGCTCGGGCTCGCCGGCGCCGCGGAAGGCCTGCTGCGGCTCGTAAAGTTCACGCACTACCCGGCGCAGATCCCGCCGATCCTCTGGAACAGCGACGAGGATCGCAACCTCAAGCGCGGTGTCGGGATGTTCACCGAGGACCGGGCCCAGCTGTGGATGCCCCATCCCGGCGTCGAGGTCCCCTACGGCGACGCGCAGCACGAGCACATCAATGCCGCAGGCTATCGCGGCCCCGCGCGCACGCCCAAGCCCGCCCCAGGGGTGCTGCGCATCGTCGCCCTCGGGGATTCTTCGACCTTCGGCATGGGCGTCGCCTATCCGGACACCTGGTGCGCGCAGTTGGAAGCGCTGCTCGAAAGCCAGGGTCGCCGCGCGGAAGTGATCGACGCTGGGGTGATCGGCTTCACGATCGAGCAGGGTCTCGAGCGCTACGACGCGCTGGTGCGCGGACTCGCGCCCGACATTGTGATTGCTGCCTTTGGCGCCATCAATGAACACCTGTGGGCCCAGACCATGGCCGACCGGCCGAAGATCGAGCTGCGCAAAACGCCCCGCCCGATCCACAGTGCGCTGGTCGCGCTGCGCTACAACGTGCGTCTGCTGCACGCCGTCGGCTGGGCGATCGACACCGCGCGTGGCGAGGACCGCGAGGCGCTGCGCGAGGCGTGGAGACAAAAGAATCGCGAACGCGATGCCTTCAACGTCAGCGCGGGTCAGCCGGATTGGCCCGGCGTGCGCCGCGTCGGACTGGAGCGCTTCGCCAAGGCGCTCGACGATCTCGACCTGCGTGTGCGCGCTGATGGTGCGCGCCTGATCCTGATCTCGATGCCGCGCGAGCCCGAGCGCGAGACGGAATCGCCGGTGTTACCGCTGTACAACAAGGCCGTCGAAGCCGCGGCGGCGCGATTGCACACCGGTTTTTTCGACGCGCGCTCCACGGTACTGACGTCATTGAGCGGTCCGCCCGCGCGCGAGTGGACCGACTTGTTCATCGACGCCTACCATCCCTCGCGCGCGGGCCACGCATTGTTCGCGGCGGGCCTCGCGCCGATCGTCAACTCACTGGCGGCCGAGCGGAGCGCGAACTCGCCAGCATCAGGTCGCTGACCAGACGCGAGAATCGCACCGGATCCTTCAAAGTCCCGCCTTCGGCGAGCACGGCCTGGCCGAGCAGCAATTGAGCCGCGGATTCGCTCCGTTCGCGATCGGGCGTATCGCGGTGGGCGCGCTCGAGGTCCACGATCAGCGGATGCTCGGGGTTGAGTTCGAGCACGCGTTTTTTCGGCGGCGGAGCGGAATGCGAGTGCTCGAAGACACGCTGCATGTGGATGCCGAGCGCGCCCTCTTCGTCCACGAGGACCGCGGGCGAGTCCTTGAGCCGGCTCGAAAAACGTACGCGCGAAACTTCGTCAGATAGCGACGACTCCAACGTCTCCAGCCAGGCGCGCGCATCGCGTTCGCGAGTCTCGCGTTCCTGCTTGGCCGCTTCGCTCTCCCAGGTGGCTTCGCCGCGACCGATCGAGACCAGGCTCTTGCCCTGGTATTCGCGCAAATGTTCGAGCACCCAGTCGTCGACCGGATCGACGAAGAACAGCACTTCGCGGCCGCGCGCCTTGAGCGCTTCAAGGTGCGGCGAGCGAGCCGCCGAAGCCGCGTCGCTCGCGCTCAGGTAAAAGATCTCCTTCGCATCGGCCGGCAAACGCGCGATGTACTCGTCGAGCGTGCACAGCTCGTCGCCCGCGGAGTTGGCGAACAAGGCAATAGCGGCGATCGCCTCGCGGTTGTCGCCGTCGAAGACCATGCCTTCCTTGATCGTCGTACCGAATTGGCGCCAGAACGAGGTGTAGTCGTCACGGCGGTCCTTCAAGAGGGTGGCGAAACCGTCGAGCACTTTCTTCGTCAGTCGCTTCTTGATCTGCGGAATCTGGCGGTTGGCCTGCAAGATCTCGCGCGACACGTTCAGCGGCAGATCTTGGCTGTCGACGACGCCGCGCACGAAGCGCAGCCAGGTCGGCAGCAACACTTCGCACTCGGCCATGATGAAGATGCGCCGCACGTACAGGCTGACCTGCGGTTTGTCGTTGCGGCCTTCGAACCAACCCGGCGGGCGTTCGCTGGGCAGATAGAGCAGCGCCGTGTATTCACTGGTGCCCTCGACCTTGAAGTGGATCGCCTCGAGCGGCTCGTTCCAGTCGTGGGTCAAGTGGCGATAGAACTCGGCGTGCTCTTCCTTGGTGACTTCGTCCTTGGGCCGCGCCCACAGCGGACGGCGCGTGTTGAGCACGACGACCTTGCTACCGTCCTCGAGCTTGTCTTCCTTCAGATTGCCCGCGGGGCCAAAAGTCTTCGCGTCGATCACGATCGGATACTCGACGAAATCCGAATAGCGCCGCACGAGATCGCGCAGCACGAAGTGATCTGCGAAGTCCTGAAACGTGTCCTGCTCTTCGTCCTCGCCGCGCGCCTTGAGGAACAATTCGACCGTGGTGCCGACCGGCGCATCGGCGGCATCTTCGATCTCGTATTCGCCGTCGCCCTTCGAGCGCCAGCGCGTGCCGCCGGCTTCATTGGCGCGGCGCGTGACCACGACGATTTCGTCGGCGACCATGAAGCTCGCGTAGAAACCGACGCCGAACTGGCCGATCAGTTGCGGCAAGCCCGCGGCCTGCTTCTCGCGCGCGGCCTCGAGGAACTTGCGCGTGCCCGAGCGCGCGATCGTGCCGAGATTGGCGATGACTTCCTCGCGGCCCATGCCGATGCCGTTGTCGCGCACGCGCAGGACGTGCGCAACGCTGTCGCATTCGAGCACGATGCGCGGCTCGAGCGACGCATCGGCGAGCGTGGAATCGGTCAACGCCTCGAAGCGCCGTTTGTCGAGCGCGTCGCTCGAGTTGGAAATCAACTCGCGCAGGAAGATCTCGCGGTGGCTGTACAGCGAGTGGATCATCAAGCTGAGCAGCTCTTTGACCTCGGCTTGGAACGGACGTGTTTGCGTGCTGGTGCTCATGTGGAGAAACGTTGCTTCGTCTGCGAATGGGTCAGTGGGTCGCCGATCCGAGTACGAAATCGACTTCGAAAAGTTGGTAGCGGGCGCGCTGCATGCCGAGCGCCGTGTAGCTGGCCATGGCCGCGAGATTTTCGCTTTCGACGTACAGGCGCAGGCCGACGACGTTGGAGCCGTCGCCGCCCGCGCCCACCGTGCGCGCCTGCGCCTCGAGCCACTGGTACATGGTGCGGTAGATGCCGCTGCGCCGCGCGCTCTGCACGACGTAGACGCTCTGGATCCACCAGAACCAACCGTTGCGCCAGTCGCTCCATTCGCGCGTGACGAGCAGACAGCCGACCAGCGCTCCGGCGCGCGAGGCGACCACGTAGAAGCCGCGCTGCTCGTCCTCGAAGACGGCGCGCGTGCCCGCCGCCAGCCGGGCCCGATCGAGCGCCTTGCCCTCAGTCTCGAGCGCCATCGCCGCATTGAACTCGACAAGCGTGCCCACGTCCGCCCGCTCGGCGCGTCGCACGAGAATCGGCAACGCCTGGGTCGTCTCCATCGCGCCAGGATACCCACACGGTCCCCGGTAATCCGCCGCCGATCCTTACCGAGCCATTACTCGCTCGAAACGAGCGGCGCCATTTCGGCACTCCGCCGCCAGCTGCGACCGACCCGAACCCGCACGTTCGCAGCGAGTAACGGGCGAGTAAGAAGCGGCGGCGGATTACCGGGGACGAGCGGATCGCGCGACTACTTGGACTCGGGCGGTTGTTGCAGCAAGCGTTCGCGCACGTTGGCACCGTTCGGGAGCAGCGAGAAGGTCCATTCGTGTTCCTGGAAGAAGGCGACGGCTTCGGGGTCCTTGCGTTCTTGGCTGATGACGTACGTCCCTAGGGCCGCGCCGCCGCAGGCATACTGGCCGACCGCCAGGCCGCCGACCGCGGCGTAACCGGCACTCAAGCCACCGAACGCGAATCCGCCCGCGGCCAGTCCACCAAAAGCCAGCAGGCCGAGGCTGAAGCCGCTGGCCCCAACCACGGAAATCGAGAATCCGCCCATGGCAAAAATTCCGCCGGCGAATCCCCCGATGGCGATGCCGCCGATCGCTTTGGGGCCGATCGCGATCCAGCCGCGGGCGGTCTGCTTGCGGCCCTGGCGATGGGCCTGACTGACGATGTGGACCAGCGGCCAACCCAGCAGCGTCGCATCCGAGCGGAATTCAGCGCACTCCCCCAGCATCGTTCCGCGATAGGCCGCCCAAGCGCGCCGAAATCGCCCGCCCTGGCGCGTGTGGGCCTGGGTCGTCAAGCCCTGCGCCAGCGTACTGAGGTCCGCGGCCAGTTCGAGCGCCGACGGATAACGGCCCTCGCGATCGCGCGCCATGGCGCGCCGCACCAAGGACTGCGCATTGGCGCTCGTTCGGCGGTCGAGGTCACGCAGCGAGCGCGGCTCCTGATGGCGCACGGCGTCGAGCACGTCGATCAAAGTCTTGCCTTCGAAGGGCCGCGCTCCGCCGAGCCCCTCGTAGAGCACGACGCCGAAGCTGTACACGTCCGTGCGACGATCGACGCGCGCCTCGGTCATCGCCGCCTGTTCGGGCGACATGTAATACGGAGTACCCAGCGGCTCGCCCGAGAGCGAGAGCCCGAGATCGCCGTCGCCCTTGGCTAACCCGAAGTCCGCGACTAACGCGTTGCCGTCCTTGCGCACGAGAATGTTCGAAGGCTTGATGACGCGGTGCACGAGCCCGACCTCGTGGGCCGTCGCCAACGCGCGCGCTACCGGCACGAGCAGTTCGGCGAGCGCAACTTCGTACGACTTGCCCAGCACCCGTTCGCTCGGCCAGCCGACCGCGCGCGCTAGGTCTTCGGCGCTGCGCAAACCGGGCGCCGGCAGCTTCGCGAAGACCTGGCCCAGCGTCGGTCCTTCGACGAATTCCATGGCCAGATAGGGATGGCCCAATCCGATGCCGACGCCGTGAATCTGCACGATGTGCGGATGCGAGCGCCGCGCGACCGCGAGCGCTTCGCGCCGGAATCGTTCGACGTGTCGCTCGTCGAGGGCCAGCCCCGGCCGCAAGACTTTCAGCGCCACCGGGCGACGCAAGTCGAGCTGTGTGGCCAGATAGACGATCGCCATGCCGCCGCGGCCGATCTCGCGTTCGATGCGAAAGCCGTCGAAGACTGTGCCCGGACCGATCGGCAACGGCGCGGGGCCGCCGCTTTTCAAGCCGACTTCGA
>JAYUUV010000013.1:0-6851 GCA_043754695.1 Planctomycetota bacterium
GCGACGCGCGCGACGAACGGACCCTCGCCGGCTTGAAGTTCGGCGACACCCGGCTCGGTGCCGAAGACGAGATTGGCTTCGCCCTTCAAAAGATCGAACGTGAACGTGCCGACCGAAGCGAGATCCTCGAGGTGATCGAAGCCGCGCTCACGCTCGTCAGCGAGCAGGAAATTGCGGTACCAATCGGCGCCGAATTCGTAGCGGCCGTTGCTCAGGACGTGAATTGCCGGCAGTGACGCGTAGGGCCGCACGGAGAGTCCGTCGGCAATTCCTTGTCCGCGAAAATCGAAGCTCTGATTTTCATGGTGCAACGCGTGGGCATCGCGACCTGAGAAGAGCGGCCGAACTTCGAGCGTGCAATTCGCCCGACGCGTGCGCAGGCGCCAGGAAAGCACCACGGCTGATTTGCCGCGCGGCACGAAAAGTTCGTGATCGACGATCACACCCTTCGCGACTTCGTAGGACCAGCGCGGCCAAGGTGTGTGCTGAAATTCGCGCAGAAACAATCGGCCATTCGGATAGGCCGAACCATCCTGGTAGACGCTCGTGGAAAGCGGGAAACGCTCGCCGTCCATCACCAGCCAGACTTCGACGGCTTGCACGAGCGCCATGCGCTCCGCCGGCGGCTGCGTGGCGCACAAAAGCAATCCGTGATAGCGGCGCGAACGCGTTCCGTCCGCGCGGCCCGACGCGAATCCCCCCAGGCCGTCGGCCTCGAGCCATTCGCGATCGTCGGCGGGCGCGAGCGTTTGGGGCTCGCGCATCGGAACAACTTTGCTGCGCTTCTTCGTTCGAATCATGAGTTCAATCTTCCCGGCTCAGCTTCGTCCATACACCGGGACGACTCCGCTGCGCACAAGCGTGTTCTGCGGGCTCGCCAGCCAAAGCATCGTCGCGGCAACTTCCTCGACGCGCGGCCAGCGCGAAAAATCGGCGTTGGGCATCGACTTGCGATTCGCGGCAGTGTCCATCAACGAAGGCGCGACGGCGTTCACGAGGATGCCTTCGGCGGCGAGCTCTTCGCCGAGCGCTTCGGTCATGGCCGTAAGCGCGGCTTTGCTGGCCGCGTAGACCGACATGCCGGCGCTGCCGCGCGCTTCGATTCCGGCGCGCGCGGCGACACTGACGATGCGGCCGCCTTGTCTTGACTCGCGGCGCATGCGGCGCACGGCTTCGCGCGTGCACAGGAACGGCGAAAGAAAATTGGCGCTCAACAGGTTGGCCGCGTCGGAGCCCTTGGTCTCGGTGAGCGGCGCGGCGAAGAAGCCGCCGATGCAATGCACCGAGGCCCACAGGCCGGGCAGGCCGGCATAGAACGCGATCACGGACTGTTCGTCGGTCGGATTGACGCCCTTGCAAATGCGCAAGCGCTCGCCGGCGTCGCTATCGAGCCCGCGCGGCGTCTCTTCCTCGCGCATCGGCAAATGACACGTGGCTCCGGCGCGCAGGAAGGTGTTGACCACGCTGGAGCCGAGCGCGCCGCTCGAGCCGGTGATGACGACGTGGCGATCTTGGAAGTAGTTCTGCATGGACGTTTACTACGGTGCGGACGGTCGGTTGGGACCGGCGCGAGTCTAGAAAATCGAGCGGCGAGTTGCCGCTACGAGGACGCCCGGGCGCGCGGAAAACGCGCCAAATTCTCGGCGTAGAGGGCGGCGACGCGGGCCCACGAGCATTCGTTCTCGACAAAACGGCGAGCGCCAAGTTCGAGGCCTGCTCGCCGCGCAGGATCGCCGGCCAGGTCGAGGATGAGGCGCGACAACTGCTCGACTTCGGCTTCGCCCGGGGCGACACGCAGGACGCAGTCCTCGGGCAACTCGCGTTGCTCGTCTGAGTCACTGGCAATCACCGCGCGCCCCAGGGCCAGCGATTGAAAGACTCCGCCGGAGCTTCCGCCGGTCGAAGGGCCGCGCAATTGAACGGCGAAATCGCCGGCGTGGATCCAGGTCCAGGCCTCGCCTTCCTCGACGCGCCCGGTCAGGCGAACACTGCCTTCGAGGCCGAGCGAACGCACGAGCGCTTGCACATCGAGGGATTCTCGATCTTCGGCACCGATCAACGCGAGCCGCAAATCCAGGCGCGACCGACGCGCGGCGGCGAAGGCCGCCAGCAGCGGCTCGACGCGCTTGTGGGTCTGCAAGCTGCCGAAGCTGGTCAGCAGCAGGCCGTCCCGCCAATCTGTGGGCAAGTTCAGTCGAGCGCGCGCGAGCCGGCGGTCCTCGTCGCTCCAGCGCGGCTGTGCGCCGTGGCGCACGACGGCGACCGGAATCGCTGCGTCGCGTTCGCGGACGATTTTTTCGCGCACGAACTCCGAGTGCACGATGAACGCGTCTGCGGAGCGCACGATGCCGCGGTTGAGGCTGAGGCGAAAACGATCGCGAACGAGGCCCAGCGGCGCGAACCTGGCGGCCGCGCGCGAACGCAGGTCAAGATCGTGTTCTGCACTCGCTTCGCGGACACGGATGCGCTTCACGAAAACGCCAAGCCGCCGCGTGTCGCCATTGCGCTGTTGCTCGTCGGAAAGGAAAAGCGGATTCGCACTCAGGCACAGCAGCGGATCGCGGATTCCGCGCACGTCGAGGTCCAGTTCGCATTCGCGTTTCGCCTTCGTACACTGCGCTTGTACGCGACGATCCGCGCACGACAGTTCGATGCGCCGGCCGGGCTCGCTGACGAGGAAAATTGCGACCCTTTCGAAGGCACTGCCGCTCAGGCGCAGGCGTGCGAGATCGCTGGTCCAGCGCCCTGAAGGTTCGGGGTCGTGCCAGCCGTCGAGCAGCGTGCCGTCGAGCTGCCCGGGATCGAGCGCAGGCTTCGAATCGCCGAGCACGCCGCTGCGCGTCAGCCGATTCTCGAGGTACACACGCGCCTGCTCGCTGCCGCCTTCGCGCCAGGCGAGCGCAAGTCCCTTGATCCCGCCGCGGGCCAGTGCCGGATGGGCCGCGAGCGCTAGGTCGAACAGGACCCAATCGTGCAACACGACCGTGCCGCCGATGCGGCGCAGCAACGGCTCCATGAACGCATGGGCGATCTCGTTTCCAAGCTGATAGACGATTTGATCGAAGGCGCGCGGCTCGAGCGTGCGCACCGAGTTCATTTTCCGGCCAAGCAGGGTTTCGCCTTCCTTTCCGTGCTCGACGAAGAGTTCGATTTGTGCGTGGCGCGAAAGTTCCGCGAGCAGGTGGCGGGTGTAATCGCCGATCCCGCTGTTCACGCTGGGCGGCGTCGTGATCAAGGCGAGCTTCATCGCCCGCCGCTCACGCGGTCAGGATTTCCACGCCGGCCGCGGACAGATAGATCGAGTGCTCGGTCTGCGCGACCATGACGCCGTCGGCTTCGACCAGCGGCGGATAGCGCATCAGCGAACCCTGGCGCGCCAACTTGGTCAGCGTGTCCTCGACCACAAGCGGGTCGTACGCCGAAAAATAGCGCCGCGCGATCGGCAGGCCGCGCCAGGATTCGATCTCCTTGAGCACGTCCTTGTCGAGGCCCTTCGCGCGCAGCGGCGGTCGCACCATCATGAACACCTCGGCCTTGCCCTTCTCGGTGATGTAACCGCGGCCGGTGCAGGCGAATGGCTCGATGGCGAAAACCATGCCGTCCTTGAGACGTTCGCGCGAGGTCTCGCCTTGGTTGGGAATTTGCGGAGGCGTGTGGACTTTCCAGCGGCCAAGTCCGTGCCCGGTGAGATTGCGCACCGGGTTGTAACCCGCGGCCAGGATCGTGCACTCGATCGCCGAGCCGAGATCGCCGACGCTGACCCCGATGCCGATCGTGGAGATCGCGGCGGCCAGCGCGTCGGAAGAAGCCTTGACCAGCGGCGTCCAGCGCTTGTCGGCGGAAAGATCGATCGAAGCCGCCGTGTCGGCGACGTAGCCATCGACGTGCACACCGAAGTCGACCTTGACGCAATCGCCCTCTTCGTAGCGCATGTCGTCGCCGGGCGGCGAGCAATAGTGTGCCGCGACGTTGTTGCGCGACGATTGGGCCGGGAATCCCGGCTGACCGCCGCGCTCGCGCGTCAAAGCCTCGACGTGCTCGAGCACATCGCGAACGCGCACGCCCGGCTTGACGTTCACCTTCGCCCACTCGCGGCATTCCGACGCAATACGGCCCGCCCGCCGCCAACTAGTCAAAGCATGAAGATCCACGCGCGGAGGATACGCGAGGTCCCCGGTAATCCGCCACCGTTTATTACCGGCCGCATACTCGCACGTGACAAATGAAACGCCGGAGTACGGGGGCGGTAAGAATCGGCGGCGAATTACCGGGGACCCTTGGACCGCTACACTCGACGTGATGGACGATCGAGCGTGGGGCCGAATTTCGATGGCGGTTGTGGGCGGGATCGTGGGTGCGCTTGCACTGCTCGGAGGATGTTCGGATCGCGAGTCGAGTGTGACGGGAGGCCGGCCGGAGATCACGGTCTTTGCGGCGGCCTCGCTGCGCGATGTCATGGCGGAACTCGCGCCGCAAATCGAGCAGGATCTCGGTGCGAAGCTGGTCATCAATCTCGGCTCCTCGGGTGATCTCGCGCGCCAGATCATCTCCGGAGGAAAGGCGGACGTGTTCCTTTCGGCGGACGAGCGGGAAATGGATCGGCTCGCGGCACTCGACCTGATCGAGAGCGGCACACGGCGGGATTTCCTGGCCAATCAGCTGGTGGTCATCGAGCCGTTCGAGAATCGGCCCGAATGGAAGTCGAATTTCTCGCTGCCCTTCAAGGCCGCTCAACTCGCCGGGCCCGCGATCGTGAGACTCTCCTTGGCGAACACCGACACGGTGCCCGCGGGCCGTTACGCCAAAGGCTGGCTCGAAGCGCACGGAGTATGGAACGATGTCGCCACCCGGGTTCTGCCCGGAATCGACGTGCGCGCGGCCCTCGCCGCGGTCGAGTCGGGTGGCGCACAGGCGGGCATCGTGTACCGAACCGACGCTGAGCGCTCGAAACGCGTGCACGTCGTGTTCGAAGTGCCGCGCGCGCAAGGCCCGCAGATCGTGTATCCGCGCGCGGCACTGCGAGCCGCGCACGACCTGCAGCTCGCGCGCAGATTCATCGCGCTCATCGAAAGCCCGACGGCGGCTGTGGCCTTCGAGCGGCACGGATTCGTCGTCCTGGCGCCGGCGCGCTGAGCGCACGGTCAGCGCCAGGACTTCGGCATGTTGCCGACGTGCTTCTGCGACGTGCGCGCGCGCTCGCGGCCGCGGCCGAGACTCTCGAGCAGCGTCGCGGCAAGCGCGGTCCAGCCGGTCTGGTGACTCGCGCCCAGGCCAAGCCCGGTTTCGCCGTGGAAATACTCGTGGAACAGGACAAGTTCCTTCCAGTGCGGATCGTCGCGGTAGCGCGCGTCGTCGCCATGGCAGGGACGCGCACCACGCTCGTCGCGCAGGAACGGACGGGTCAATCGGCGCGCGAGTTCATCGGCGGCTAGCTGCAGGTTGAGGTACTTGCCTGAGCCCGTCGGGCACTCGACCTTGAGGCTGTCGCCGTAGAAACGGCCGTAGCGCTCGAGCGCCTCGACGATCAGGAAGTTGATCGGGAACCAGACCGGCCCGCGCCAGTTGGAATTGCCGCCGAACAGCGAAGAAAGCGACTCGCCAGGCGCGTAATCGACGCGGTGCTCCACGTCGCCGACGCGAATCGTGAACGGATTCGCCTCGTGCACCTTGGACACCGAACGCAGTCCGTTGGGCGAAAGGAACTCCGCTTCGTCGAACACGTAACGCAGGATCCGCTCGAGACGTTCGCGCGACGGGATCGAGAACAGCCGCAGATCTTGTTCCTGCAGTTCGTTGCGCTCCATGTAGGCGATCGTCGCGCCAAGGTCGGAGCGATTGCGCAAGAACCACTCCATGCGCTTCTTGAACGCAGGCAAGCGATCGATCGTCGCACCGTCGAGCACTTCGACCGCGATCAAAGGCACCAGTCCGACCATCGAGCGCACGCGCAGCGTCTGGTTGCCGCCCTCCAGGTGCACCTGGTCGTAATAGAAACCGTCCTCCGCGGACCACAGTCCATTTCCGCCGAGGTGATTCATCGCGTCGGCGATGTGCACGTAGTGCTCGAGGAACTTCGAGGCCATGTCCTCGTAGGTCGGATCGTGCAGCGCAAGCTCCATCGCCATCTGCAACATCGTGCCGCAGTAGAACGCCATCCAGGCGGTGCCGTCGGCCTGCTCGAGGTAGCCGCCGGTCGGCAACGGCTGCGAGCGATCGAACACGGAGATGTTGTCCATGCCGAGGAATCCGCCGGAAAACACGTGCCGGCCCTCGGCGTCCTTGCGGTTGACCCACCAGGTAAAATTGAGCAGCAGCTTCTGGAAACAACTCGCCAGGAAACGCCGGTCGCGGCCGGTCTTCTTGTAGACGCGCCACACGGCCCAGGCATGCACCGGCGGATTGACGTCGGAAAACGCCCATTCGTAGGCCGGAATCTGGCCGTTGGGATGCATGTACCACTCGCGCAGGAACAGCTCGAGCTGCGACTTCGCGAACTCCGGATCGAGGCGCGCGAAGGGAATCATGTGGAAGGCGAGATCCCAGGCCGCGTACCACGGATATTCCCACGTGTCCGGCATCGAGATCACGTCGCGGTTGTAGATGTGGCCCCAATCGCTGTTGCGGCCGCGCAGGCGCGACTTGGGCGGTACCGGATGCAGCGGATCGCCCTCGAGCCAGCGCGACTGCACGTAGTGATAAAACTGCTTGGACCAGGAGAGTCCCGCGTAGGCCTGACGCGCGACGAGTTTTTCGTCGTCCGAAAAGACCTTGGGCAATTTCGCCGCGTAGTACTCGTTCGCGTCGCGCACGCGCGCATCGAAGGTGCGCTCGAAATCGGGCCCGAGTTCGCT
>JAYUUV010000014.1:0-4314 GCA_043754695.1 Planctomycetota bacterium
AAGTACTGCCGCTTCTGCCGCAAGCACGTCGAGCACAAAGAGCACAAGCTCTGATCCGTTCGCGCTGATCCGCACCCTTCCTCCCCCAACCCTCCCCGCACCCGCACATGGCTTACCGCAAAGATCAAGGACGCATGGCCCGCATGGCAGCGTTCTGGTCGCTCGCGATCCTCGCATTGTGGGGAGCGCGCGCGCTCAACATCCAGTTGGGCGTGTCGTTCAAGTCGTTGGGCCAACGCCTGGGCGCCAACGAAGCCGGCCAAGGCGGTGCGATGATCCCTGTGCTGGGCGTCAGCGTCACGCCGGCCTTCCTGATCTCGGCCACGGTCGGCGTCGTGTGCGTCTTCATGCTCTATCGCTGGCTCGAAAAGCCCAAGAACGCCGACCTGTTGATCGACACCGAAAGCGAGCTGCGCAAGGTCACCTGGCCGACCTTCAAAGACGTCGTCAACTCCTCGCTGGTCGTGATCTTCTGCGTGCTCTTCCTGATGGTCTATCTGGCCGGGTCCGACGTTTTGATCGGGCGCGTGACCAGGTTGCTGTGGTTTGGAGGTGCATGAGCATGGCTCACAAGTGGTATTTCGTGCGCTGTCAATCGGGCTGCGAGGACTCCGTGCGCAAGCAGCTGGAGTTGCGCATCAAGCTGGCCGGCGTGCAGGACATCGTCCCGCAAGTGCTCGTGCCCTTCGAGCGCGTCACCGACCTCAAGGGCGGCAAGAAACGTATCGTCAATCGCAAGCTCTATCCCGGTTACCTGATGTTGCAGGTCGACCTGGCCGATCCCGAGGATCCGCGCGCCCTGCAAGCTCAGAGCGTCGTGCGCGAGACCGGCAAGGTCGGTGACTTCCTCGGATCGCGCGGTGAACCCGTGCCGCTTTCCGACGGCGAGGTCCAAGCGATTCTCGTGCGCATGTCCGACACCGAGTCGCGGCCCCAGGTCACGATCGGTCTGCAGAAGGGCGACATGGTCAAGATCAAGTCCGGAGCGTTCGACGGATTCGACGGTAGCGTCGAAGACGTTTCTCCGGAGAAGGGCACGGTGCGCGTCGTAGTCACGATCTTCGGTCGTCCGACGCCGGTCGAGCTCGAGTATTGGGAAGTGGAAAAGGTCTGAGCAAAGACGCGGCTCCCCCCCCACCCTAGGGAGCCGCACGATCTGCAAGGGACCCCAAGAAGGAATTCGCGATGGCAAAAGAAATCACAGGCAAGATCAAGCTGCAGTGCCCGGCCGGGCAGGCGACTCCGGCGCCGCCGGTCGGTCCCGCTCTCGGCTCGCATGGCGTGAACATCGCGATGTTCGTCAAGCAGTTCAACGACGCGACGCGCGCCCAGATGGGCCTGATCATTCCGGTCGAGATCACCGTCTACAAGGACCGCAGCTTCGACTTCATCCTGAAGTCGCCGCCCGCCGCGATCCTGCTCAAGAAAGCCGCCGGCATCGAAAAAGGCAGCGGCACTGTCGGTCACGAAAAGGCCGTCGGCAAGGTCACCAAGGCGCAGGTCCTGGAGATCGCGAAAATGAAAATGAAGGACCTCAATGCGCGCGACGTCGAGATGGCCGCGCGCATCATCGCGGGCACCGCCCGTTCGTCAGGTATCGAGGTCGTGGGCTAAGCGCCTTTCCCACGCAACAAGAGAACTACGATGGCAATTCACAGCAAGCGCTACACGAAGGCCGCCGCGCAAGTGGACCGCAGCAAGGTCTACGAGCCGGCCGCCGCACTCGCCCTGATCCAGGGCCTGCCGCATACCAAGTTCGACGAGACCGTCGAGGTCGCCGTTCGCCTCGGCATCGATCCCAAGAAATCGGACCAGCTGGTGCGCGGCGCCGTTTCGCTGCCCAAGGGTCTGGGAAAGAAAGTCACCGTGGTCGTGTTCGCCGAGGGCGACAAGGCTGCTGCGGCCAAGGCCGCCGGCGCTGACGAAGTCGGATCGGCCGAGCTGGCCGAGAAGATCCTCGGCGGCTGGACCGCCTTCGACATCGTGATCGCCAGCCCCGACATGATGAAGCACGTCGGTAAGCTCGGAAAAGTTCTCGGCCCGCAGGGCAAGATGCCCAGTCCGAAGTCCGGAACAGTGACCGCCGATGTCGGCGCCGCAGTGACGGAGTTCAAGGCCGGCAAGGTCGAGTTCCGCACCGACGCGGGCGGCAACGTGCACGCCGCCTTCGGCAAGCGTTCGTTCAAGACCGAGGACCTCGAAGTCAATCTTCGCGCGTTCCTCGATCACCTCGCCGCGATGCGCCCGCCCGCGGTCAAGGGCATTTTCATGCGGCGGATTTCGGTCTCCACCACGATGGGCCCCGGTGCCTGGATTTCCTACGGAGCCTGACCCCATGCCGAACCTGCTGAAAGAAATGGTCACCCGCGAGTACTCGCGGGAATTCAAGGAAGCCGGCGGAATGCTGGTCGTTTCCATGGACAAAGTCACGGTCCATGAACTCGAGAAGCTGCGCGGCGAGCTCGCCAAGGGCGGAGCGCGTTTGCGCATGGTGCGCAACGCACTCGCGCGTCGCATGCTGGCCGAACGCGGCGTCGAATTCGGCGCCGATGTGCTGGTCGGAAACGTCGGCATCGTCTACGGCTCCGCCGACGCCGCGATGCACGCGGCCAAGGTGCTGACGTCGGCCGAGTTGAAGAAATCCGGCAAGCTGCCGATCCGAGCGGGTCTGCTCGAAGGTCTCGTGCTGACGGCCGCGGACGCCA
Organism: Planctomycetota bacterium; assembly: GCA_043754695.1. GTDB lineage: Bacteria > Planctomycetota > UBA1135 > UBA1135 > JADJQU01. The sequence continues at coordinate 2,706 of JAYUUV010000014.1, forward strand.
AGGCACTCGCCGGTGTTCCCGACAAGCGCACGCTGCGCGGCATGATCGTCGGCCTGCTGGCGACGCCCGCCCGCGGCCTCGTCACTGTGCTCGCCGCCAATCCCTCGGGATTGGCCCGCGTCCTGCAAGCCCGCGCCGACAAACTCGGTGCGAGCACCGAAGCTGCGCCTCAAGCGAGCTGATCCCAAAACCATCCCTCCAACCCGCGCTGGCCAAGACCGGCGCGGGGATCCTGAAACATCCCTGGTACCCCAGTTACTCCCTAGGAGAGTCACATGTCCGAAGTCGAAACCCTGGAGCCGGCGCTCCAAACCATCGCCACCCAGCTGGACGGCCTGAGCCTCTTGCAGGCCGCCAAGCTCGTCAAGCACCTCGAAGCCCATTGGGGCGTTTCTGCCGCAGCACCCGTTGCCGCGGCGGCCGGTGGCGGCGCTCCCGCCGCTGCCGCCGTCGAAGAGAAGACCGCGTTCAACGTGGTCCTCGAGGACGGCGGAGCCGAGAAGATCAAGGTCATCAAGGAAGTCCGTGCCATCACGGGCTTGGGCCTGAAGGAAGCCAAAGACCTGGTCGAGGGCGCGCCCAAGACCGTCAAGGAAGGCGCCACCAAGGACGAAGCTGCTGCGATGAAGAAGCAGCTCGAAGCCGCCGGCGCCAAGGTCAAGCTGGTTTGATCCGCGGGCGGGAGTCTTCCCGCCCACGAGTCTTTCTCCGCCGGCAGCTTCGTCGCGCGCATTCCCGCTCCCCCTGGGGGGCTGGGCGCGTGGCGCAGGACCGGCGGCGATCGGTCGGACGGTGCTTCCGTCGGACCTCCGCGCAAACTTCCTCGGGTTTCGCTATCCTTCCCAGGCCCTGGGGCGGAGTCGAACCTCGCTGATCGACCCTCCTGCAATTGTCGCGAGTCCTGCCATTTGGATTCGCGCCGTCTTGGATCCACTGGCCTTCCTCGACCTAGACATCAGACAATCGCAGGGCAATCCGCTGTCCATCGCAGCCTGCCCTGATTCGCGCTCTTCGGCCGTCCCTCCGGTCGCGGAGCTTCGCCATATCCACCCCTCGGGAGACACCACCTCTGCGCGTTCGGGCCCCCGCGGGCCCAGCCGAACGCGCGCGAGATGGCCCTTCTCCGGCACGCACGCGAGTGACCGCACATGACCCAAGCCTCCACCCCGTCGCGCACCGTCCGCACTTTCGGCCGCTACCCGGAAATCATCGAAGTACCGAACCTCGTTGAAATCCAGACCAAGGCCTACACCAATTTCCTGTTGCTCGACACGCCGCAGGCCAGCCGGCCGGCGCAGGGTCTGGAGGGCTTGCTGCGCGAAGTCTTCCCGATCTACTCGTACGACAAGACGATGTGCCTGGAGTACATCGGCTACGAGCTCGGGAATCCGCGCTACACGATCGAAGAGTGCCGCCAGCTGCGCTTGACCTACGGTTATCCGTTCAAGGTGCGCCTGCGGCTGATCAAACCCGAGCCGATCGAGGAAGAGGTGTATCTGGGCGAGATCCCGATCATGATCGGGGGCGGCGAGTTCATCATCAATGGCTCCGAGCGCGTGATCGTGAGCCAGCTGCACCGCTCGCCGGGCGTCGACTTCTCGGTCGACAG
>JAYUUV010000015.1:0-16857 GCA_043754695.1 Planctomycetota bacterium
ATCAACGCCATCCACTGCGCCTGCAAATCCGTCGGGAATCCAGGATAAGGCAACGTCGTGACATCCGTCGGCTTCGCGCGCCGCTCGGGATCGCGCACATCCCTGGCCATGCTCGCGATCCAATCCGGCCCCACCTGAAACGGCACACCCGCCGCCGCCAATCGATCGAGCAGCACCGTCAAATGATCCGGCCTGCAGTTCTCGACGCGCACCGCTCCTCCCGTGATCGCCCCCGCGAGCAAATACGTCCCCGCCTCGATCCGATCCGGAATCACCGGCCAAGTCGCGCCACCGAGCGCCTCAACCCCTTCGATCTCCAAGCGCGGCGATCCCTGCCCGCTGACCTTCGCTCCCATTTTCTTCAAGCAATCCGCGAGATCCGTGACCTCCGGTTCGCAAGCCGCGCCATGGATCACCGTGCGCCCCTTCGCGAAACACGCGGCCATCATCACGTTCGCCGTGCCGAGCACCGACGATCCAAATGACGACCCCAGATACATCTCCGCGCCGCGCAAGCCGCCCGGAGGCGCTTCGCACACGATGTAACCGTGTTCGACTTTCACGCGCGCGCCGAGCGCCTGCATGCCCTTCAGGTGCACGTCGATCGGACGCACGCCGATCACGCAGCCTCCGGGTTGACTTACCACCGCGCGACCGGTGCGGCCGAGCAGCGGCCCGAGCACCGCGATCGATCCGCGCATGCGGCGCACATTTTCCCAGCCGGCTTTGTCTGCGGGCACGTCCGCTGAGCGCACAGTCACAGCGCCACTGTCGTCGCGTTCCGCGCTCGAGCCGAGCTCGCGCAACAGGTCGAGCATCGTCCCCACATCCGACAATTTCGGCGCGTTTGGGATCACCAGCGGCGCCTCCGTCATCAAAGAGGCCGCGAGAATCGGCAGCACCGCGTTTTTGCTACCCGCTGTCCGCACCCGGCCGCGCAAGGCACGACCGCCCTCGATCACCAACTTGTCCATTCTCTTCCCCCAAGGCCCGTTTTTCGAAGCCCGGCGAGCCCCGCGCGCGCCGTGCATGTGTTTCACCACACGCGAGGTCCGGATTCCATGGGTCCGTCGCTTTCCTGGCAGGCAAACTGGGCGCTGCGAAGTCCGGTTCGCGAGGCGGCCGCTGCGCGTCGAGGCGCGCCCGGTTTGACCGCTCAGGCACAGGTGCCTATCATCTCGCGCTTTCCCAGCCCCCGTGAGCGGGTGCCGGTTCGCGCGAAGCCGCAGCATCGCTCCACAGGCACGGCGCCCCTTTGAGGCGCGGTATAGAGGCCATGACTATTCCGACCACGACTGAATCGGCCCCCACCATCCAGGCCGCCCAAGAACCTTCTTTCGACATCGCCAAGGCGCAGATCCCGAGCTTCGGAGCGCTGCAACAAGCGCGAGCTCAGGTCTTCTCCACGCGCAAGAGCAAGGATGCCTTCGCGCGCGAAGTCGCCGGCATGTCCTCGGCCGGCGAGGAAGGCCGGCGCAAAGGCCTTGGCCTGTGGATGGTCGGCGACTACGCCGCCGCCGCCGAACAACTGCAGCAGTACGCGAGCGACGACGTCGCCTCGTTCACGCGCGCCAACGCGCTGGTCAGTGCCGGCCAGCCGAAGGATGCACTGCCGATCTTCAAGCGCCTGTCCGAGGCCTACCCGAACGAACCGCGCCCGCGTGGTGCGATGCTCGAGGCGCGCCTCGAAGCGGACCTGATCTCCGGCGGCCCGGAGACCGCCTTCGCCCAACTCAAGCGCGGCCTGGCCGAAGCTCCGGCAAGTTTTGCCGCGAGCTGCGAGGGTGAGTACGTGAACGGCCGCGTGGCCGAGTCCGAGCGCAAGTACGGCGTGGCCCTCGACCACTACGAGTCCGCCTACGAAGCCGATCCGACCCACCGCGGCCTTTTGTTCCGCGCGGCGCACCTATTCGAGCGCTGCGGAGAAGACGTGACGGCCCTGCGCTTCTACCAGACACTGGCGCAAATGCTGCCGATCGACCGCAACGTGCTCTTCAATCTCGGCATGCTCTACGAGGACCTTGGACGCGACCGGCAGGCGGCCGCTTGTTACGACGTCCTGGTGCGCAACGATCCGACCGATCGGCGCGCGCGACTGTACTTCAAGGACGCGCGCTCGGCCTTGAGCATGTATTACGACGAAGACCTGGAGCGCAAGGAAGACCGCCTCAACCAGATCCTGCGCACGCCGATCTCGGACTTCGAATTGTCCGTGCGCGCGCGCAATTGCCTCAACAAGATGAACATCATCACGTTGGGCGACCTGGTGCGTCAGACCGAGGCCGAACTGCTCGCCTACAAGAATTTCGGCGAGACCTCGCTCAACGAGATCAAGGAAATCCTGGGCTCCAAGAACCTGCGCTTGGGCATGGCCCACGAAGAAGCCGTGGCTTCGATCGAAGCCGCGACGCGACCGCGCGTCTCGGGCGAAAATTCCGAGCTGCTCAACCGGCCGATCGGCGACCTCGACCTCTCGATCCGCGCGCGGCGCACGGTCGAATCGCTGGGCTGCCTGACGGTCGGCGACACGATCCAACACTCCGAGGAAGAATTGCTCGGCATGCCGAACTTTGGCGTGACCTCGCTGACGGAGCTGAAGCGCAAGCTGGCCGAAATGGGCCTGAAGCTCGCGGACGGCCCCGAGCCCAAGCTGTGATGCGTCAGGACAACTAGGGCCGCGGGCTGAGCGATCCCGCGCGATGTACGACTATCTCGAAGGCAAGCTTGCAGCGCGGGGACCGGCGCGGCTGGTCCTCGACGTGCACGGCATCGGCTTTGAACTCAGCGTGCCGCTGACCTCGAGTTTTTCGGAGCGCGAGCCGCTGCGTGTGTTCGTGCACCAGGTCGTGCGCGAGGACGAACATCGGCTGTACGGTTTCCCTGACGCCGGCACGCGCGATTTGTTCCGGCTGCTGCTGACGGTGCGCGGCGTCGGACCGGCGGCGGCCTTGGGTTTGCTCTCAGGCCTGCCCGCTGCGGAACTTGTCGCAGCGATTCGCGGCAGCGATGTGCGCAAGCTCACAACGATCAAGGGCATCGGCAAGAAGACCGCCGAGCAGCTGCTGCTCGACCTGCGCGAGAAGATCCTGAGCTTTTCGGCGGGAAGCAAGGCTGGAAGCGTCGGCCGCACGCTCACCGATCAGGGCGCGGAGGACGCCGTCGCCGCGCTGCTGGGCATCGGTTTCAGCGAGAAGGAAGCGCGCAAGGCAGTCGAGCGGGCCGTAGCCGAAGTCGGCGGCGCCGACGTCGAACTCTTGGTGCGCACGGCGCTCTCGCGCTGACCCTTCAGTGTTCGATCAGCCCTTCGCGCTCGGCGACGATCAGGGCCACGCGCCGCAGACTCTCGGGCGGCAGGCGGTGCAACTGGTGGGCGAGTACGTGGCCTGAGTCAAGTTGCGGCCATTCTTCGGGATGGCGTTCGAACTCGCGATCGAGCGTTTCCACCAGATCGATCAACAGTCGCCGATAGGCGCCCGCGTGCGGAGTGACGCCAAGTGTCTCGCTCTCGCCCGCGCTGAGCACGTCGACCCAGGCGAGTCGCGGATCGGGCGCCTCGCACAGCGCGGTCAGTTGCGCGCGATACTCCAGTCGCTCGGCAATGCTCTGGGGTCCTAGGCCTGCGCGGGCGAGGAACGCCGCAATGCGCAGCGGGTGCTCGCTGACCGGCAAGAGGCGTCCGCGATCGCAAAGGTGCCCCTCCTCGTGGACCGCGGTCAACTGCACGAGTTCGTCGAGCGTGACTCCAGAACCGTTCCCGTTGCCCAAGTCGCGTTCGGCCAGCACGGCCAGGCGCATGCGATCGGACTCGCCGAGCAGCGCTTGCACGCTGCGCCGCTCGAGCCTGGCGAGATCGCGCCGATTGATCGGTGCCGAAATTGCCAGGCCGCGCGTCGCCAGGGCCGCGGCGCGCCGCGCGCGCTGAGCTTCGCCGCCGAATTCCTGCTGCACTCGCGCCCAGAGGTCGCGCTCGCGCCGCAGCGCGTCGATGTCGACCCAATAACCCTCGTGCAGCGCCGCGCCGGAGATCGTGGCACCTTCGCGCGCAGCCCGCGGCTGCACGTCAGAGCCCTCGCACCACGCGATCGTTCCGCTCCACGGCACGCCCATGTGTTTCCCGGAGCGCGGTTCGACCAGCGTGCGCTGCAGGACGGTCGCGTCGGGGCCGCCGCCGCCGAGCACTTCGCCCAGCAGCGCGAAGCGCCCGATCTGTGCAAACGCGTCGGCGAAACCGGGGACAGTTTCTCCCTGCTTGCCGAGTCCGAGGCGCTCGTCTTCCTTGGAAAACGTGGGACCGGGGTGCACGAGTTGCCCCAGCCAGCCATATCCGTAGCGCGGACTCGAGCGGAACTCGCGCAGGCTGATGTCCGGCTGCCAGGCTTCGCCCCACATGGCGCGCGCACTGGCGAAGAGCGGCGAGAGTGCGTCCAGCAAACCATCAACGTGGGCCGCCTGGCGCGCGGACGGATCGCCGCGTTCCATCGGTCGGAAACGCGCTGCGTCCTCGCCGCCGAGACTGGCGAACGAATTCGGGTCCGAGGTGACCAGCAGACGGCGGATCGACGAAAGCAATTGTTGTCCGGCCGCCGCGCGGTCCTCGAGCGCCAGGGCCTGATCGAGATCGTGCGCGGCCAACGCTCCGGCCACGGCGCGCGCCTCACGAAACCAGCCCGCGCTGATCAATCGATCGCCGAAAGCCGCCAGGGTCTGGGCCGGCGCGCGATGCTCGCCATCGCCGCCTGTCGACGCCGGCCTCGGAGCCGCGTCGCCGAGCGCGCGTGCGGCTAGAACGACCGCCAGCAGCTTGGGCTCGCGCGGCAGCCGCCGTTCGTCGAGCACCAGCGCGGGCAGATCGGCGAGCCATTCTTCGACGCCCTGTTCGAATTGTCCGGCTGCGAAGCGCGCCGCACGCAGCAGCGGACCGGAGGCGAGTCGCCCGCCGCGGTTGGCGGACGCGCGCGCCAAAAGGCCCAGCGCCAACGGTGTCGGCCGCTCGTCGAGCATCAGTTCTGCGCGCAGGCGATCGCGGGCGGGCGAGGAACGCGCGGCCAGAGCCAATTGCAGATCGAGCGAGCCCGAGCCGTCGGCGATGCGCAAGAAGCGCAAGCGTGCGACCAGCGCCTCGACTTCGAAGTCAGTCAGCTCTTCCTCGCGCAAGAGTCGCATGGCGCGCTGTTCGCCGCGCCGGCCCTCGGGCTGAAAGAACATCGAGAGCTCGATCTGCGCAGCCTGTACCGCAAGTTCGAGGCGATCCACCGGCGCGATCTCTGGCGAATCCAGCAGCGGCAAAAGCCTGGCCAGCGCTTCGCGCGGCCGACCGCGTGCGAAATCGATGCGCGCGAGCCCGGCTTGAAAGTAGCTGATCTCGAAGGCGTCGCGAGCCAGGCTCAGCGCGCGCTGGCCACAACGGACGGCCTTCTGCGCATCGCCTTCGTTGGCAGCCGCCCAGGCCAAACCGTGCCAGGCCCAAGCCAATTTCGGATCGAGTTTCGCGGCGCGCTCGAAGCGCCAACCTCCGCTGCGGCCCTCGAGGCGACCGGCGAGATAACACTCGCCCGCATCGTCGGGATGCAGCGCGAGTTTCGCGCGGTGCTCCGCGAGTGCCTGGACTCCGAGCAGGTCCGCGCGCGCGAGTTCATCGAGAAAACGCTGCGGGGCGATCCAATCGGGCGCCAGAGTTGTCGCGCGCTGCGCGCTCTCGCGCGCTTCCGCCAGCGCCAGGTTCCCGCCGCGTCGCCAACGTTCACGGGCGCGTTCGTAGGCGGCCGAGGCCTCGGCGTCGACGCGCGGTTGTGCTTCGAGCGAACCGGAGGTGTGACAGCCACCGACGAGCAGCAGCAAAAGGCCCGTGCAGCAGGCAACGATCGCGGCCAGCAGCGCGCCCTGGACGCGCCGGGCTTGCAGCCGTGACCCGTACACCGGCCCGGCGCGCGGCGACGAGCGATCGGCAGCGAGGGTCGGCATGCAGCCATCCGACCCGTCCGCCTCCAGGGCCCTGCGATAGCGCGCTCGCAATCTTGACGGGCTGAGGGCAGGCCCCGGTGGTTCGAGTTTCGCCAAGCAGACTCCCCTTCTAATCACTGGGCGAGCGACTTGAAAGGACCTGGCTTGCGGCACCTGACTCGGCTGGCGAGACTGCGTGGGTGCGCAACCTGACGACGACCGACATTCGTGCCTGGTGGGTCTGGTTCTGTGCCCTGGCACTGTTCACGTTCCCTGCGCAGCACGCGAGCGACGCGCAGGCTGCGCAGCGTCCCAAGGACAAGGCCGGCGCGGCCGCGCTGCAGTTGTTCGCCGGCAGTTTGAAGGATGCCCGCGCGCGCGCCGCCGAGCGCAACGTGCCGATCGTCGCGATCGCCCTGCTCGAAGACGAAGCCGACAATGTCGCGGCGCGGAACGAATTGCTGGCCTCCGAGGAGCTCGCGGCGCTGAGCGTGCAGTGCGTGCTGTTCTTCTCCAACAACGGCCAGCACAAGCAGCGCGAGATCGTCGAAGTGATCGAGGAAAAAAAACGCACGCGCTCGGTTTGCTCGGCGTTCGGCACCGCGACGTGCCGTGAGCACCAACAGCACTGGGACGAGATCTACAACAAGTTCAATCAGGACGGCGAGCTGCGCTGTCCGCAGGTGCTCGTGCTCACGCCCGAAGCCAAACTCGAGGAGCGCGTGAGCCCGGGCATGAAACCCGCGGTCTCGGCGATCGCCGAACTCGTGCAACGCACGCAAGCCAAGCTGGGCCGCGGCCTCGACGAGCTGGCTTTGGCCTCCCTCAAGGAAGCGAACAGTCGCGCAGCGCGCGCCGAAGCGGCGGGAAAATGGGGCAGTGCCTGGCACGCCTTCGCCGAAGTGCTCGCGATCGCGCCCGACGGTTCGCGCGCTGCGGCGGCGAAGGCCGGACAAGCGCGCGCCGCAGCGGCTTTTGCGAAACAGCGCGACGAAGCCGGCGCGAAACTGAGCCTCGGCAACGGACTCGAGGGATATCTCGCGCTCGAGGAATTGGCCCGCGACTGGAACGGCACAGAACAGGCAGCAGAGATCTCACGCATGCTGAAGCGCGCCGAGAAAGAACCGGCCTTGAAAGCAGCGCTGGCGAACAAGCGGCGCGAAGACGAAGCGCAGGTACTCTGGAACGAGGCCGAGGACGCGGCTGTCGCCAAACAACCCAAGGAAGCCGAGCGAAAACTGCGCTTGCTGCTGCGCAAGTATCCGGGCACAGCGGCCTATGCACGCGCCGCCAAGGCGCATCCCGATTGGGTTCCCGAGAATCCGCCGTCAAAGTGATGAGACTGCCCCCCATCGCTGTGCACGTTTCGCGTTAGCTCAATTCCCGCCTAGACTTGTGGCCTTTTTCGCCCGGCCCTCCTGAAACCGCCGCAAGTCGAGTCGGGCTGCGCCTCTGGCGCGAATCAAGCACAGCCATGCGGGCCAGTAGCCTGGCGTCCCAGGCGGGGTACCGAGCTCAAAGCCTTGCCGAATAGCGACTTAGGGTGCCTACGCACTCGAACCCAGAGAAGTCGCCCCCGCGTTGACAGGGCGGGACGGACCTCCATGCGCCACCGGCCTTAGTCGGCGTGCAAGGAGATCCAGATGGTCCAGCAAGTGTCCCAAGGATTCTGTCGGTCGCTCGAATGGATGTTCGTGGCCATGATCTACGGCTGCACCCTGTGGGTGGGCTTCTTGGTGCTCGGCATCGGGCGCATCGCGGGCTAGCCAAAAAGTTTCGCTCTGCTTCTGTGCGGTTGTTCGCTTGCATGAGCGGCAACCGCATAGAAATGCAGTGGAACTAGGCGCGCGAGACCATCGCTTCGAGCACCGAGTCGCCGCCGCACTCGCGGTCCAGACGCTCGGAGAAGCGCAGCCGCGACATGCGATTCGCCATGGACTCGCCGCGGCCGCCGCTGACGTTGCCGGTGATGACGCGCACCTGATCGACACCGCCGGCGACGAAGCAGTGCTCCAGGAGTTCTGGCCCCGATTCGAGCAACACTCGGCGCACGCCCCGGTCCCAGAGCCACTGCGCAACATCGAAGAGCCTCAAGTGGTCGAGGTCGAACGCATGCAGACCGTGGATCTGTGCACCGGCTCCTTCCAAGGCACGGTGGCGTATGGCGTTGGCACCGGCGCTGCACAGGATGTGCAGCGGACCCGCGCCTTCACCCGGCGCGCAGGCTTCGAACAGGCGCGCATCCGCAGGCGTGCGCAGATGCGAATCGAGCACCACACGCAGCGGCGCACGCGCGGGATCGCCGGGCGGACGCACGCTCAGGCGCGGATTGTCGGCGAGTACCGTACCGATGCCCGTGACGATCGCGTCGACGCTGCTGCGCAGCAGTTGCACCTCGTCGCGCGCCGGCTGCGCGCTGATCCAACGCCCGCCACCAAAGGTCTCAGGCGGCGAAAGCTGACCCGAGCGCGTCTGCGCCCACTTGGCGAGGATCCACGGACGCGGGCGCGACAGGCGCTCCGGCTTCAGCCATTCCAAGAAGTACGGCGCGACATCCACGAGCGGCGTGGCGCCCTCGAGGTGCTCGACTTCGAGGCCTGCGGCGCGCAGGAGCTCGAGACCGCGGCCGCGGTGGCGCGGATCCGGATCGAGCGCGCCGACCACGACGCGCTTGATGCCGCTGTTCAAGATCGCGTCGGTGCAGGGCGGCGTCTTGCCGGTCGTCGAGCAGGGCTCGAGCGTCACGATCAACGTGTCCCAATCCGAACGCGGCACGCCGCTCGCCCGCGCCAGAGCCAGGGCGTCGATCTCGGCGTGCTCGCGACCGTAGACCTTGTGGTAGCCGCGGGCGATTACCGCGCCGCCAGCCACGACGGCTGCACCCACGCAGGGGTTCGGCGCGACCTCGAAGCGGAAAGCGCGCGCGGCGCTAGCCAACTCGGCCAGGATCTGGCGCAGGGCTGCTTCGCCGAGGAGTGAGGAGGCGGGTGTCATGGTCGATTGAGGCCCCTTCTTAGTCGGCTGCATCGCCCGGCGCAATGCAGTCTCCTTCGCCGAGCGGACCTGCCGTGCACGGGAGCTGCAACAAACTGCTTCCCAGCCGCGCGCTTTGACAACAAACTCTTTGGCCGCGGAAGCGCGCCGGCCCCCGAGCGGGGCGCGCGCTGCTGCCGCTCCGCCACCTGCCCCACTCACCACCTGACGCTCTCTCCTCCCATGGCCAAGACACCTATCCGCGTTGCCGTCACCGGCGCTGCTGGACAAATCGGTTACGCACTTCTTCCGCGCATCGCCTCGGGCGAATTGTTCGGTCCCGACCAGCCCGTGATCCTGCAGCTGATCGAGATCCCGGCCGAGAAGCCGATGGCCGCGCTCAAGGGCGTGGCGATGGAACTCGAGGACTGCGCGTTTCCGACGCTCGCGGGCCTCGTGTTGACCAGCGACATCAAAGTCGGCTTCAAGGATGTGAGCTGGGCGCTGCTCGTCGGCTCGAAGCCGCGCGGTCCGGGCATGGAGCGCAACGATCTGATCAAGGAGAACGGTCCGATCTTCACCGGCCAGGGCCGCGCGATCGCCGAGGGCGCCGCGAGCGACGTGCGCGTGTGTGTCGTCGGAAATCCGTGCAACACGAACGCGCTGATCGCGATGCACTCGGCCAAGGGCGTGCCGAAGGAACGCTTCACCGCGATGACGCGCCTCGACCAGAACCGCGCGCAGTCGCAGCTCGCCAACAAAGCCGGCGTGCACACCAGCGCCGTGACGCAGACCTTGATCTGGGGCAATCACAGCGCCACGCAGGTGCCCGACTTCTATCACACGAAGATCAACGGCAAGGCGGCGAACGATGTGATCACGGATGAAGCCTGGCTCAAGGGCGAGTTCATCAAGACCGTGCAGCAGCGCGGTGCCGCGATCATCGCCGCGCGCGGAAGTTCGTCGGCTGCGTCGGCGGCGAGCTCGCTGATCGACCACGTGCGCGGACTGTCGCGCGCGACGCCGGCGGGGACCTGGGATTCGGTCTGCGTGGTCAGCGACGGCAGCTATGGCGTGCCGGCGGGATTGATCAGCTCCTTCCCGATCCGCTGCGACGGCAAAGGCGGCTGGAGCATCGTGCAGGGCCTCGAACTCAACGACTTCTTGAAGGAGAAGATCGCCGCGACGGTCAAGGAACTCGAAGCGGAACGCGTGGTCGTCGCGGATCTATTGAAATAGGACGCTGGCCTGGATCAGCAGCGGCGCGCGAACTTTGACGAGTTCGCGCGCCGCTGTCTTCTTGCAAGGCAATCCCGCGGCGGTTTGTCGGCCGAAGCGCGCCGCTCAGGGAATGACCGTGATCGCCGCCGGCGTGACCGGCGCGCCTTGATAAGCAGTCGTCGTGATCGTGGTCTGGCCCGCAGTCTTCGCGGTCAGCGCCGCGCCTTCGTTGATCAGCGCGACGTTCGTGTTCGCGCTCGACCAGTTGACCAGGCTGGTGACATTGCGCACGGCACCGTTGCTGTAGGTCGCGATGGCCTTCATGCCGATGCGTTTGCCGCGCGAGAGCGTGCTCTGCACGGGCAGCACATCGACGCGCACGACGCTCGGCGGCGTGCCGTTGGAAAGCACGATCGCACCGGCTGCGTTCTCTGTGCCGGTCACATTGTGCGCGAAGTTCAAGAACTTCACGTGTTTCTGGCCCGCTGTGTCGAGATTGCCGTAGCCATTGACCGCGCCGCGGCCGTCGAAGAACTCGTACTCGTTCGGCGCGTAGCAGTAGTCGAAGCGACTGCCGCCAGTCGACACGACGATCGCGGAGAACGCGACGAACGCCGTTCCGGGCCGAACCGCCACGAAGCCGTCCTCGGGGATCACATACGCCACGCCGCCGGCAGTGACCGACCAAGCAGTCGTGCTGTGGTTCACGTAGAGCTCGAGGCCGTTGGAAAAGACCTCCTTGATCTGCGGGTGACGAAACGTGTCGCAGGTCTCGGTCTGGAAGAGGATGTTCTCGAAGCTCTGCAACTGACCCTGATACATGTACTGGATCTGCGTCGCCGCGCCGTCGTAGTACAGGGCCTGCAGTGCGCCGGTCAGGTAATAGCTCTTCAGCGTGTCGCCAAAAGTCAGGTAGTTCCCGAGTCCGTTGTAAGGACCGTTGGTCTCGAAGTGCGCCATCTTCGAGTAGCTCAAGACATAGGCGCGATACTTGTCGAGCGCCGCTTCGGTCAGCGGAATGATCGGCAAGCCGGTGTTCATGTTGACGATCCCCGCACCGTCCGAGCGGCTGAAGAAGCGATCGGAATACCCGTTGCCGTGGTTGGCTTGGACGCGCGACATCACGCGCACCTCGTACTCGGGAATCACCGGCCAGTTGGTCGGCGCGCGCGGATCCCCCACCGGAAAGTTGAAGCCACCGTTGAGCCCCGAGCCGGTGTTGATCGCGCGCTGCACGCTGTCGCAATAACCCGCCCACAACCATTCGCGGTTGGAAACGTCGGTGCCGATCGAGCCCTCGCCGGCCATCGGGCCCATGAACGTGTCGGCCATGGCTCCAAGCCACTTCTGCTGATCGGCGATGCCCTGGCGCAACGTCTTCGCCCAGCCTGTGCCGAGTTGTTGATCGAGGTGATCGCCGTCCGCGCCGCCGTTGGGACTGGCGTAGGTCTGGATGTCGACGTAGCCCATGCTCATCCCGTAATTGTTCTTGAGCAGGGTCGCCTCGCGCGCGGCATGCAGAGCGGCGGCGGTCACGGACATCAGCGGCAGTTGCGTGCCGACGCCGAGTTTCCATGTCCCGTTCGGCGTTTTCGCGATGTGCGTCGCGTTGTAGACCGCGCCCGGCGCCGTGATCGGCATGCAGGCGAACGAAGTATTTCCGCCGAGCAAGTAGCCCTTCGCGATCCCAGCCTGGATCGCTGTATTGAATGATGCCGCGCTCTTCGCCGGATACCAGTCCGGCCCCAGGCTCTCGCCGTTCCAGTCGGGCGCCGAGTTCGTCCACTTGAAGTAGTAACCGGCGATGTTGTCCATGCCCCACGACTCGTACAAGTTCCACAGCGCGGGATAGTCATTCCAGGTCGAGTTCGGAAAATCGACCATCACGCGCCCGGTCAACAACTCGCGATAGGGCGACGCCGACCAGCTGGGCGTGACCAGCACGTCCTTGATCTTGCTCGAAAGAGTCAGGTTGAGCGTGTCGTCCATCCGCCCGCAGACATCGCCGTTGCTCTGCTTGCTGTAGAGGTTGTAGGTCTCGAAGCCGTAGCGCACGCTGGTCATGCCCGGAACGAGCGTGTCGCGCTGCAAGTTCGCGTTGGAGGCGTTGCTGTTGACGAAGTCGAGCATGGTGCCGAGGAAAAAGTGTGCGGCGCCGTTGCGGAACAACACGATCGGCGTGCCGAGCGCGCCCTGGATCGTCAGGTACTTCGGCTCTTCGGTGCCCTGCGTGGCTCCGACGACGAGACCGGCCCAGTTCTTCAGGAACGTGTTCGTCGTGTCGAGGCTCAGGACGCGGATGCGCAAATTCTTGCCGGTCAACTTGTAGGTCGTGCGCATCTTGTGCACGCCTTCGTAGTTGAGCGTGTAGTCGAGCGAGAGCGAGTCCGCGTTCGAGGTGACGGCGGTCAAGCTCGTCATCGGGGCAAGATTCGACGGGAAGTAGCACAGGCCGGCGTTGTTGCGGTAACACACGCCGCCGTCGCGGATCGGCCAGCAATCGCTGGTCGATTCGTAGACGCGGATCGCGCCCTTGGCGACCGCTGGATCGGTCGTATCCACTCGATAGGAGATGCTTTCATCGCCGACGAACTTCAGCGTGTAGACGCCTGCGCTCTGCGTCACACTCACGCCGCCTGGCGAAGTCGCTCCGGTGTGGATCAGCTGATTGCGGGCCTGCGCCTGCGCTTCTTTGGCGCCCGCGAGCAGCAGAGCGAGGAGCACGAGACAGCGCGTCAAGGAATTCAAGTGCATGAAGACCATTCCCACGAATGCGATTGCGGAAACCAGTCACCGGCGCCGCGCGGAAAAATCCGCGAAATCGGCGGCTCGAGAGTTCAGACGGCGCACAGATCTCGTCGGGGCCTGCCTGGCCCACCGATCCGCTGCGCCGACGCCGGCGCGGAGCACGCGGCTCAGCTCAGTGGCATCAGTCTGTAACTCGCCATACCGATCGCGCAAGGCCGTGGCTCATGACCGTCTCGACAGGTCGAGCGAATGAAGCCGTGCGAAGTGTACGAACCAGATCTGGCGCGAGGCTTCGTTCGCGTTCAATCGCTGCCCATGCCCGCGGTCTCGCTCGAGTCACGGCCAGCTCACCCGCGTGGTCTGACGGGCTCTGATGTTGGCGAGCGGCGCGCAGCAGAACGATCAAAGTCCTGGCAGGCGGTCCATGCAATCGCAAGCGAAGCTCCCAGCGCGAGCCTGCTCCTGTTCGAGACCCTCACTGGGCGTGAGGCGCTTCGGAACGCTCAGCTCCGTCGTCAAGAAGACTTCCGCCGAGTCCGTAAGCGCTCGCTTCGTCGATGCGCACGCGCAGCTCCGTGCCAAGCGTCCCGGCGCCGGCGCGAAGATTCACCGGCAGGCCGGTGCGCGTGCGGCCGCGCACGCTGCCCGCGCGTTTCTCGGAGAGCTCTTCGACAAACACCACGTGCTCGCGACCGATTTCTTGGCGCAAGCGCGCGGCTTGGACGATTTCGCTGGCGTGCAAGAGGCGTTGATTGCGCGCTTGCTTCACGGCGTCGGGAATGTCATCGACGAATTCTTCGGCGGCGCGCGTCGAAGGCCGCGGGTCGTATTTGAAGACGTAGTTGACGCTGAACTGCTGCTCGGCGAGCACCTTTTCGCACTCTTCGTATTCCGCGTCGGTCTCGGTCGGGAAGCCGACGATCCAATCGGAGCCAAGCTGCAGATCGGGCACGATTTCGCGCAGCATCGCGGCACGTTGGCGATAGAGCTCGCTGGTGTAGCCGCGCTTCATCGCCTTCAAGATGCGATCGCTGCCGTGTTGCGCGGGCAGCGGCAGGAAGCGTTCGACCTTGCTGCAATCGCGAATCGCTTCGGCCAGCGCGCGCGTCGCGTAGGCGGCGTGGGCGGTGATCATGCGGATGCGCACGAGGCCAGCGACTTCCTGCAAGCGATACAAAAGATCCGCGAGGCTCGCGCGGCCTTGGCGACCGCGCTGCATCGGCTCGCCCGTGCTCGGCGCGGGCAAATCCTCGCCGTAGCTGTTGACCGTTTGCCCAAGCAACGTGATCACTTGCGCTCCGTTCGCGACCATCCACTGCGCTTCGCGCACCAAGTCCTCGATCGGACGACTTTGAACGCGGCCGCGCACGCTGGGCACGATGCAAAAAGTGCAGTTGAGATCGCAGCCGCGCATCACGGCCAGAAAACCGACGCGACCGCCGGTGTAGGGCTCGCCTTCGCGCTCGACGGAGACGACGCCGTCGCCGGTCGCGACCAGGCGCGCGCTGCGCACTCCGTTCTCGGCGCGGCGCGTGCGGATCTCGTCGACCAGTTCGGGCAGGTGCTGGAACTGGCGCGTGCCGCAGACGATGTCGACGTGTTTCGCGCGGCGGAAGACGTCGTCTTCGACGCGCTCGGCCATGCAACCCATCACGCCGATCACCAGGTCGGGCCGCGACTGCTTCACGTTCTTCAATTCGCCAAGCCACGAGTAGACGCGCTCCTCGGCGTGCTCGCGCACCGAGCAGGTGTTGAACAAGATCACGTCGGCGTCGTCGGCGCTCTCCGTGGTCACGTAGCCGCGCGCGCGGAAACGGCCCTCGGCGAGCAGCGAGTCGTACTTGTTCATCTGGCAACCGAAAGTCACGACATGCACGCGCGGTGCGGCGAGCGGCGAACTCGCCCCGTCGTTCAGGGCCTTCGATTGGAAGCGTGTGAGACTCATGGAGATCGCGTAGATTACAATCCGCGCCATGGAACAAAGCCTCCAGGACAGATTTGCGCCGCAGAATGCGTGTTTCGGGTGCGGCCCGGCGAATGCGATGGGCCTGCGACTCAAGAGCCACGTCGCGCCGACTTGGGACAAGGACGGCGAGGTCGTCTGCGACTGGAAGCCAGAACCCCATCACGAGGCCTTCACCGGCATGTTGAACGGCGGGATCATCGGCGCGCTGCTGGATTGCCACAGCAACTGGAGCGCGGCCCATCATCTGATGCGCCAGTCAGGAGCGAGCTCGCCGCCCTGCACGGTCACGGCCGAGTTCCATGTGAAAATGCGCAAGCCGACGCCCTCCACGGCGCCTGTGCACCTTTCCGCGCGCGTGGTCGAGTCCGCGGGCGATCGGGCCACGGTGGAGGCCACCCTGTCCTCCGGCGGAGTCGTTACAGCGACCTGCCGCGGGCTGTTCGTGGCCGTGCGCGAGGGTCACCCGGCCTTCCACCGCTGGTAGGACGCGGCGCGCGAGGCTTGCGCGGGATTGGCACGGGGCTTGCCCTGCATGGGACGCGTTGGTTTCACGGGCAGCGCGCCCGTGGACCGCGCGCCAACCTCCACGGAGGAATGTCCCATGAACGCCCGCACGCACGCTCTGTTCGCCGCCGCCCTCCTGTTCACAGGGTCCTGTGTCCACGTCGAGGACCAGCCCACCTACGACCCTTACACGTACGAGGCGGAGCCCAATGACTTCTACTATGGAGCGCAGGGCATCGGGCCGATCTGCGTGGGCGAATCGTTCTTGATCCGCGGACACATCGACGACTTCGGCAACGATCCCTTCGACGGTTTCGCGTTCAGGTCCGACGTGCCGATGGACATCGAGTTCGCGCTGTACGCGGACGAGCCCTTCGACGACTTCGATGTCGAACTCTTTGATCCGTACACACTGCAGACGGTCGCGCGCTGGGAGACGGGCGCGAATCCCGAGGCCGGCCGCTTCTCGGTCGTCAGCTCCGGTTTTGAATTTCACCTGGTCGTCAGCTCCTTCCACGGCTCGGGCTCCTACACGCTCGAAGTGCGCGGCGCGCCGCTGACGTGGTATGGCATCGGAGCGACCCAGCTGGCTGCGCAAGGTATTTCGGAGCGCGCGGAACGCTCGGTCGATTGGACGGGCTACGCGCAACGCGGGACAGACGGCGACGCCGACGAGGTCCCGGCCTGGGTCCTGATGACCACGTACGAAATCGATCCGACGACCGGCCACACGCGCAGGATCGACGTGCGCCGGCTGCCGCGCCAGGCAGCGGCTTTCGACCGAGATTGAGGCCCGAGCGGCGGGTCCGGCCGGCCGCTCGCGCGCCTACAAGAATCTTGCGGAAGAACCGCTCGGGGCGGGCGTCCAACTCGGTGCCATGAAGATCGTCCTGCTAGCGACTGCCCTGCTCGGCACCCTGCTTTGCTTCAGCGGCCTGACACCCTTTGGTTCAGGGCCGGCGGCGGACGCAGAAAAGTACCAGACGACCTGGTACCGCAGCGGTCAGATGCAGACCCGCGCTGAACTCGAGGACGGATTGCGGCAGGGTGCGGCGAGCGAGTGGTACGCGAGCGGCAAGGAACGTTGCAGCGGCGTGTACGAGCGTGGCCTGCGCGAAGGTGCTTGGGTCTTCTACACCGAGGCCGGCGAAATCGACGCGGCGCGTTCGGGCAGCTATTCGGCCGGCCTGCGCACCGGGCCCTGAACGGCGTCGTAGTGGTACACGCCGCTCTGGCCGGCGGTCTCTTCGACAGCCAGGCGCATGCGGTGCACGACCAGGCCTGAAAATTTTTCGCGCAGGCGCTTGTGCAACTCGCGGCCGATCCAGGTCGCCAGATTTTCCGAACTCGTATTGTTGATCGGCAGCACGATGACGTCCGTCCGCGGGGCGGCGTAATACCGATCCTGATAGCGCACTTCGACCACGCCGTCGCTGCGCTCGCTCCAACGCAGGACCGGATGCTCGCCAGGGACGAGCCAATGCTCGTCCAGGCCGTCGACGATC
>JAYUUV010000016.1:0-10828 GCA_043754695.1 Planctomycetota bacterium
GCGCTCGTTACCTGAGGCTCTCGACAATGAATCCTTTCACGCAATTGGTGCGCTTCGATCCCAGTCCCGGCGATCCTTGGCGCGCGAACTCGACGCCGATCTATCAGACCACGACGTTCGCCCAGGAGTCCGCGACCGAGTTTGGAGCTTACGACTACACGCGCAGCGGAAATCCGACGCGCGCGGTCCTGGAGACGCAGCTCGCGCGACTCGAAAGCGGCGAGCGGGCGTTCGCGTTCGCGAGCGGCATGGCAGCGCTCTCGACCTTGACGCGGCTCGTGCCCGCCGGCGGAGAGATTTTGGCCGGCGACGACCTGTACGGCGGCACGTACCGATTGCTCGAACAGGTCGCGCCGCGCCTGGGCATCAAGACGGCGTATGTGGATGTCACTGATCTCGCTGCGGTCGAGCGCGCGATCACGAAGGCGACGCGCCTCGTGCTCGTCGAAACGCCGACCAATCCGCTGCAGCGCATTGCCGACATCCGCGCGTTGTCGAAGCTCGCGCACCGGCACGGCGCGCTGCTGGCGGTCGACAATTCGCTGCTTTCTCCGTGGCTGCAGAAGCCGTTGGAGCTTGGCGCCGATGTCGTCGTGCACTCGGCAACGAAACATCTGTGCGGTCACGGCGACGTGATGGCCGGAGCGCTCGTCGTGCGCGAGGAGGAGCTTGCGAAGCAATTTGGTTTTCTGCAGAACGCCGAAGGCAACGCGCTTGGGCCGTTCGATTGTTGGCTCCTGCTGCGCGGCATGAAGACGCTCGGCGTCAGGCTCGAGCGTGCACAGAAGAACGCTGCGCGCATCGCGAACTTTCTCGCGGCCCATCCGCGCGTGACCCGCGTGCACTACGCCGGGCTCGAGGAACATCCCGGCCGCAAGTTGCACTTCTTGCAGGCCAGCGGCGCCGGATCGGTGCTCAGCTTCGAGACCGGTGACGCGCTTCTTTCCAAGCGGATTGTCGAAGCACTGAAACTGTTCACGATCTCGGTCAGCTTCGGCAGCGTCACTTCGCAAGTCAGCCTGCCCTGCTGGATGTCGCACAAGAGCATTCCAGCGAGCGTGCGCAGCGCTCACGCCTTGTCGGACGACCTCGTGCGCATTTCCTTGGGGCTAGAGTGCGCTGACGACTTGATCGCCGACCTCGCCATGGCCCTCACTGCGCCAGAGCGCTAGCCTGCACAGCGTGCCCGAACGCTCGCAGCCCTCGTACCGCAGCCTGTCGCCCGTGGCGATCGTGTCCACGGTCGAAGCGCTCAACGTGCGAATTGAGGCGGGGTTTCCCGGATCGAGCCTGAGCGCCGCCTGCGCGGAACTGCTGCTGGTTTCGCGCGAAGTCGAAGAGCTTGCGGCCTGGCTCTCGCGCCCACTGATCTGGGCTCGCGCACTGGTCGGTATCGGACTTGCAACCCTGGTGGCGGGGCTGCTGAGCGCGCTGTTCCAGATTCACGTCAAATTGGAGGTGAACTCGCTCGCCGAGTTGCTGCAGGGCATCGAGGCCGGCGTGAACAGTCTCGTGCTCTTCGGGGTTGGTTTGCTGTTCCTGTTGATGATCGAGAAACGTGTGAAGCGCAGCCGCGCGCTCAAGTCGCTGCACACGCTGCGTTCGCTCGCGCACATCGTCGACATGCACCAGTTGAAAAAGGATCCCGAGCGCGTGACCGGCGAGTTACCTGATCCTGCGGCTGGGCCGCAGCTTTCCGCGCACGAACTGGCGCGCTATCTCGATCACTGCGGAGACATGCTGACTTTGATCAGCAAGCTTGCCGCGCTGCACGCACAGAAGTTCGACGACAGTGCGACACTGGCCGTGGTCCAGGAAGTCGAAGAACTCGCGCACGCACTGGTCCGAAACATCTGGCAGAAGATCGTGATCGTCGAGCGCGTGCTGGAAGGCTGACGCGAATCAGTTGCCGCGTCCGAAAATCCGTCCGACGAGACCTGCGATTCCCGATGATCCGGCGGCGGAACCCTTGCGCGACGAATCCGCCGCGGCAGTGATGGCCTCGAGTGCGCTGACCAGTTCGGCCGCGGACTGCATGCGCGCTTCGAGTTTCTTCTCCAGACAACGCAGCAGCAGTTTTTGCACCGCAGACGGCGCCTTCACGCCGCACTTCGAAAGCGACGGCGGATCGTCGTCGAGGATGGCCGCGAACGTATCAGTCGCCGATTCGCGGCGGAACGGAGGACTGGCGGTCAGCATCTCGTGCAGCAGTGCGCCGAAGGAGAACAAATCCGTGCGATGGTCCGCAGGCAAGCCGCGCATTTGCTCCGGCGACATGTAGTCGACCGTGCCGAGTGCGACACCGGCGGTGGTGACCACCGGATCGGCCTCGGTCTCGGCGCCGCTTTCGGCACCGGCCGGGTCGAGCAGCTTGGCCAGGCCAAAGTCGAGGATCTTGATCCGTCCATCGGAAAGGATGAAGACGTTCTCGGGCTTGATGTCGCGGTGCACGATGCCCTTGCCGTGGGCCGCGGCCAGACCGCGCGCGATCGGCAAGCTGATCTCGAGCGCGGCGGCGAGAGGGATCGGGCCGCGCGCGCAGCGCTGGCTCAGCGGCTCGCCCTCGAGCAGCTCGGTGACCAGATAGGGCGACGACTCGTGCTCGCCGACGTCGAGCACCGAGACGATGTTGGGATGGTTCAACGAAGACGCGGCGCGCGCTTCGCGCTGGAACCGGCCGAGCCGCTCCGGATCGCCGGAAAATTCCTGCAGCAAGACCTTGATCGCCACGTCGCGGCCCAGGCGTGTGTCCGTGGCGCGGTAGACCTCGCCCATGCTGCCGGCTCCGAGCAGGGCCTGGATTTCGTAGCGGCCAAGGAGTTCACCGGGAGACAGGCTCATGCTCTGCAATTTACCCGATGGTTGTGCGCGCGGGTACGCAGCTGCAGTCAGAAGTTGGGGGACTTGCCGCGGCTAGGTCACCAGCGCGGCGAGTCCGAGCAATGCGGCACTCATCGCGAAGGCGAGCGCCGGCTTCCAGCGCGGCAATATCGCGGCCGAGAGGCGCGAGGATTCGATCGCGAGCAATTGCGCCTCCGCCGAACGCGCGACCAGGAACGTGGCGGCCGCGCCGTCCGCGCCAAAGTTCGGGATCAGGACCGCGGCGGCGGCGAGCGTGATCACTGCCGTGCGCGAATACACGCGTCGCTGGGTGGTGAAATCGCCGCGGGCGCGTTGCCAGGGTGTGATCAGGAATCCGAAAAATTGAATGAACACGCCGCACAAGAGCCAAGCGCAACAATGCGCTCCCGAGGCGAAGTTGGCGCCGAGCGCGAGCTCGACCAACGGACGGTGGAATAGAATCAGCACGCCGATTCCAAGGAAGGCCGTGGGCACCGACCAGCTCGCGGTGCGAACGAAGCGTCGCGCGGCTTCGTCTTCGCCCTCGACCACGGACGTGCGCGCGAGGATCGGCAAGAGGACGCCGCCGAGGGCACTGGACAAGATATTGAGCTTGACCGCCAGGTCGCTTTGGGCGTTGTAGCCACCGGCGACCGCATCGCTGGCGAAGCGCGCCAGCAGCAGCCGATCGATGCTGATCAGCAGGCTGACCATCACGTTGAAAGCCAAGAGATCGATCATGTCGCGTTTGAATCGCGGCCATGAAGGCGAGGCGCGCAGTGTGCCGAAACCGGAGACACGCGCGAGCCACGAATTGCCGTCGCGCGCTGCGAAGGTGAATTCACGACGTTCCCAGCGCCGATAGCCCAGGAACAGCGCGAGCTGAGCCAGCACGAAGGGACCCGTGTACAGTAATGGATCCACGGCGACGGACGACAGCGCCGCCGCGAGCGCAAAGGCAAGCGCGTAGACGAAGTTTCGAATCGCGCTTGCCGTAGCGACGCGGCCGGCGGCCGACATCGCGGCGAAGTCGCGCGATGCAAGGCCGAAAAAAAACGTGGCGATCACGAGCGCCAGCGCGCTGCGCGGCTCGAGGATGATCGCGCCGATCAGGGCGGCAAGCAGCACGATCGAGATCAGGCTCGCGCGCGCAAGGGCCGCGACTTCAGCTGGGGTCGCGTCCTTGCGCGACAAGGCCGCCACCAGGATCGCGCGCGCGAAGTCCTGGTAGGTGATGACTCCGAGCAAGGTCGCGAAGAGCGAGAAATCCTTGTAGGCGCTCGGGCCGAAGTTGCGCGCCAGGATCGGCAAGCTGGCGATGCCGACCGCGCCGAGCACGATCTGGCTGAGCGCGATCAGCGAGGCGCTCGAGATCAGCTTGCGCGGCGTCGGCGCGGGTGCGTTCGCGCCACGCCGGTCCGCGGTCGGATCGATGTCGCCTGGCGCGAAGGGTTGCGCTGCGGGGACTTCCGCTTCGTGGGTCCGCAAGCTGAACCTGCGCGGTTAGCGGCGGACGCGCGCTGAGATATTTGAATTGGACGCCACGGAGTCAATTCGACTCTGGTGTGCGCGGTCTTGAGCTTCTGGCGGGAAGTTGGAAATTTCTTCTGTTGGGAAGGTGGGGCATGCGGCAGTCGGCGGTCCAGTACGGTGCCAGGAACTTTCAACGATTCGAGTACGAATCGATGAAAGAGCCAGGCACCTATTGGCGTTCGAGTGCGCCCATGTCGACGATCGGCGCTGTGCCTGCGCCGGTGTCGGGGACGGAGAGCACGTCGATTCGGCGCGGCAAGAGATTCATGTCGAGCGGGATGGGCTCGGTGGTGTCGCCGTCGCCGTCGATGTCGAGCCGGTCGGGACTCATGGCCGCGTTGTCCGCGGCATCGACGCAGGGCGATCCCGCCGACAGCGCATAGTCGTTGTCGTTGAACGTCGACGGATTGTTGTCCGCTCCATCCGCGTCGACGAATTGCGGATTGAGCGCGATGTTGCCTGAGCCCCAGGTCAGCACGCTTTGGAGCACGAAAATGCCCGCTTGTCCACCGTCGATATCGCTGTGGCCAACGCTCAAAGCGAGTCCGGGCCCGGATCCATCTCCAAGGCTGATCTGTGCGCCTTGCCAGGCCGAACCGCCCCACAGAATTGAATTGTCGAGCGAATTGTCAAGCGGGCTCGCGCCCCAATTCCGGTAACAGATTCCACCGCCCCGCACGCCCGCGTGATTCGAGACGAAGCTGCAGTTGCGAATGTCCGCTGCGACATAGAGCAGCAGCGCGCCGCCATCCTGGA
The DNA here is from genome assembly GCA_043754695.1 of Planctomycetota bacterium. Taxonomy (GTDB): domain Bacteria; phylum Planctomycetota; class UBA1135; order UBA1135; genus JADJQU01. The sequence goes on from JAYUUV010000016.1 coordinate 5,131, forward strand.
AAACCGAATTCCCGGCGAACTGGCAGTCGTCGAACTTGTAGCGCGCGCCGGCGCCGGTGGGGTTCAGGTAGCCGGCACCACCGAAACGCGCGTGATTCTCGAGGAAATTGCAGTGCGAGAAGACGGCGGCGGGGAACGATGCATTGGTCTGCGTGGTCATGAAGACGCCGCCGCCGTCATCTGCCTGGTTGTAGGCGAACAAGCAATCGCGTGCGGTCAGCGTAGTGCGGTCCAGGAGCATCACTCCGCCGTCGGCTCCGACATTGCCGACAGAATTGGCGAGGAAGAGACAACTCTCGAGCCGCAGCGAGCCCTGCACGCAGTTGAGCACTCCGCCGCCCTGATGCGCCGAGCAATTCGCGACCACGCAGTTGCGCAGGGTGAGTTGCGCCCCCACGGTCTCGATCGCGCCCCCGTAGCCGAAGAACGAACCGCTCACGACCGTGAGTCCCTCGAGGGTTACGTGTTCGCTTTGATTCATGGAGAACGCGCGGCCCGCGCCCTGACAATCGATGATGCAATTGTTCGGTCCATTCGCGCTGCGAATCGACAGATGGCGGCCGTTCAGATTGATCGATCGATTGGCTGCGCCGGAGTAGGTCCCATCGGCCAGCTCGAGAGTGTCACCGTGGAAAGACGCGCTGACACCCAGCTGAAGCGATTGAAACGGTGCGGCCTGACTTCCATTGCCGCCCGGCGCCGCGGCGGAATCGATGTACCAAGTCACGGACGTCGCTTCGCATTCGTCGGGCACTCCGTTGGCGTTGAGGTCCGAGCTCTGATGGGTGGCGATGTCACACGAGTCCGGGACTCCATTTCCGTTGCAGTCGGGCACACCCGCGGCGACGTCGCAGGCATCCGGAATTCCGTTGCCATTGCAGTCGGGCAGCAATCCCTGCGCGATCTCGCAAGCATCCGGCACGCCGCTGCCATTGCAGTCAGGCTCGCAAGTGTCCGGCGTCAGGTTCTTGTCGCAGTCCGCGGCTCCGCCGAAGAGCACGTCGACCGCATCCTGTCGCCCGTTGCCGTTGCAGTCTGGAGTGCTGGCGACGTCGAAGGAAAGCACGTGCGCCGGCCCGGTCAATGTGGTCTGACCCGCGCTGCCGACGCACACCGCCTGTAGCCAGTACATGCGCGCCGCCGCCGATCGATCAGGAACTGGCAGCCAGTTCCTGACGACCAGCGTTCCGCTCGGCCCGATCGTTCCAACGGCGGGTCCGGTCAGGGCGCCAAAGAAGGGCACCATCCATACGCCATTGAGCGGCTTCTTGAACACGAAAAGCGGCCTGCGCTGGACCGTCAGGTAGACCAGATCACCGGGCTGCCCGTTGATCGTGATCGGCAGTCGCGCGTCGTCCGCACTGATTCGCGCCGCGGAGATCCTGTGCGTGGTCGAAGGCAACATGTCGACGATCGAGCCGTTCAATGCGTGGACAGCCTGACCACCTCCGGCGAACGGGCCGCAGGAGGACCAGCCACCGGAGCCTGGTGTGTAGACATTGCCGAGCATGTGAGCCTGGGCAACTTCGACCCGTACCCCGTCGCCGCCAACCCCTCCGAAGTTACAGCCGATGTAGTCGCCGCCGCCCCCGTTCCCTCCCCTGAAGTTGCAGCCCGAAGCGAACACGCCGAAACTCAAGCAGGAGATTGCCGGCCCGCCGTTGCCGCCGCGCGGCACCGACTCCTCGCTGCCGTGCCCGCCCACGACCGCGCAGTCATAGAAGGCCGAGGACGAATTGACCGAGTCGACCCCTGGCGCGCCGTCAATCGCATGCTCACCCGACCACCAGCCGGCGTCGCTCGACGTGATCGTGCAATTGGAGAAGACCACGTTGACCGAAGCGGTGAGGCGCACGGCGCCGCCGGTCGTGTTCGCGGACGAAGTGACGCCCGCGCCGGTGAACGTGCTGTCGAGCACGCGCAAGTTGCCGCTGACGTTCGTGATCTCCAGCGCCGGCGGCAGCAAGACCGGATATCCCGGAGCGCCGGTGACCTTCAGGCGTGAGAGCACCACGTACTGCGAAGCTGAGATGTTCTTGACCACCACTTGGCCAACGATCGTCGCTTCGCCGACGCCGGTGTCGAACAACTGCACCGACTTGCCGTCGATCGTGAACGGCGCGTAGGTCCCTGGCTCGACGATCAACGATTCACCCTCGAGCGCCGCGTTGACCGCCGCCTGAAGCGTCGTGAACGGTCCGACCATCGGACGTTCGGCGATTCGGACGGTTCCTGCCGCAGCGAAGTGCGCGCCGAAGCCCAGCGCGAAGGCGATCCAACTCAGTCGACGGAACATCATCTTTTTCCTCCGGGCGCGGTGGTGGCCCAGATTGTGGCAAAGAGGGTCAGCGGGAGGGTCGGCGTCCCCTTGGCGGGCGAATGCATAAGGTGAGATCCAGGGTGTGACGGGGCCACGGGCCGGTGACGCCTGAACCCTCCCGAGGGCAACTTGGCGCCGCGAGCTCGGGGCGTCACAGGGAATCGCTCCATGGAACACGGTCAGAGCCCGGCTAGCCCGCCCCGTGCTGGGCGGTTCGGGGGGCTGCCCCCCATGGCTGTGCTCGGTTCCCGGGTCCCGTCGCAGCGACCGAACGGGCCCGATCGGCCGTCTGCCTACCGCTCAATGCGCCGGGAGCCGCAGCAGTGCCGGCGTCGGACCCTGCGGACCCCATTCGATTTTCGGTCCGGCGCTCTCGGCGTTCCCTCGCTCACGACCTGCCTTGATCCAGTAGGAGCCGTCGGGCAAGCGCAAGCGGACGTCGCCGTGGTCATCGGTCTTCGCGGAGATCGCGCTCGCGCCGGTGTCGATCAGCAGGTCCTGATTCGCGAGCGGCTTGCCCGTTCCCGCGTCATCGATGTGCAACACGCCCGAGTGCAAGGCGATGTCGAGGCGCAGCGAGAGTTTTCCTCCCGCGGGCAGGCTGACGCGCTGGGGGGATCGCCAGAGCCATGAACCGTCGATCATGCCCGCGAACAGGCTGATTTCGCCCGGAAGGATCGGACCGAGCTCGGCGAAACCGTCTGGTCCACAGGAGCCGACAGCGTCGTAAGTCGTGAACGCGAACTTGGAGCGACCCTCGCGCAGTGCCATGCACTCCACAGCCGAAGCGGGTTTGCCGTCGACGAAGAGTGTGATGCTGATTCGGCCGGGGAATTGCTCGAGCAGGTCGAACTCGCGCGGATTGTCGCCCGCGGCGATCACGATCGTGCCGAGGTCCACGCGCTCGCCCTCGGCTCCCGACATGGATTGAAAGCCACTCGCCTGCATGACCATGCCGGTCGAGAGTTGCACGCGGTACTCGCCCAGGGGCAAGGGGCCGACACGGAGATGGCCGCGGCTGTCCAGCGGCTCGAATTCGGGCATCGAGGAAGACTCGACCGTCATGCGCAGCGATTCGAAGCGATCGAGTTCCTGCGCTTTCATGCTCTCGATCGCGAGTCCAAGACCCGCGTAGCTCGCTCCCGCTGGCGCGTTGACACTTGCGACCAACCAACCCGAGGGCGGCAGTGACAAGTGCAACGCCTCGTTCTCGCCGGGGCATTCGATGGGTCCTGCACGCGCCACGAGCCGCGGCCCGTCCTGTGTGCAGGCTTCGTAGCGCCCCGGAGGGATGCGCTCGAAGACGAAGCGACCGTCTGCGTCCGTGCGAGTCTCGAGCTGCGCGCGAAAGGCATTACGCATCTGGTTGAACGTCCGTGAATAGGCCTCACCCCCAAGATCGTCGGGCGCTTCGACCGCGCTGCGCAGGTTCACGACCACATCAGCGCGCGGCAGGTCTCCCGCAGTCACGATCCCCGCGATGCGCGAACCCTGGTCGAGCTCGACGGCGACGCTGCGCTTCTCTCCGGCCGTAAGCGCCTGCAGATCCAACGTTTTTTCCGAGTAGCCTGGCGCTCCGACCGTGATGGTGGTGGTGTCGCCCCCGACCAAGCCCTCGTAGAGCCCTCCTGGCGGAGCGAGCGCATCCGCGGCACGAAGGATCGCAGGGTCTTGGCTGAAGCCCCCGAGCTGACCGAACTCACGGCGATCCAGTCGTAGCGTGTAGTCGTCGATCGCCGCGCCGGTCGCTGCGTCGCGCACGGCGAGTTGGATAGCGGCATTGCCCGCGAGTTTCACTTTGACGTACTCGCCGGGCTGGATGCCGCCACGGCTCCAGGCTTGGAAGCGCGCATCCTCCATCCGCAGGCTGTAGGTGCCGGGTTGGAGATCGTCGAATTTCCACGCCGAGTACATCCCATCAACGCGCTGCGCCGGGATCCGTTCGCCGGTAGGGCCTTCGAGCCGCAGCGCACTCGCTGCGAGGTCGTCGAAGGGATAGGTCCTGGGCAAGCTGATCGAGACCAGGATCCTGCGCCCGAGATCCGGCCCGGAATAGACGATATCGGCGCTGAGTTGCTTGCCGGACTCGACGGCGACCACAGGTCCGAGGATCAGGTTCACCAGATCTGAGGACGCTTTCAATTGCGCCGCGCCCGGGGGAAGTCCGTCGAGGATGAATTCCGCGCTCGACGGATCCGTTTGCGCGACGACTTGGGTGCGCACGCCACCCTGGCCCGGAGGCTGATAGGCCGCGACAGCGTAGACGCGCCATTTCTGCGCGAGCGGCTGTCCCGCAGCATCGACCACGCGCCCGCGAATCGAACCAGCTGCCTGGAGCTTGATCTCGCCGAGGTCCGTGATTTTCCCGCGCGGAATTTCGAACCAATCCCAGGCGAGTGTGGCCGACCCAGAACGTCGGAGGCTGAGGACGAACGAAAACGCGGGCGGTGGATCGAACTTCAAGGAGACGCGGCCATCCGCGCCGCTCAGACCTTCGGGATCGGCCCATGATTCCGGAATGCCAAATTGCCGGCCGCGCTCCTCGTTGCCGCACCAACCGTGCAGCATGAGGCTTGCGCCGACCGCCGGCGCGCCGTCCGGCAGCAGGAATCTGGCGCGTATCTCGGCCTGCGCAACGTCCCGCGCCGCCGGCGGCGCAGCGTTGACCGCACCGTCCTGCGTCGCGAGAGTCCGCGTGGCTTCGCTCGATTCCGGAATCGGGGTCGCGCTGCGCACCGGTTCCGGCGTTTCGACGGCGCTGCCCTTGGCTTCGCGAGCGATTCCGGCGGGATCCGCGCTGCGCTGCGCATCTCGCCAAGGCGCGAACAACAACGCGCCCGCGCCGACGATGACCGCGGCGCAAACTCCGAGACTGACTTTCAGATTCATGAAGACGGCTCCAACAACCGCTGCCGCCGCGGGCGCAGCGACCGTGGCCAGCGAAGGCAACGGCATGGCCAGCGCGAGCAGTTGATCGCGCGAATGAGGTCCCAGCCGCTCGCGCAAACGTGCGAGCCCGCGCTGCAGCTGGGTGTGAACGGTGCGCAGGGGCGTCCCCATGCGCGCGGCGATTTCGGCCGGAGACAAAGCCTCGAAGTAGCGCAGCAGGAGCACGCGCCGATACGGATTCTCCAACGAGTGCACGGCTTCCACGAGCCGTCGGTGCAATTCGAGCCGCTCGATCAGAGCGCGGTCCTCGCAGCTTTCGTCGCGCGCGACCGCGCGTTCGCGCTCGAGTCGACGCGTCGCGCCGCGCTGACGTTGTCGCGCCAGGTTGCGCATCACGCCCGCGATCCAGGCCTTGAAGGGCAACTCGCGCGCGGGCGGTCGCTCGAGCACCGCCGCCCAGGTCTCCTGCGCCAGATCGTCGGCTTCATC
>JAYUUV010000017.1:0-25247 GCA_043754695.1 Planctomycetota bacterium
TGCCCGAAGTGGGCGTCTTGGAGCGCTGCCTGGGGGCCTTAGGAAAGGTCTGCTCGGCGGCTGATTCAAGGAAATCGCAAATTGCTGCGGAAGCGCAAGCTTGGCTCCACCGCGGCTCTCGCGCTGGCCGATAGCTGCGGGACTCGAGCGCGCGCCTCGCGTTCGGGCAACTCGATGAATCGTCTTCTCCTCCCCGCAGGACTGCTGCTGGCGGCACTTGCCGCCGCGAACAGCGTGTTCGAGCAGCATCTGAGGCTCGTCGAACTCGAGCGCCAGCCGGTCCTGGGGCCGGAACAACTGATCGCCCTGCGTAATCGTGTCGAGCGCGAGCGCGCGAACTGGTCGAAGGGAATCGAAGAGCGCTGGGCAAAAGAGCGCGAACTCGAAGCACAGCGAGCGCGCTCCGACCAGCAGGAAATGAATCGACTGCAGGAACAGCTGCTCGAACAACGCGCCGCACTCGAAGAACAGAGCAGCGCTCTTGCGCAGTGGGAATCGAACTGGAGCGAGCTGTCGCCCGCGCTCATCCAACGCCGGCTGTTCGAACTCCAGGCGCGACTCGAGTCGCAAAGCAGCGATCTCGAGATCGCCACGCGCAACGACCAAGAAGACCTGCAGCGCGTCCATCGCAACGTGCGCGAACTGGCGAACAAACTCGATTCTTCGCTCGCGGCGCCGGACACTGAAAAACTCTGGGGGGACCTGGTCGGGCCGGTCGTGCAATTGATCGGCGACTCGACCGTCGGCAGCGGCGTGCTGCTCGAATCGCGCCCGCTGGCCGACGGCGGTTATGCGACCAACGTGCTCACCGCCTGGCACGTCGTGCGCGACATCTACGGCAAACCTGACGATACGGATGCACCGGTGCCGGTGAAGGTCTATGCGCCCGACGGAACCTGGCGCAACTTGACAGCGCACCTTTTGGTGCGCGATGTTCCCCTCGATCTTGCGCTGCTCTTGGTCGACAGCAAGGAGGCTTTGCCCTTCGGCGCGCGACTGGCGCCACGCAACGAACTCGAGGCGATCAGGACTTTCGACGGTATCTACGCGGTCGGCTGTCCGCTGGGCAACGATCCGATTCCGACCGTCGGCGAAGTCGCGACGACGCACCATGAAATCGACGGTGCGAAGTACTGGATGATCAGCGCGCCGACCTACATCGGGAATTCGGGCGGCGGAATCTACGCCGCACGGTCCCATGACCTGGTCGGAATCTTTTCGAAGATCTACACCCACGGTTCGACGCGCTCGACGATCGTGCCGCACATGGGCCTAATGACCCCGCTGAGCGTCGTGTACGACTGGCTCGACACGACCGAGTACGCGTTTTTGGAAGCGAAGGCGCCCGTAGGCGAGGCGCAGACGGCAGCGGCGAAACGCTAGCCGATATTTCGACAGCGAGGCTGCAGGCGTTCCAGTGAGCGCGGTGCATCCGTCGATAGCCGGCCTGGATCCAAACGAGCATGGAGCAAAACACCAAACAACAGGTCGCCTGCCCGGATTGCGGACAGAGCTTTTCCCCGCGCGGCCTGAGCGGTCACCGTCGCATGCGTCACGGCTTGAGGCCTGCGCCGGCCCTGCCACGCGAGCCCAATCGAGCGGTCGAGGGGATCTCGGCGATCATGAACGCACTTGCGGGATTGCAGGATGCGGTCGAACGCATCGAACTGCACCTGGCCGCGCGGCAGAACCCGCTCGCCAGGCCGGAGACAGCCGAGGAAGAAATCGCGCGCTTGGATCACGAGCTTTCGGAACTGCTCCAACACATCGACCGCATGAAGCGCACCGGTCTCGCCTCGACGACCATCCAGTTGGGGTCTTCGGAATCAGCGCAGCGCTCGACCTTCGAGCTCGCGCAATTGCGCCGCAATCAGGCGCGCCTGGTGTTCCGGCTCGAAGAGTTGCGCCACGGCGTTTCGAGCGACGAGCGCTTCCTCAGCTGACAGCACGCGCGAAGAGCGTGCCTTCGGCGATGGTGAAGGCGCGACCGCCGAGCAATGTCCGTTCGCCGCGCACGCCGACTTTCACCAGGCCACCGCGCTTCGACGCCTGCCAGGCGAGCAGGTCGTGCTTGTGCAAGCGCTCGGACCAAAACGGTCCCAAGCTGCAGTGCGCCGAGCCGGTTACCGGGTCCTCGTCGATGCCGGCGCCCGGCGCGAAGAAACGCGAGACGAAGTCGAAGCGGCCCGTGCCGCGCGCCGTCACGATCACGCCGCGCGTGCCTAGGCGCACGAGCGCCGGGAAGTCGGGCGTGAGCGCGCGCACGATTTCTTCGCTGTCCACCAGACAGAGGTAGTCGAAGCGGCTCTTGCCGATCCATTGCGGCGTGCAGCCCAGCGCGGCGCCAAGACCGTCGGGCGCGGAAACCCCGGCAGCAGGATTCGACGGGAAATCGAGCTGGACCCAATCGCCCTCGCGCCGCGCGCGAAGCTCTCCGCTGCGCGTGTGAAAGCTCAGCACTTCGTCGCGGATCGGCGATTGCTTGGTCCACAGCGCGTGAGCGGTTGCCAGCGTCGCATGTCCGCACAGATCGACCTCGACCGCAGGCGTGAACCAGCGCAGATCGAAGCCCGATTTGCGCGGCGAAACGAAGGCGGTCTCGGAGAGGTTCATCTCGCGCGCGACGAGTTGCATCCACTTCTCGTCCGCCGGTTCGCCCAATAGGCAGACCGCGGCCGGATTGCCTTCGAAGGGCCGCTCGGCAAAAGCGTCGATCAGGAAGTAGGGAGTGGTCTGGTTGCCTGCGAATGACATGTCAGCGATTGCGCTCCTGGCGCGTGCGATCAAGCGCGACGGCCGCGACGATGATGGCGCCTGTGACGATTTTCTGGACGGGCTCGGAAATTTCCGCGAAGGCGCAGCCTGCGCCAAGGGTCGTGATCATCAAGGCTCCGACGAGACTGCCGAGCACACTGCCGCGACCGCCGCTCAAGGAACCGCCGCCGATCACGACCGCGGCGATGATGTTCAACTCAGCGCCGTAGCCGCTGGTCGGACTGCCCTGGCCGTTGAGGTTGTCGAATTCGAGTACGCCGGCGAGCGCCATGAAAAACCCGCACAGCGCGTAGACCTCGATCTTGCGCCGCTCGACCGCGACGCCGCACAAACGCGCCGTCGGTTCGCTGGAACCGATCGCGAACACGTGCCTTCCGAAGACCGTGCGCTGCAAGACGAGCGCCAGCACGATGGCCAGCAGCACGATCATCCACACACCGCTCGGCAGCATTCGCAGACTGTCGGCCGCGGGCGGGTCCAAGAGCGTGGCGAGCCAGTCCGGCGCGCTGGCTGCGATCTTGTGTTCGTCGGCGATCGTCTCGGCCAAGCCGCGATAGGCCAGCATCGTGCCGAGCGTGACAATGAACGGAACGAGCCGCAGGCTGGTGACGAGCAAACCGTTGAGCGCGCCGGCCGCCACGCCCACGGCGATCGTCGCGCAAAGTGCGAGCAACGGATTCCAACCCGCCGCGAGCGCCTGCGCCAAAGTCACGCTGGTCAGCGCCAGCAGCGCGCCCACCGAAAGATCGATTCCGCCGGCGGCCACCACCGCGGTCATGCCCAGCGCGCCGATGCCGATGATCGAGGTCTGCTTGGCGATCAGCGCCAGGCGATAGCCCGAGAAGAACGTCGCCTCGGGTTTGAAGAAATGGCCGTAGAGTCCGCTGAGCACCAGGATCGAGATCAGGCCGAGGAACGGCGCGAGAGCTGTCAAAAACGCGCGGGTCCGGTCGCCACGAATGCTCACGAGCCGACTCCGCTCGCGGTGCGCAACAACGTGGCTTCGGTCCACTCCGCGGCCGGGCGCATGGCGCACAATCGGCCGCGCTGGAATACGGCGATGAAATCGCAGACGTGCAAAAGCTCGGGAAAATGCGAGCTCGCCAGCACGATCGCCTTGCCGCGGGCCGCGAGTTCGCCGATGGCCTGGTACATCTCGCTTTTAGTCGCCACGTCAATGCCGCGCGTGGGTTCGTCGAGCAGCAGCACGTCGGCATCCTGATGCAGCAGACGCGCGAAAGCGACCTTCTGTTGATTGCCGCCCGAGAGCGTCGCGACCACGGCCCGCGGATCGTCGGGTTTGCAGCGCATGCGTTTCAGTCGTTCGCTGACCGCCGCGCGCCGGCGACCGAGCGAGAGCCAGCCCGCGCGCGAATAAGGTTCCAGGCGCGAAAGCGTCAGGTTGTCCTCGATCGATTGGCGCGTGGCGAGCCCTTCGCCCTTGCGGTCCTCGCTCAAGAATCCGATCGCGCCGCGGATCGAAGCGCGCGGATTCGACGGCGGCAGAAGCGAACCTCCCAACTTGACCGCGCCTGAGCGCACGGCATCCAGGCCGTAGAGGCAGCGCAGGAATTCACTGCGGCCCGCGCCCACGAGCCCGGCCAGTCCGAGGATTTCTCCGCGACGAATTTCGAGCGTCACGTCATCGGGCGCGCGCACGCCGCACAGATGCTCCGCGCGCAGCAAGACTTCGCCGGCGGTATGCGGTACGTGCGGAAACATCGCCTCGAGCGGACGGCCGACCATGGCCGCGACCAGATCGTCGACCGTGACGTCGGCCATCGAGCCCTCGGCAACCATCGCGCCGTCGCGCAGCACGGTGTAGGTGTCAGCGAACTGGGCCAGCTCTTCGAGGAAGTGCGTGACGACGACAATGCCAAGCCCGCGCGCAGCAAGTTCGCGGATCACGACGTACAGGCGCGCGGCGTCGGCTTTGCCGAGCGAACTGGTCGGTTCGTCGAGCACGATTACGCGCGCTTCGCTGGCAAGGGCGCGCGCGATTTCGACGAGTTGCAGCGTCGAGAGTGAAAATTCGCGCGCCGGCCGGTCGACGTCGATCGAGGCGGAGGTCAAGCGCGCTAGTGCGCTCTTCGCGCGTTCGCGCGCAACGCGGCGATCAACGATTCCACCGTGCGTCGGTTCCGCGCCCAGTGAAATGTTCTCCGCAATCGTCAGGTCGGGCGCGATCGCAAGCTCCTGGTGGATCATCGCGACGCCGGCGCGCCGGGCCTGCGCCGGGCCGCGCGGATGAAAAGGCGCCCCGTCGACTTCCATGAATCCGGAATCCGCGGCGTGAACGCCCGCGAGAATACCGAGAAGCGTCGATTTTCCCGCGCCGTTCTCGCCGACGAGCGCGCGTACTTCTCCCGGCCTAACTTCGAACGAGATATCGACGAGCGCGCGCGTGGCGCCAAAGCTCTTCGAGACTCGCGTCATGCGGAACAGCGGCGCGGACATCGAAGGATTCAGGCGCTATTCCTTCTTCGTTTTCCCCACATACCCCAAGTCTTTCACTGGAGCTTCTCGTTCGATCTTCTTCAGATCCAACGACCGTACCAAACGCTCGCCGGTGTCGATGCGCCGCTCGGGCTTGCCGCCGGTCAAGAGCGTGTGCATCGCAGTAACCGCGAGGTAGCCCATGCGAACGGGATCCTGCACCACGGTCGCATGCAGCGACAGGTTGGCCAGCGCAGCATCGATCTTGGCGCTGCTGTCGAAGCCGATCACAGTCACCTTGCCGGCAAGTTTGCGGCTGTCGCGCGACAACGCCGTCAAGAACCCCGAGGTCGCGGATTCGTTAGAACAAAACGCGCCGTTGAGGCCTTCGCCAAAGTTCGAAAGCAAGGTCTCCGACGCCGCGACCGCGTCCCCTTCCGTCGGGCCCGCATGCTTGTCGCTCGAGACGACGACGAGCTTGGGATGCTTCGCGATCGCATCGAGAAAACCCTTCTCGCGCTGCTCCGTCGATTCCGAGCCGAGCACATAGCGCAACAAAAGGACCTTGCCCTCGCCTTTCAAGGCGCTGGCCAGTTCCTCGCCGGCCATCTCGCCACCTTTGTAATTGTCCGTGGCGACAAAGCTCGCGATCGGCGCATCCGCGGAGGCGAGCCCCGAATCGAAAATCACGACCGGAATCTTCGCCGCCGCCGCCGCGCGCACGGGTTTCTCCAGCGCACGCGCATCGAGCGGCGCGAGGCACACCCCGTCGACGCCGTCGGCAAGGAACGACTCGACCAGCGCGATCTGCGCCGCGGCATCACCTTCGCCCGAGGGCCCCTTCCAAACGATTTCGAGGTCGGCGAACTCCGCATCGGCCTTGCGTGCCCCGGATTCGACCGCCTTCCAGAATTCGTGGGCCGTGCCCTTGGGAATCACCGCGATCTTGAAAACGCGCGCTTTGGCCGGCGCCTTGTCGCCGCAGGCAGCCGTGCACGTTGCGAGGACGACCAGACCGCCGAGCGCGAGAACCTTCATCATGGTTGAAATGGATGGAGCACGATCGCGGCGCAGGAGCGCGCGCGCGTGGAGGCGAATGCTATAACAACGCGCGCCGTGCGTGTATCGCTGTTCATCACTTGTCTGGCCGACCAGGTCTTTCCCGAAGTCGGCGTCAGCATGGTCCGCGTGCTGCGGCGCCTCGGCTGCGAGGTGCGTTTCAACCAGCAGCAGAGTTGCTGCGGCCAGCCGCACCACAACGCCGGATTCGCGCCCGAGGCGCGGCGCGTGGCGCGTTCGCTGCTCGACGCCTTCGACGGCGACGATCACGTGGTGACGCCCTCGGGTTCCTGCGCGGCGATGCTGCACCATTCCTATCCGACACTTTTTGCGCAGGACGCGGAAGAACTGGCCCGCGCGCAGAGCCTGGCGGGCCGCACGTCGGAGTTCTCGCAGTTCCTGGTCAACGTCCTGGGTGTCGAGGACGTCGGCGCGAAACTCGAGCGCACGGCGGTCTATCACCCCTCCTGCCACGGCACGCGCCTGTTGGGTGTCGGTAGCGAACCGTTGCGTTTGCTGAGCAAGGTCCGCGGCCTCGAATTGCGGCCGCTGGCGAATTCGCAGGACTGCTGCGGCTTCGGCGGTCTGTTCTGCGTGAAACTCCCGGCGGTTTCCGCGGCGATGACCAGCGAAAAAGCTTCACACGTCAGCGCGACGGGCGCCGACTTGCTCGTCGGCACCGATCTTGGCTGCCTGATGAATGTCGCGGGTCACATGCGCGCGAACGGATCGAAGATCGAAGCCATGCACCTGGCCCAGGTCCTGGACAGCGGACATGCACAGCACTGATCTGGATTTCGCCGAGCGCGCCGACCTCGCACTCGAGAATCAGTTCTTGCGCAAAGCCGTGCGCTTCACGGTCGATCGCCTGCGCAATGGAAAGGCCGCGGGCTCGGCGGCACTGGGCGACTTCGAAACCTGGCGCGAGCGCGGCCGTGTGATTCGCGCGCACACGATCGCGAACCTCGATCGCTACCTCGAGCAATTCACGGAGAACCTCGAACGCGCCGGCGGTCAGGTGCATTTTGCCGCCGACGCCGCCGAAGCGAGCGCAATCTGCGTGCGCATCGCCACGCAACGCCAGGCGAAACTCGCGGTGAAGTCGAAGTCGATGGTCAGCGAAGAAATCGAGCTGAACACTCACTTCGAAGCCGCGGGCATCGAAGCCCTGGAGACCGATCTTGGCGAATGGATCGTCCAGCTGGCGCACGAAGCGCCGGCGCACATCATCCTGCCCTGCATCCACAAGTCGCGCGGCGAGATTCGCGCGCTGTTCGAGCGCCACGCCGGCGCGGAGCTCGCCGAGGACACGGCCACACTGGCGGGTTATGCGCGCAAGACGCTGCGCCAGCGCTTCCTCGAAGCCGACATCGGCATTTCCGGCTGCAATTTCGCGATCGCGGATACGGGTTCGATCACGATGTTCACCAACGAGGGCAACGGCCGCCTGGTCACGACGCTGCCGCGCACGCACATTGTCCTGATGGGCATGGAGCGCATCGTGCCGAGCTTCGCCGACCTGGCGGTGATGGCCGAACTTCTGCCGCGCAGCGCGACGGGACAGAAGTTGACCACGTACTTGAATGTGATCAGCGGTCCGCGGCGCGCAAACGAGGCCGATGGGCCCGACGAATTGCACGTGGTGATCGTCGACAACGGCCGCTCCGATCAACTTGGCGATCCGGATTTCCAGGCGATCTTGCACTGCATCCGTTGCGGCGCGTGCTTGAACGTCTGCCCGGTCTATCGCCAGATCGGTGGGCACGCGTATGGCTCGGTGTATCCCGGTCCGATCGGCGCGGTGCTTTCGCCGCTGTTTCAGCCCGAGCAGGAGCTCGCCACGGAACTCGCCGACGCTTCGAGCCTGTGTGGTGCCTGCCATGAAGCCTGTCCGGTCAAGATCCCGATCCACGACATGCTCGTGAAGCTGCGCGAGCGCAATGCGCGGCCGGGACGCAAGTCGCGCACGGAACGTTTGATGATGGAATTCTCCGCGAGCGTGCTCTCGTCGCCGGCCGCCTTCGCACGCGCGGGGCGCGTGGCACGCGTGCTGCAGCGCTGGACGATCTTCGACGGCTCGCGCATGAACTTTCTGGCGCGCAGGCTTCCTGTGGTGAAAAACTGGCTCGGCACCCGGCGCCTGCCGCCGCCGCCGCGCCGCGCCTTCCGCGAATTGTGGCCCGAATTGGAGCGCGAGGTGAAATCGTGAAGCGCGAAACGTTCATGGCTCGCGTGAGCACGCGCCTGGGCCGCGCGCGCGCGCCCGCGCCGTCGCAGTCGCCGGCCGCGAATGTGGCTGCGCGCCGCGCGCCGCTCGCCACGCGCGCGGAATTGCTCGCTCAATTCTCCTTGGAACTCGCCAAAGTCGGCGGCGCTGTGCACGTCGTACGCTCGAATTCCGCGCTGGAGCTCGGGCTCATGGAATTCGTGCATTCCACGGGCGGCCGCAAGCTGGTCGGTTTCGGCAAGAGCAACTTCGAACGCTTCGGCTTCGATCGATTGTGGCGCGAACTCGACGTTTCCTGCTGGGAACGCGGCGACGAAGGCTGCGCCGCGAAATTTCGCGCGCTGGCCGCGGCTGCGGACATCGGCCTTTCGATCGCCGATCTGGGCGTCGCTTCCAGCGGGTCGATGCTTTTCCTGGTCGGCGCGCAGCGGCCGCGTTCGGTCACGCTCCTGCCGCGCTCGCACGTCGCGATCCTGACCGCGGACTCGATCGTCGCCGATCTCGCGGCCGCGCTCGACGTACTCGGGGCGCGCGGCACTCCGCCATCGTCGGCGCTGTTCATCACCGGCCCCAGTCGCACCAGCGACATCGAAAACGATCTGACTCTCGGCGTGCACGGCCCGGCGGCTGTGACCGTCTTCCTTCTCGACAACTGAGGCAAGCATGTTCCGACTCGACGGCAAGACTGCGATCGTCACGGGCGCGGGCTCCGGCATCGGAGCCAGCATCGCAACGTTGTTCGCGAAACAAGGTGCGCGGATCGCTGCGCTGGATGTCAATCTCGACGCCGCGCGCGCCACCGCGCAGGGCATCCGCGCCAGCGGCGGCAGCGCCGAAGCGATCGCCTGCGATGTCGGCGACAGTGCGAGTGTGGCGAGCGCATTCCAGCTCGCGCGAGAGAAATTTCTGACGCTCGACATTCTGGTCAACAACGCCGGCATCGCGCACGTCGGCACGCTTGCGACCACGGCCGAAGCGGACTTCGACCGCCTGCATCGCGTCAACACCAAGGGCGTGTTCCTGTGCGCGCAAGCGGCCTTGCCGGCGATGCTCGCGCAAGGCGGCGGCGTGATCTTGAACATGGCTTCGATCGCTTCGTTGATCGGAATCGAGGCGCGTTTCGCCTACTCGATGACCAAGGGCGCCGTGTTGTCGATGACGCGCTCGATCGCGGTCGACTACGTGACCCAGAAGATTCGCTGCAACTGCATCTGCCCGGCGCGTATCCACACGCCATTTGTCGACGGCTTCCTGGCCAAGAATTATCCGGGCCGCGAGCGCGAGATGTTCGAGCAGCTTTCGGCGTACCAGCCGGTCGGCCGCATGGGCACACCCGAAGAGGTCGCGCAACTCGCGCTCTACCTGTGCAGCGACGCCGCGTCGTTCATCACCGGGCAGGCCTTCCCGATCGATGGCGGCGTCCTGATGAAGTAGCGCCGGGCTTGCCGGCTGCGCCGAAAAGTCGTTTGAACGATTTCGCGCCGCGACGCAGAATGGCGCGCTCCAAACCCGGACGAACAGCATGAAATTGATACGTGTAGGTCAACCTGGTCGCGAAAAGCCCGCCGTCCTGCTGGCCGATGGATCGCGCGTCGATTGCAGCGCTTTCGGCGAGGACTGGGGCGAGAATTTTTTCGCCGGCGACGGTTTGCGGCGCCTCGGCGCGTGGCTCAGCACGAATCAGGCCAAGGCGCAAAGGCTCGCGGCCACCGAGCGCCTCGGCTCCGCGATCGCGCGGCCATCGAAGATCATCTGCATCGGCTTGAACTATCGCGACCACGCCAAGGAAACCGGTGCGGAGTTGCCGAAAGAGCCCGTGATCTTCTTCAAGTCGACCACGGCGCTGTGCGGGCCCAACGACGACGTGGCGATTCCGCGCGGCGGCGCGAAGCTTGACTGGGAAGTCGAACTCGGTGTCGTGATCGGTCGCACGGCGCGGCATGTGACCGCGAAGGACGCGCTGGCTTACGTCGCCGGCTTCGTGCTGCACAACGACTACTCCGAGCGCTCGTTCCAACTCGAGCGCGGCGGTCAGTGGGTCAAGGGCAAGAGCTGCGACACGTTCGCGCCGGTCGGACCCTTCCTGGCGACGAGCGACGAGATCGCAGATTGTCAAAAGCTCGCTCTGTGGCTCGAGGTCAACGGCAAGCGCCGCCAGGACGGCAACACTTCGAACATGGCCTTCGGCGTGGCCGAGGTCGTCAGCTACCTCAGTCAATTCATGACACTCCTGCCCGGCGATCTGATCAGCACCGGTACGCCCGCGGGTGTCGCGCTCGGCATGCCTACGCCGGTCTTCCTCGCCGAAGGCGACGTCGTCGAATGCGGCATCGACGGATTGGGCAGCGCGCGTCAGAAGGTCGTGCGCGCACGCTGATTCCGATGGTCCAGCGCTTTGGTCAGGTGCTTGGGCTCAAACGCGAGTGCCTCGCCGAATACGAGCGCCGCCACGCCGAACTCTGGCCCGAGATCAGGTCCGCGCTCGCAACTGCCGGCATTCGCAACTATTCGATCTACCACTGCGACGGCCAGCTTTTCGGCTACTACGAATACGTCGGCCCGCCGGCGGAATATGCCGAACGCATGCGCACTCTTGCGCAGGCTCCGCGCATGCGCGAGTGGTGGGACTTGATGGAGCCGATGCAGATCCCGCGCGCCGATCGCGCGAGCGGCGAGTGGTGGACCAACATGCGCGAGGTCTTTCACCTTGATTGACACACCGCGACAGAGCTGGCCTGGTCCCAAGGCACCGCGCGCGATCGTGTTCATCGGCGCGGGTGGGATCGTGCGCGCGGCGCATTTGCCGGCCTATCGCAAGTGCGGGTTCGAGATCGCCGGCGTGTTCGATGTCGATGCCAAGGCAGCGCGAACTCTGGCGCGCGAGCAGAAGCTTCCAAACGTATTCGCGTCGCTTGCGGATGCCTGCGCGACACCCGAGGTCGTGTTCGACATCGCCGTGCCCGCCGATCAGATCCTGCCGGTGCTGCAAGTTCTTCCTTCGCGCGCCACGGTCTTGATCCAAAAGCCGCTGGGCCGCGATCTGGCGGAAGCGAAACGCATCGTCGCGCTCTGCCGCGCGAAAAAACTGGTCGCGGCCGTGAATTTTCAACTGCGCTTCGCGCCCAACATGCTCGTGCTGCAGCGCGAACTCGCGCGCAAGAGCCTCGGGCAAATCGTCGACGTGGAGATCCGCACGCGCACGTTCACGCCCTGGTCCCAATGGAAGTTCCTGCGCGGGATTCCGCGCATGGAGATCCTGTACCACTCGATCCACTACATCGATCTGCTGCGCGCCTGCTTTGGCGAACCCACGGAAATCTGGGCCGACGCACGGCCCGATGCGCGCTTCGTGGGTTACGCCGACACGCGCACGCTGGCGCTACTGTCGTTCAAGGGCGGGATTCGCGCCACGATCCTGACTTCGCACGGCCACGAGTTCGCCGACCTGGCCAAGTCCTCGCATGTCCTGGTCGAAGGCACGCGCGGCGCCGCGCTCGCGACCATGGGCGTCAACCTCGACTACCCGCGCGGCAAGCCCGACACGCTCGAGCTGTGCGCAGCGCGCGGAAAATGGAAGCAATTTCCCCTGTCCGGCTCGTGGTTTCCGGATGCGTTTGCGGGCACGATGTCGAACCTGCAGCGCTTCGCGGAAGGCTCCGACCCGCTGCTGCACACGGCCGTCGCCGATGCCTTGAAGACCATGGCCGTGGTCGAGGCGTGTTATCGCTCCGCCGCTCGCGGCACCTCACCATCTGGAAAACGCGCACCGCAACCATGACCCACAAGATCACTTCCGTC
Source organism: Planctomycetota bacterium (assembly GCA_043754695.1). Classification (GTDB taxonomy): domain Bacteria; phylum Planctomycetota; class UBA1135; order UBA1135; genus JADJQU01. The sequence continues at coordinate 12,296 of JAYUUV010000017.1, forward strand.
GAAACCAGCCTGCTCCGCGTGCCGCTCGATCAGCGCACGATCACCGATTCGCAGTCGCGGGTCGAAGCGGTCGAGTTCATGCAGGTCACGCTGCGCACGGACTCAGGGCTAGTCGGCCACGGCATGAACTGGAGCTACACGACCGGCCTGCGCGCGGCGCAGGTCATGGTCACGGAAAACTACGCGCCGATCTTGGTCGGCGCGGATCCGCGCCTGCGCAAGGAACTCGTGCGGCGCATGTTCTTTTCCAACCACTTCGTCGGCCGCGTCGGCGCGGCGCGCGTCGGCATCGCCGCGGTCGAGTTCGCGCTGTGGGACCTGGCCTGCAAGGCAGTCGAGCTGCCGCTGTGGCGCTACCTCGGTCCGTGCCGCGAAAGCGTCAAGGCTTACTCGACCGACGGCGGTTGGTTGACCTGGAGTCAAGCAGAACTGGTCAGCGACGTGCAGCGCCTGGTCGCGCGCGGTTTCGACGCGGTCAAGATCAAACTCGGCCGCCCCGATCCGCGCGAGGACATCGAACGCGTCGCCGCGGTGCGCAAGGCTGTCGGTGGAAAAGTGCGTGTGATGACCGACGTCAATTGCGCCTGGACGCTTTCGACGGCGCGCCAATGGGGCGCGCGGCTCGACGAATACGACGTAGCCTGGCTGGAAGAGCCGATGAATCCCGAGGACATTTCCGGCCACGCCGAGCTCGCGCGCTCGATCAAGGTGCCGGTCGCGGTCGGCGAGACCCTGTTCACGAAGTTCACGTTCCGCGACTACCTCGCGGCCGGCGCGGCCAGCATCGTGCAGCCGGATGCGACCAAGTTGCTCGGCATCGACGAATGGCTGGAAGTCGCGGCACTGGCGAGCGCCTATAGCGTGCCGGTGATTCCGCACACGAACGTGCAGCAGAAGTTGCACGTGCAATTGGCGGCGGCGACACCGGGCTGCGTGCTCGTGGAGAATTGCTACGAATCGCTGAACGAGATCTGGGAAGAGCCGGTCTACGTCAAGGACGGTCACTACACGCTGCCCGAAGAGCCCGGCGTCGGCCTCGAACTTCGGCGCGCGATCGTCGAGCGCCATCGCATCGGATGATCGATTCGCATCGGCATTTCTGGCGTTACTCGCCGTCGTCGCATGGCTGGATCGACGACTCGATGCCGATGTTGAAGCGCGACTTCCTGCCCGGTGAGTCCGTTTCGTTCGGAAACTTCGGCCCGGACGAGGGCTGCATCGCCGTGCAAGCGTTGCACGAACTCGAGGAAACGCAGTGGCTGCTCGATTCGTGTGCCGGACATCCGAAACTGCTTGGCGTCGTCGGTTGGGTCGATCTTTGCGCACGCGACGTTTCCGAGCGACTGTCCGAATTCGACGCGCATCGGCGTTTCGTCGGAGTCCGGCATCTGATCCAGGACGAGCCCGATCCGAAGTTCCTCGAACGCGGCGATTTCCGGCTCGGTCTTGCGCGCCTCGCGCCGCGCGACCTGTGCTTCGATCTGGTCGTTCGCGAGCCCCAGCGCGAAGCGGCATTGGCGCTCGTCCGCGCCTTCCCCCGCCAGCGCTTCATCCTCGATCACCTCGCCAAGCCGCGCATCGCGGCTTGCGAAATCGACCCGTGGCATCGCCAGATGCACGAATTTGCGCGCAGCGAAAACGTCTTCTGCAAGCTCTCCGGCTTGTGCACGGAAGCCGATTGGAAAACTTGGGCCCCGGCCGATCTCGCGCCCTACGTCGACATCGCGCTGGAGACGTTCGGGCCCTCGCGGTTGCTCTTCGGATCCGATTACCCCGTTTGCCTGCTCGCCGGTGACACGCGCGCCGTCGCCGCCGCTCACCTCGATTTTCTGCGCCGCCTCTCCCCCACGGAATTCCGCGCGATCACGCACACGAATGCCGTTCGCGCCTACGGACTGTCCCTATGAAGAACGCACTCGCTCTTTCGCTCCTCGGACTGCTCGTCGCCTGCCAAGGCAAACCGGCCGCACCGGAAGCAGCGACCACGCAAGCTGCGCCCAAGACTGTCGCTGTCGCGCCCGAGCGCATGGATTGGTGGCGCGATGCGCGCTTTGGGATGTTCCTGCACTGGGGGCTCTATTCCGTCCCCGCGGGCAAATGGAACAACGACACTGGTCACGCCGAGTGGATCATGACGACCGCGCACATCCCGGTGGAGCAATACGAAAAGTTCAAGGACGAGTTCAACCCGACCAGGTTCGACGCCGAGGCCTGGGCGCAGATGGCTGCCGATGCCGGCATGAAGTACGTGGTGATCACCTCGAAGCACCACGACGGATTCGCGCTCTTCGATTCGAAGACCAGCGACTACGACGTGATGGCCACGCCGTTTCAGCGCGACATTCTGCGCGAGCTCTCCGAAGCGGTGCGCCGCCACGGCATGGTGATGTGCTGGTACCACTCGATCATGGACTGGCACCATCCCGATTATCTGCCGCGCCGCGATTGGGAGTTGCGCTCGGCAGCGGGCGCCGACTTCGCGCGCTATCGCAGCTACCTTTCGAGCCAAGTCACGGAGCTTTTGACGAACTACGGCAAGATCGGCGTGATGTGGTTCGACGGCGAGTGGGAATCGACCTGGACCAACGAGTACGGCAAGGAGTTGTACAAGCTTTGCCGCACGCTGCAGCCCGACGTGATCGTCAACAACCGTGTCTCGACCGGCCGCTCGGGCATGGCGGGGATGACCAAGGAGGGCGAGTTCGCCGGCGACTTCGGCACGCCCGAGCAAGAAATCCCCGCGCAAGGATTGCCCGGCGTCGACTGGGAAACCTGTATGACAATGAACGATCACTGGGGTTTCAACGCGGCGGACAGGAATTGGAAGTCGGACGAGGATCTGATCCGCAAGCTGTGCGACATCTCGTCGAAGGGCGGAAATTTCCTGCTCAACATCGGGCCGAAATCAGACGGCACCTTCCCGCCGGAATCGGTCGAGCGATTGGCCGCGATCGGCCGCTGGATGAAGGTCAACGGCGAAGCGATCCACGGTACGCAGGCGAGTCCGTTGGACAGTTTGGCCTGGGGCCGCTGCACGATGCGCACGAGCGGCACGGGCGCGAATGCGAAAACGACATTGTACCTGCACGTTTTCGATTGGCCGCTGAGCGGAGAATTGAACATCGACGGACTCGGCAATCGGGTGATCGGCGCGCGCCTGCTCGCCAATGCGAGTACCAAAGTCGGCGTCGCGACGCAGGACGGGCGCATCTCGCTGCAGCTCGGCTCGAAACGACCCGATCCGATCGCCAGCGTTGTCGCCGTCGAAATCCAGGGCTCGCCGATCGTGTTCAGCGCGCCGGTGATCTCGACGAAGATGCCGCGCTTCCTCGAATCGACGCGTGTCCAGATTGCGGCGAGTTCGGCGCAAGTCGAAGCTCGTTACACGCTCGACGGCAGCGAACCGAGCGTGAATTCGTTGCTCGCGAGCGATGCGCTCGTGGTCTCGAGGTCCTGCACGCTGAAGGCGCGCGCATTTTTCGAGGGCCGCGCGGTGAGCGCGACCAGTTCGCTCGTGCTCACGAAAGTTGCGCCGCGCGAGTCCCTTGGCTTCAAGCCGAGCGGAAGCGGATTGACGCGCATGCGCTGGGTCGGCGACTTCGAAAAGTTGCCGGATTTTCGCGGCCTGCAACCCGTCGCCAATGAAATCGCGGCTGAAATCGGCCTTCCGAAGGGGCCGCGCGAGGAGCATGTCGCCTACGCATTCCTCGGCGCGCTGCGCGTGCAACAGGACGACATGTACACCTTCCGGCTGACTTCCGACGACGGATCCCGGCTTTGGGTGGACGGTGATCTGCTCATCGACAACGACGGCCTGCACGGCTCGGTCGAACTCGCCGGGAGCGATGCGCTCGCCAAAGGCTGGCACACGATCCGCGTCGAGTGGTTCAACGCCACGGGCGGCGCCGAGCTCGCGCTGACGCTGCAGGCCGGCGCCGGCGAACCCGCTCCGATAGCTGCAGGTGACCTGAGTCACTGACGCGAATAGGACAACGGTGCCAGGCACCGTACTGTCCGATTCGCTACTGCATCCAGCGGATCAGCGGGTCGCGGATCGAGTTGGCCCAGACTTCGTAGCCGCGGGTGTTGGGGTGCAAGAGGTCGGGCATCAGGGTTTTCGAGAGCACGCCGTTCGCATCGACGAAGGCGCGCGAAAGGTCCATCCACTCGGCGCCGGCTTGTTTCGCGATTCCAACGAGCATGGCGTTGACCGCGCTGTTGTTCACGCGCATCGGATCCTCGGGCGTTTCGCCGCGCGGGAAAATCGCGAGCAGGGCGAGCTTCGCTTTGGGAAAGCGCTTCTTCAATTGCGCGAGAATCTCTTGGACACCCGCGGCGATATCGGCGGGCGGATCCATCCTGTGGCCGGTGTTGTTCGTGCCGATCATGATCACGATCAGCTTGGGCTGCAGCTGATCGTAGGCGCCCTGAGCGAGACGCCAGAGCACATGTTCAGTGCGATCGCCGCTGACGCCGAGGTTGATCGGCGCAAAAGTGCCGAACGACGACTTCCACGTTGCGAGCCCCTCCCCCTCCCAGCCCTGCGTGATCGAGTCGCCGAGGAAAACGAGTTGCGCGCCGGGGTTGGCCTTCGCGCTCTTGGCGAGCTCGACATTGCGCTCGTGCATGCCCTCGTTCTCGACGGGCACCAGCGTGACGAGCGTGCGCGGCGCATCCTGGGGTGCCGATTTGCAGGCCGAGAAGAACACGAGCGTGGTGAGCAGCAGGACCAACGAGAGTTTTTGCATGACAGTTTTTTCGATCAATGCCGGAAGTGGCGCGCGGAAGTGAAAACCATGGGAACGCCGAGCCGATCGCAAGCCGCGATCACTTCGGCGTCGCGAACAGAGCCTCCGGGCTGGAGGATCGACCCGACGCCGGCCGCGATCGCGGCTTCGACTCCGTCGGGGAAAGGGAAGAAGGCGTCGGAGGCCAGCGCCGAACCTTTGACGCGCTCAGCGGCCTTGTGCACGGAAAGCCGCACCGCATCGACGCGACTCATTTGGCCCGCGCCGACGCCGAGGACTTCGCGGCCTGTGGCGAGCACGATCGCATTGGACTTGACGTGTTTGGCGACGCGATTGGCGAATAGGAGCGAGTCCAATTGCTCGCGCGTCGGCAGCGTGCGCGTCACGACCTTGCAGTCCTCGACGGTCTCGGCCTTGAGGTCGCGCGTCTGCATCAGGAAGCCGCCGACGAGTTGCTTCCATTCGAGACTGCTTGCGCTCCGCGAGGCCGGCCCGAACGGACCGCAGGCCAAAAGGCGCACGCTCTTGCCCCACTTCGGCTTCTGCGTGAGCAACATAAGCGCGTCCGCATCGAAGCTCGGCGCAACGATGGCTTCGACGAAACGGTTGCCGCTGACCAAGAACTCCGCACTGGCCAGATCCAGCGGCCGCGTGAACGCGAGCACCGAACCATAGGCCGAAATCGGATCGCCGGCCCAGGCCTTTTCGAGCGCCTGAGCGATCGTTTCCGCCGCCGCCGCGCCGCAGGGATTGTTGTGCTTGGTGACGGCGACGAAGGGCGCGTCGAACTCCTTGGCCAGCGCCAGCGCCGCGTCGAGATCGACCAGGTTGTTGTAGGAGAGCTGCTTGCCGCCGAGCAATTCGGCGCCGGCGACGCTGGGTTCGCTGTGTCCCGCGAGGCGATAAAACGCCGCGTTCTGATGCGGATTCTCGCCGTAGCGCAGCGCGCCGATCTTCATGCCGGCAATCAGGCCGACGTCGGGGAATACATCTTCCGCAAGGCCCTCGCTGACTTCCTGGGAGAACAACCAACTGGAAATCGCCGCGTCGTAACGCGACGTTTGCGAAAACGCCTTGAGCGCCAGCTTGCGGCGCAGCTTGGCCGTCAGGCAGCCGTCGTTCTGCTCGAGGTCCTCGAGCACGCGGCCATAGTCGGCCGGATCGACGACCACGCCGACGAAGGCGTGGTTCTTCGCCGCCGAGCGCACCATGGCAGGCCCGCCGATGTCGATCTGCTCGATCGCTTCGTCGCGCGAGACTCCGAGCTTCGCCACGGTGGCTTCGAAGGGATAGAGATTGACGACCACCAGGTCGATGGCGCTGATGCCAAGCTCCATCATCGAGCCCACGTGGCTTGGGTCATCGCGCCGCGCCAAGATCCCGCCGTGCACGTTGGGATGCAGGGTTTTCACGCGGCCGTGCATGATCTCGGGAAAGCCGGTGACCTCGCTGACTTCGCGCACCGCGATGCCGGCCGCGCGCAAAGCCTTGTACGTGCCACCGGTCGAGAGCACTTCGATCTCGCGCTGGACCAGCAGGCGGACGAAACTCTCCAGACCCGTCTTGTCGTAGACGCTGACGAGTGCGCGTCGAACTCGATTTTCCATCTCAACCCCTCTGGCCCACCCGGGCCTGGTGCGGTGCGAACTTGGCTGCGACAGGGTAATGTCCAAAGGTTCCATGTTCCATCCGCGCGCCCCCACGATCCTGGCCGGAGTTCTCGCGCTGTGGACCGCTGCCTGCAGCGACCAGCCAACGCCGCAATCCAAGCCGGCGGTCAACATCATCCTGGTGGTCGTCGATACGCTGCGGGCCGACTACTGCGACCCGGCGGCGAAGAAGGCCGACATGCCGAACCTTTTCGCCTTCGAGAAAGAGGCCGTCACCTTCAGCTCAGCCTGGTCGCCTGCGCCGATGACCTTGCCCGCCCACACGGCCTTGTTCAGCGCGCGCACACCGACGCACACGGGCGTGACGAACAATGGCCAGGCGGTCGCGCAAGAGCTGCCCCTGCTGTCGGAATGGCTGAAGAAGCAGGGTTACGTGAGCCAGGCCGCGGTCAGTCTCGCCACGCTGTGGCCGCTCGGCCTCAACCAGGGCGTCGATCGCGGCTTCGAGTACTTCGATCGCGGTTCAGGCTCGATCTCGAACGCGACCGACACCAATCGCGACTTGAATTCGATCCTCGATTCGCTGCAGAGCCGCGCGCCGTTCTTCGTTTTCGCGCACTACGCGGAGCCGCATGAGCCGTACGAATCGCACGGGCTGGTGCAGTGCAATGCCGAGATCGACTGGAACGGAAAACAACTCGAATCGGTGACGACGTCGGAATGGGCCATGCGCAGGCACGATCTGACACTCGTGCCGGGGATCAATCGACTGGCGATCCATTCAGCTAACGATTTCAAAGTGCGCTCGCTGACGTTCGACGCAGGCGGCAAGCAACTGCCGATCCAATTCGAAGTCGGCGCGCTGCTGAATCAAGCCAAGGACTTTTGCGCCGGCGTGCTGAACGACACGGGCAAGACGCAAGTCGCGCACATGGAGTTGTGGCTGCACGACGTGCCGTCCATGGAAGAACTGCCCGGGCGCTATCGGCGCGAAGCCGAAGCCTCCGACGTCGCCTTCGGCAACCTGATCGCGATGTTGAAGAAGCGCAAACTCTACGATTCGAGCTTGATCGTGTTCACTTCGGACCACGGCGAAGCGCTCGGCGAACACGGGGTCGTCGGGCACGTGGTCAATCTGCACGACGAGATGCTGCACGTGCCGCTGATGATCAAGTTGCCCAAGGGCCATGACGGCAGGCGCTGGCTCGAGCACTCGCAACGCGACCTCGTGCGCCTGATCGACGTGGCGCCGACGATCCTTGACGCGCTGGGACTTGTGCCGCTGCCGGATACGGAGGGCTCGTCGCTGCTGGCCAAGGGCCAGCGCACCTTGCTCGCGCAAACCTTCCAGCCCGAGGCGCCGCGCACGCTGTTCGCGCTGCGCGATCAGCGCACGAAACTCGTCTACGACGTGGCCGCCGAAACGTTCCGGATGTACGACCTCAACGCGGATCCCGGCGAACTGCGCGACATTTTCCCGAAGGCCGGCAAACAAAAGCTCGATTGGCAAAAGCGGCTGCGCGATCTGGCCCAGGCCACGCCGATGTTGATTCCGGGCAAGATTTCGATCGACGCGAAGATGGCGGACCAGCTCAAGTCGCTGGGTTATTGATTCAAGGCTTGCGCAAGACGATGTCGCACATCGTGGGCGTGATGCACAGGCGGATGTCGCCCGCGCCACGCGAACGGACCAGCGGCAAGCCTGCGCGCATTTCCTCTGGGCTGAGCTGGCCGTGCTCGACGACCTTGGGCAAGAAGGTTTCGAAAAAGGTCTCGAGCCAGTTCCATTCGAGCGAACCCGGCTTTCCTGCGCGCGCGATCGGCTGGAAATATTCGAGCGTCAAGCCGGCCTTCGCCGCGAGCGCGGGCATGTCCTCGGCGATGTCCATGCGCGCCTTGGCCTGGAGCCAGCTGCGCAGGCAAGCCGCGACGAGCGCATCGAACTTGGGATCGCGCGGCACGTGTTTCATCGCGCCCCAGTCCAGGTACTCCTGCAACACGATCACTCCGCCGGGCCGCAGAAAACTTGCGACGCGCGTCAGCACCGCGCCAGGATCGGCGAGCCAGCAGAACAGCCAGCGCGAGTAGACGGCGTCGAGGCTCGACTTAGCCAGTGACAGCGATTCCGCGGTCCCCTCGCTCGGCTCGATCTGCACCAGACCGCGCCGCGTGCGTTCAGCGGCTAGAAACTGCAGGAACGAAGCGCTCTGATCGCGCGCGATCACTTTGCCCGTGGGCCCGACGACGTGCGCGAGATCGAGCGAAGTGAAACCCGGACCGCAGCCAAGGTCGAGCACGACGTGCCCCATGCGCAATCCGGCACGCTGCCACAGGGCAAACGCCTGCGCGGTCCAGACCTTGTGCTGAAACTCCAAGCGCGCGAACTCATCGGCTTGCGTGCCGAGGACGTAGTCGTTCGAACTCATCGCCGAAGCGTAGCGAGTCGGGTACCTGAGTTGGCGGTCTTTTGGATCTCGCGAATGAGTGCAGGCACTTCCCGGGGCCCCCAAACGCCCGGCAGTTCGCGTGCCAGGCTTCGTCCCTATCCACTTTCTCCACCGTGCGATACGCTCGGCCGGCCGTCGCGCCTTCCCGATCGCGGCCATTGAAATTGCAGCGAATCGAACTGCTTGGCTCAGGCGGCGAGTGCTCTGACCCCGCGAATCTTCCCTGGAGAGTTCCCATGCTTTCAATGCGTTTTCCGTGCGCCCTCGCGGCGCTTGCCCTCAGCAGTACGTGTCTGGCCCAGGTGCCCTCGTTCAATGTCGACATCGGCGCCAACGTGGCCTTCCCGACTCCCGCGGCGACTTTTTCCGCCGCGACCAGCCAGGCGGGATTCTGGAATGCGCGCAGCGCCGCGGATCCGAGCGCGCTATTGACCGACATCCATGGCACGCCGACCGCGATCAGCGCGACTCACGTGGGCCCAAACCTCAACTACGAATTCAACAACACCGGCACGCCCGCGGGCAGCGACGACGAGAAACTGATGGACGACCTCCAAGATCTTGGTTTCGTCGGCGGGGCGGCGCGCTGGACCATCGGACCGATGCCGGCGGGCACGTACAAGGTCACGGTCTACGCCTGGGCACCTGACACTCGCTCGTACGTCACTGACGTGCTGTTGACCGGCGGAGCGAACGGAACGATGACGTGCGGCAATTCTCCGGGCTTCACGGGTTACGTGCTAGGTCAGACGCACGTCCAGGACACGGTGCAATTGGCCGCGAACGGCAACATCGAATTCTTGGCTACCACGCACACCGGATTCGGCAACCTCAATGGATTCCAGATCGAGCGCCTCGCGCCGCCGCCGGCGACGTACTGCACCGCGAAAATGAACTCGCTGGGTTGCACACCGGCGATCGGCTCCAGTGGCACGCCCAGCGCATCGGCGGGCTCCGGCTTCACGATCACCTGCAACAACGTCATCAGCCACCGGCCCGGTCTGCTGATCTACACCAATGCCGGTCGAGCTGCTGTCCCGTTCCAAGCCGGACTGCGCTGCGTCAATACGCGTTTGCGGCGCTCGATCTCGGTCGACTCGGGTGGCAACCCGCCGCCGCGAGATTGCTCGGGCGTCTACTCGCTCGACATGAACGCGTTCGCAGCGAGCGGACTTGGCGGTACTCCGGCCGGCTATCTGTTGGTTCCAGGAGTGGTGATCGACGCCCAATGGTGGGGACCCGACAGCGGTTTCCCCGCGCCGAACAATTCGACGCTGTCGGATGCAGTGGAATTCACGGTAGGACCGTAGCGAGTCCCGCGCAGCGGAGTCCTTGGTCGAGCACCCGACTCGGTACTCTTCACGCATGGCGCGCCTGGCTTACATCGCATGCGCGGCGTTCGTTGCCGCCGCCTTGGCTAGAGTTCCTCGACGATCAAGCCAGCACTGCCTGGGTTGCGCAGGGCTTCGAGCTCGTGCTCTTCGATGAACCCCAGGCAAACGGCGTTGCCCTGGTGCTCGGCCCCGGCCTGCATGAATTGGAACTTTTGGGCTTCAACGACCGAGCCTCTTCCGTTCGCGTTCGGCGCCTTCGCTGAACAGCGGCAATCGCGCGGGCAGGACTCGTCGGCTCCTCGATCGTCCCGGGTCTGCCGTCTGTAGTCTCATCCTGGGCCGCTGCAATCGCGCTGGTGGGCTCCAGGGCTTAGCTCAGGGAAGGCCAGAGCTGACACCGCCGCGCAAGGGGTCAGGAAGGCCGTTCTCGAGGGCAGCTGAAACATGATCCGCATCCCGCTGAGCGGAAATCGGGCACCGGCATTCGCCGGCATCCCCGCCCACATGGGAATCCGGGCCCACGCGTTACTGGAGAAGCAGGGCCGCCCGACCCCGCTGCTGCGCTGGTGATAGGATCCAAGCGGAGCTGAGCCTCCCATGGTGCAGCCGAGCGAGCCCGATATCCCACAACTGACGGAGAGAGCGGCGCGCGGCGAACGCGCGGCCCTCGATCGGTTGTTGGAGCTGTACCTGCCCGAGCTGGAGGCCTTCGTGAAAAAGCGCGCTGGCAAGCCGCTGCGCGAGAAGGAGTCCTCGTCCGACATCGTTCAGTCGGTCTGCCGCGAGGTGCTGCTGCACGCCGACCGCTTCCGCCACCCCAGCGAGGTCGCCTTCAAACAGTGGCTGTACACGACCGCCCTGCGCAAGATCTCAAGCCGGATCGACTTCTACCGGGCGCAAAAGCGCGACCGGGGCCAGGCTGACCAATTCGCTCCCGGCAGCGTGGAGTCGGCGGCCAGCCAGGTCTTTGACTTCCACCAAAGTTTCTCGACGCCCAGCCGCCAGATGATGGTGCGCGAGGAAGTGGAGCGTGTCGAAGGCGCTTTCGCTCTGCTGTCCGACGAACAGCGCGAGGTGATCACCCTGGCCCACGTGATGGGACTTTCGCGGGCCGAGATCGGCGAACGCATGAACAAGAGCGAGGGCGCCGTGCGCGTGCTCTTGCATCGCGCCCTGGCGCGCGTGTCCGAGTTGCTCGCCGAACCGAGCGTCTGAGCGCGCTCAGTCCGTGCGCTCGAGGCGCACGTCCAAAAGTTCGAGGTCGGCGCCGGAAATTGCGAACTTGGACAGCGCTCCGCTCACGACGACTCGGCCGTGGCGGACTCCTGCGGTATTGGACTCGGTCACGGCAACTTGGGCAGCTTTGAAACGCAGGCCGTCGAGTTCGATGAAATTCGCCACGCGACGCGTTTCGCCCGCGATTTCCAGCGCCACCGGCCCGCCGTTGTCGATGAAATCGAACTCGAGATGACTGATCTTCTGGGCGCTGCAGCGCAGCGTCGCGTGCGAGAGCAGCAGCGTCTTCGCCACGGCAGTCTTCTGCGGTTTCTGCGCGCTCGCCTCGGCGACGTGCCCGACTTCGGCATTGCCGAGCCCTGCGCCGAATCCATCGACGACGAACTTGAGTTCGTCGGACTCGAAGCGGCTTCCGATTCCGTACACGCTGCCTATCTGCAGACGTTTGAGCTGCAGGGGCTCGCCGCGGCGCTCCGGCGCTGAAGAGTTGGCGCTGCTGCCGGCGCTGCCGGAAGATCGGCAACCGCCCGTCAGGGACATCAGGATCAGGACGAAGGCCTTCGTGCGTAAAAACGTGGGCGACATGGATGGGAACACTAACGGTCTGGGCGCCGTGTTGTAGCTGTGCGCGACGGCGCCGACCGTAGCAGACCTTTCTCTTACAAAGTACGGCGTGTTCATGCATGCGCGGCGTCCCTTTCGTGCAGATTTCTTTTCGAAAGTCGAGCAACCGCCCGTCCGCGTCGGACTAGATACGGTGTCGCGCGCGCAAGCACGCGATCACCTGAAGCAGCAGGTGCGGCTCGACGGCGGGACACTCTCCTGGCTTGCCGTCGGATCTCACCGCCAGGCCGAGGTCTCCTCCTCGACGTGGTGCTGCTCCCGGAGACCCCTCTCGCCGAAGACTGAAGCCCAAGGGACGGGGTTTTGGCCCGAGGCGATTCGCAGACCGCCCGGACGCGTCTTCACCGACGCGCGCCGGGCGGTCGCCTTTCCCGCCTACCTCGCGTGCGCCGCGAGCTGTGCGAAGCGCGCCTTCTCGCAAGCGCAGTCCTCGCGATCGACGAGCCGCCCGAATTTGTCGAAGGCCAGCGTCACGGGGATCCCCCCCGGCAGGTCGAAGCGCTCGTTCAGCGCCTCGATCGCCGCGGGATCGATGACGACGGAGGACAACCCCCACTTGCGCTCCTCGACGAATTTCTGGACACGCGCGCTGACAGTCGACCGATCAGCCCTGGGCAATTGCAGATCGAAGCTGACCAACAGCACATCAACGTCTTTCGATTCGCGCGCGACCTGCACGAGGTCCGGCAATTCAGCGACACAGCTCGGTCACCACATCGCCCAGAAGTTGAGCAGCAGCGGCCGGCCGTTGTGACCGGCGATGCGCGCCTCGAGGCCGGCGAGATCCACGATCTCGACCGGCGCCGGAACTTCAGCGTCGCTGCTGCACGCAGCGAGCGCGCACAGCAGCGTTCCAAAGACAGCTCGATTCACCAACTCGTTCACTGATCTCCGCACGGGAGATCACTTCTTCTTGATGCTTCAGCCGTACGAGCGCGTTTCCTTGACTTCGA
>JAYUUV010000018.1:0-8205 GCA_043754695.1 Planctomycetota bacterium
CGACATGAACTGGATGGTGACGCCCTGACGATCCTTGAGACCGGCCATGGCGACTTCGGCCGGCGGAACCCCCGCTGCGTGAGCGAGTTCCTTGGCCGCCTCGAGCGAGGTCAGCTTGCGCTTGGTGACGCGGTAGACGCGGTACTCGCCGCGCTCCTGGAGAAAGTTCTCCGCGAGCAGTTCGCGCACGCGAAAGTCGTCGAGACGCTGTTTGATCCTCATCGTCGTATGGGCCGGAACTTGGCGAGTTGCTTGAGCACGCGAGTGAAATCGCTCGGGAGCGGCGCGTCGACGGTCAGGCTGTGCTGCACGTCGGCGACGCATGGGAAGGTGATGCTGGCGGAATGCAGGCTGAGGCGGTCGATCAACGGCGATTCGATGCGGCCGGGCTTCTTGCGGTAGCCGGCCTTGAACTCGGACAACGCCAGGGATTTCCTGCGGCCGTAGAGCGCGTCGACGGCCAGCGGAAATCCGCGCGAGGCCAGGTGCACGCGGATCTGGTGCGTGCGACCGGTCAGCGGACTGCAGGCGAGCAACGTGTATCCGTGGAAGCGCTCTTGGACGCGAACTTCGGTGCGCGAGGGCTTGCCGTCATCGCGTACGACCATCTGGCCCGAGTGGCGCGCATCGGGGCCCAAGGGAGCGTCGATGAGTTCGCTCTCGCCGGCGCCGAGCCCAAAGTCGCCTTCGACCAGGGCCAGGTAGGTCTTGCCGATACGGTGTTCGTCGAAAGCCTCGCGCAGGACACGCTCGGCTTCGAGGGTCTTGGCCAGCAGCATGACGCCGCTCGTGTCGCGGTCGAGGCGATGGACGATGCGCAGGCTGGTTTGTGGCGAGCGCTGTGCCAGTTGCGTATTCAGGCTGTCGATCAGGTGCGCGCGGCTGCGATCCCAGCGATCCGGTTCGCAGGCCAGATGGGGCGGCTTGTCGATGGCGATCACGTGCTCGTCCTCGAAGAGCAGCGGAATTTCGACTCGCTCCGGAGCGCTCGAAGCCGAGCGCAGCGCGATTTCGTCCTCGTCTTCGTCGGCGAGCAGCACAGAGACGACGTCATTGCTGCGCAGCCTGCAAGAAGGCTGCTTCGAGACTCCATTGACCAGCACCTTGCCGTCGCGCACGACGCGGCGCAGTTGTGCCTTGGCAAAATTGGGGAACGAGCCGACCAGGAATTGATCGAGCATGATTCCGGCTTGCTCTTCGGCGACGGTGAGGTGGTAGTTCACGTAGGCGCGCATCCAGCCTGGATGCGCTGGTGTGGGCTAGCGGATGCCCTGCAGTCGTTGGTAGGCCTCGGCCTTGAGCGCGCCGACGTAGGGCAGATTGCGGTAGCGGCCGGCGAAGTCGAGCCCGTAGCCGACGACGAACAGATCTTGGACTTCGAAGCAGCGAAAGTCCGCTTGGAACTCGACCGACCTGCGCGCAGGCTTGTCGAGCAGCACGCAGGTGCGAACTTCTTTGGCTCCGCGGTCGAGCATCTCCTGCTTCAGGCGAAACAGCGTGCGGCCGGTGTCGAGGATGTCGTCGACGAGCAGCAGGTTCTTGCCGGCGATCTCGCTGTCGAGCGGCAGGAAGTTGATCCGCAAGTCCTTGGATGTGGTGCCGGTTCCGTACGAAGACGCGGCCAGGAAGGCAAGTTCGAGCGGCACCGGGATTCGCCGAATCAGGTCGGAGGCAAAGACACAGGATCCCTTGAGCACGGCGACGACCGTGAAATCGCGGCCGGCGTACGCGCGCGTTACTTCCGCGGCGATCCGATCGATACCGGCGCGGATCTCCTGCTCGCTGATCAGAATGCGGTCGATGTCGTCGTGCACGGGGGTAGCGGAGCGCAGCGCGTCCTGACCCCGATCGGGCCGGGAAGGCGTCCCGCGCGGTTTGGGATCCCTGGTTGGAAACCCGCAGCGTACGCGAGCGCGGCCAAACGCGCAATTCGGGTGCTCCTGCTGCGCCGCGAATGTGCGAGGGCACAGCGCGAGTGGGCCTCGCCGGCCGTCGGACTTCCCTTCAATCCGATTCGCGGTTACATTTGTCCTCTCTGAGTGCCGAATGGCAATGCTTCCCGCGTGGAGCTTGCAGGCACGGCGCGAGGACCCGCGCGGTACGACCGAACCTGCTTTGGGTTCGGGCCCCGCCCCGCTGCAGCGACGCGATTTTGGAAACAGAATCTTTAGCTCGCCGCACGGTCCCAGTCACGCGCTCACTGTCCATTTCGACCATGGAAACCAGCACGAAATTACGCTCGAAACGCGCTCACGAGCGTCGTTCTGACGAAGAACGCATTGCCGAACTTCAGCAGCGCATCCTTGAACTGCAACTCAAGGAGCAAGCCAAACTTGAGAGAGTCATTCCGCCTGACCACGCGGTATTGAAGTCCATACCCAAACTGGCCCGCCATCTGCGCAAGTTCGCGGACCTGGCCATGGCCCATGGCCGGCAGGACATCGCGACTTCGACTTGGGCCTTCATGGCCGGGCTCGAACGCAATCTCGGCAAGGACGAGCCGGCCCGACGCCGTCGAGAGGCGGGCGGCTCCGCAGGCTGAGCCGCCCTTTGGGCTTCCAACCCTGGAACGGCGGGGCCCAGGCGCCGATGCGTTCGTCGGGGTGAGAAAGCGCGACAACGGGCTTGCGCCGGTTCTAGCACTTTAGGGAGACTCGTTTGACGACATCAGTTCGTGAAGTCCACTCGGAGGCGCAGGAGAACTGCGGCCCGCTGAGCTTGAGCTGCTTGACTCGTCCAGGTCCCCGCTGGGTCGTGGCTGTTCCCAAATCCCCTAGGAAATCGCAGTCTGGAGTCCATGCTCGGCCGCATTCTGATCGTTGACGACGAACCGACTGTTCTCGATGTCCTCAAAGAGGTGCTGACCTCCTGCGGCCACGAAGTCAGTTCGGTTCAAAGCGCCCCGGCGGCGCTGGAGTTGCTCGCGCGGGAACCCATCGACCTCGTTCTGTGCGACATTCGCATGCCCGGAATGGACGGTTTCGAACTGCTGCGCGCCATCGGAAAGACACACCCCGGAACCGACGTGGTGCTGATGACCGGTGACGGCAGCCTCGACGGAGCCGTCGATGCCATGGCACAGGGTGCGGCGGACTACCTGATGAAGCCTTTGCGGCCGAAGGAAGTTCAAGCTCGCATTCGATCCATCTTGGAGCGCCGTCGCATGGAGGCGGAACTGCAGTCGCTGCGGGGTGAATTGCGCTCCCGCCACCAGATCCAGCACGTGGTCGCGAGCTCGCCGCGCATGACGGCGCTCGTCTCGGGTCTGCCGCGGATCGCGCTGGGAAACGATCTCGCCGTGATCTGCGGCGAGCCTGGCAGCGGACGCGCGTTCCTCGGCCGTACCCTGCACTACGCCTCGCCGCGACGCGACGAGGCCTTCGCCTTCCTGTCCCTCGCCGGCGCGTCCGCGGACGACCTGCGAGCGAGCCTGTTCGGCCGCCGCACCGTCGAGAAAAAAGTGCAGCCTGGCCAACTCAAGCGGACCGAACGCGGAACGCTGGTGCTGCGCGACATCGAACGCATGAGCCGCGAGGCTCAGCAGGAGCTCGGTCGCGAACTGACGAATGGATCGATGTCTGCGTCTGCCGCAAACTTGGAAGAGGCGGTGAGAATCGATCCGCGGATCATGATCACGCTCACGGCCAGCCCCGCGGAACTGCTCGAATCGGGTCAACTCCCAGCGGAATTGGGCTGCCTGCGCGAAGCCGTGACCCTCCAAATGCCCGCGCTTCGCGATCGCCTGGAGGATGTTCCCGGCCTGATCGCGAGTTTCCTTGCGACACTTGAGCACGAACACGGCGTCGCGTTGCACATCGCGGCAGAAGCCCTCGAACGGATTCGCACGACTGCGTTCCCGGGCAACGTCGCCCAGCTCTTCGCCGTGCTCGGCCAGTGCGCTGCGCTCGCGCAACGCGGCCGGATCGAAGACGGAACCTTGGAATTGACGCTGCGGCAGGCCGGTCTCGTGCGAACGAATGCGTGGGCGCCCATGGCCGAGCATCTCGGCGACCGCGAAAAGCTGTTGGTGATGCGCGCCGTGTCCGGACATCCGGGACGGCTCGATCAGGCGGCCAAGGAACTGGGCATCAGCCGCACGACGCTCTGGCGCCGCATGCGCAAGTACGGAATCCATTTGCAGTCCGCCGTCTGACTTCGGATCCGAAGCGGGACGTTCAACTTCGGACCGCAGACACATCGACGAGAAAGTCGAAGCCTGCTTGCCCCGGCGAGCTCTGCCCCAGGCCATCGAGGCGCAGCAACGCACCGGGCGCGGGGAAGAGCACGCTGCCCTGGGCCGCGCTGCAGCCGCGATCCAACCCGCCCAGCGGCATGTTTGGACGGTCGACTTCGAGGACGCCAGCGGGGCCGAAGCGCCGGACATGGGGCTCTGTCGTGTCAGCCATCCAAACGCGCTCTACCCCGGCGATGGGTGCAAGGTGCAATGCGTGCATGCCCACCGCGCGCGACCAGACCAAGCTCAGGTTCATGTCGACAAGCGCAAGTCTGCACGCACCATGGGCGTCCAAGACCCACCACCTGCCCGCCGAGGGTCCTGGTGCGACATCCGAGATGCTGCCGCCAAAATTCAAGCGCAACGGTAGATCCAGCGGAGCGTTCAAGTCGAACAGGACGAGCTCGCCTGCTTGCGTTCCGACCAAACAGTGCCCGACTGCGGCGGCGGCAGACACCGCGCCAGGCCAGGTACGCGACCAGACGGCGATTGCATTCGCGTCGAAAACACTCACACGCGCCCCCGCCGTATCGATATCCACGACGATTGCACGCCCGAGTTCGTCGCAGTCGAGGTCGAGGATCGGCCCCAGCGGCGCGCGCGCCATCAGCGTGCCGTCGTGGAGCAAGCGCAGCAGCCGATGTGGCCCGAGTGGATCAGCGTCGATCGAGGAGACGACCCACGCTCCGCCATCGGAACGGGCTTCCACTTCGATCGGGGCGCGCAGCGCCACTGAGTTGACGACCAGCAGGTCGCGATCGAGACTATAGACTCTGTCTCCGTCGCGGTCGCAAAGCCAGACCGCGACGCGCGCGGGCTGCGCGGGTGCCTGCGCCGCGCGCACCTTCGACCAAGCCAGCGCGACCGACGCGCTGATGGCGAACACGACGAGGCACAGGATTCCGCCGCCGCGGAACGCAGCGAGAAATGTGCGCGAAAATTCGCGCGCGCCGCCTGCGAGGCCAGGCTGTTCGTCGGGTTGCATATCCCCACGACTGCCCCTGGCGGCCCTGGCGGCTCAAATTCCCGGAAAATCGCGCTAAAAATTCAGGGCGCGGGCGCGGGATTGAAGTGATAGAGCACGACGTAGACCACGACGCCGGTCACCGACACGTAGAGCCAGATCGGAAACGTCAGCTTGGCCCAGCGTCGATGCTCCTCCCAGCGCTCGCGATGCGCGAGCCACAGCGTGCGCAGCACCAGCGGCACATTCACGATCGCCAGCAGCGTGTGGCTGATCAGCAGGATCAGGTACGCCACGCGCGCCCCGCCGCCGGCATGGAATTTCGTCGGCTGACCGCGCGCGACGGCCAAGTGGTAGTAGAGGTAGCAGGCGAGAAAAAGGGCGCTGGTCAGCGCCGCGGCCTTCATCAAATGCCCGTGGCGCTCGCGGCGGCCGGCTTTGATCGCCACGAGGCCGAGCACGAGCAGCAGCGCCGCCGTCGCATTCAGACTGGCGTTGATCGCGGGCAGCGAAACGCTCATGAACCCAGGTGCGCCTCGAGCCACAGTGCCCGCGTGCGCGCCATGGCGCGTCCCTCCGGCGTCTCACCGGCGTAGTACCCGCGCACCTTGCCCACACCGTCGACGACCACGAGTTTGGTGGCGTGACTGACCTGCATTCCGAGCACGGCTTCGTTCTGGCGCTCGACGGGCAGGGCGAACGAACTCCTGATCAACTCGAATGTCGCCGCCTCTTCCCCGGTCAAGAACCACCAACGATTCAGGTCCGCGCCCACGCGGCTCGCGTAGTCGTTCAGCGCCTCGGGCGTGTCGGTCTCTGGATCGACCGAGATCGAAACCAGCTGCACATTCGAGCCGACGAGTTCGTCCTGCAAGAGCCGCATCTGGCTCGTGATCAGCGGACAGGGACCGCTGCAGGTCGTGAAGAAGAAGTCGACGACCCAGATTTTGCCGCGCAAGTCGGCTTGTGTGATCGTCTTGCCTTCGCTCGATCTGAACTGGAACGGCGCAACCGAGGCCAGGCTCGACGGATCGTCGTCCGCAAGTTCGAGCATGGTTCGTCCCGTCGAGCCGCCGGCAACGACGTCGTCGCCACCACAGGCTCCAACACCCGACGCAAGCGCGATCGAGATCACGAACGAGGCGACTTTACGAATCATGTTTCGAAGTGGCGGAGCTTTTCGTCAGCCGCGGAAACCGGACAGCACGGTCGGATCGAGAAACATCGCCGCGAACATCGCCGGCAGGTAGACGATCGAAACCAGCAGCAGCAGGCGCGCGCGCGGACGATCCTCGCGCCGCGAGAAACGCCAGGCCGCGCCCACGTAGAACGCGCCGAGCGTCAACGCCGCGATCGCGTAGACGAGCCCGGCCTCTCCGTGCAGCGTGGGCAAGAGCGAGATCGGCAGTCCGGTCAGGCCGTAGAGCAACGCCTGACGTCCCGCGAGACCTTCGTTGCCGGGCATCGACGGCAGCATTTTCATTCCGGCGCGCGCGTAGTCCTCGCGATACAACCAGGCGATCGCCATGAAGTGCGGGAATTGCCAGCAGAAGAGCAGTGCGAACAGGGACCAGCCCCAGCTTGTCGGATAACCGGCCACTGCGGTCGCGGCGATCAGCGGCGGCATCGCACCGGGCACGGCGCCGACGATCGTGTTGAGCGTCGAGACGCGCTTGAACGGCGTATAGACCAGCGCGTAGGCCACCAGCGTGCTGACAGCGAGCAGCGCGCTCAGCAAATTGAAACAGAGCGCAAGCCCCAGCGTGCCGGCCAATCCCAGGACGGAGGCGCCGATCAGCGCGTCGCGCACGCGCACCTGCCCTGTGACCAGCGGCCGATGCCGCGTGCGGTGCATCAGGCGATCGGTGTCGCGCTCGAGCGTGTGGTTGAAGATCGCCGAGCTGGCCGCGACCATGCCTACGCACAGCGCGGCGAGCGCGGCGCGCGACCACAAAAGTTCGGGCGCCGCGGAAAGCAGTCCGCCGACGAAGGCCGAGAGCACGACCATCGTCGCGATGCGCGACTTGGTCAGATCGAGCCAGGCGACGACCAGCGAGCTGCGTCCGTCTTGGGCGGCCAGCGATTCGAGCGGCAGGTCGCTTCTCATCGCGCCGCCTCCAGGCTGAGCGCCGCCGACGCTTCCTGCGTGCAGACGACCCGGCGCGCCCACATCGCCGCTGCGACGGTCTGGGCGAGCAGCAACGCGCCGACCGCGACATGCGCCGTGGCGAAGATCGCCTCCCCCATCGAGACCTGCGCCTGTGGAGCGCTCGCTTCGGAGACATAGAAGTAGGCGATGGCGCCAAGCAGCACCTGCACGCCGACCAACGAGTGCAAACGGCGCTTGACGCCCAGCAGCACGCTTCGATCGCTGCCGCCGCGTGTGCCCTGCTCGACCGCCGCGCCCAGCTGTCTCGCCATGGCGACGACTGCAGCGAGCACTCCGACGGCCAGGATCACGTGCAGTGCGAGCGCGATGTCGGCGCGTGAATGGCGAAACCAGGCGCCGATGAACACCTGTGTGAACACGAGTCCCACGCCGACCGACGTCGTGCGCTGCAGGCGCGCGGCGGTCTTGCACGCGCTCGGTGTGACCCCGCGCCAACGCGGCGAAAGATACAGCGCGGTCGCCGCGAGGAAAGTGAACACGGCCTGGGCCAGCACGCCGTGCAGGAAGGCCAGGTCAGGACTGTTCTCGAGCACGCGCAAGCCACC
The DNA here is from genome assembly GCA_043754695.1 of Planctomycetota bacterium. GTDB lineage: Bacteria > Planctomycetota > UBA1135 > UBA1135 > JADJQU01. The sequence goes on from JAYUUV010000018.1 coordinate 7,914, forward strand.
GATCAGGCCTTGCACACAAACGGCGAGCAAGGCGAAGGCCGGCAGTTTTCTCGCGAGCGCGCGCGACTCCATTTTCCAGGCCGCAATCGCCGCGGCGATGGCGAGCATTCCGACCAGCGAGCCGAACTCGCGGTGGTGGTGCTCGAAGAACACGCCGATGTTTGCGAAGCGCTTGTCGACCGGATAGGCCCACAGGAAATATCCGTCGGGGTTGATCCAGCCGTTTTCGGCCATGCCCGCGTGCAGCGTGGTGACCGAACCGCCGAACAGCACCAGCGGAATCGAAGCGATC
>JAYUUV010000019.1:0-7369 GCA_043754695.1 Planctomycetota bacterium
AGTTCCAAGACCCTTGCGTCCTGCTCGACGCGAACTCCATGGCGCGGTTCGAAGCACTTGGCCTGGCTGCCATCGCTCTCGCGGATGCCGCGCAGCACGAGTTCCGCTAGCGCCTTGCGCTGGCCCGCGTCAGGAAGCGCGGCACGGCCGGTGACCCTGTAGCCGTGAAACGTTCCGTCAACTGGTGCCGCTGCATTGGGCGGCAGCCGAGTCGGATCGAGCGAGACCAATTCCATGCTCGACGCCTCCTTCAGGAACGCCTCGACCTCGGACGGCAGTCGATTCTTCTCGTTCATTGCCGGAGCGACGGGAGGCGGCGTTTCGGCTCGAACGGTTCCGCCCGCCTGATTGTCCTTCGAGCAGCCAGCGGCGATGAAGACCAGGATGCTCAGGGCTGCGATGTTTGATTTCATAGTTTTGTTCCTTGGCGTTCGCCGGCCAAGGGCATGCCCTTGGCCGGCGTGGATGCATCCCATCGCGCGGTACGGAAGCCACTGCGACAGATGCTCCCGGAGGAGAGGACGCACGCTACTCCTTGCACAATGCGACCTGAAAAAAAATTGTGCTGGCAGCTCACCCGAGAGGTTCGCAAGCGGGTCGCGCGCGTGGAGCCATTACCGCTTCTTAGCGGGCGAAGATGCGAGCGGGACTGCTGAACAGGGGCAGTTCGGGCCTCGTTTCAGGGCGATCATAAGGGCCGAGGATGCCGCAGCTACCGCGAGGCCTTTTCGCGACTCGCTTCTCGGTTCGCAACCGTTGGGGTGCACCCCTCGTGCAACTCATGGGGTCGCGCTTGGGCATGCACGTGGGACGCTCTGTGAACTCTCCGAAGAGCGGATTTCTTTCCAATTATGTGGTTAACAGGTGGGAGAAACAGGAGCCCGCGGCACCCGACGCAGGCAAGGTCACTCGTCGGCCCGATGCCGCTGCGCGTTGAATACTTGGCGCTTCCGCGAGACACGGTTCATATCCGCGAGGGCGATCCGTACCTGGCCGCCTGGGAAGCTGTTCGTGTTGACCGCCCACGAGCACAACGGCGGAAACTTCGCGGCAGAGGTCACACAGGTTTCGACGCGCGCCTCAACCAGCTGCCCCTCGCCGCTGGTCGCCGCTGACGGCTTCGGCGTCGGAGCGATGCCGAATTCGGTCAGCAGCCTAGTGACCAGCCGCGATCCGACGCCAGCACCTCAGGCGATCTCTGCGTCAGGGACTCGTCTAGCCAGCTGGCGAACGCCGGCCACCCAGCCCGGTCTGGCCTGCGCCGCTCATCGCGCTCGATTCCCAGGCGGCTGGGGCCGAATGCCTTCGTGTCTTGTCCAAGTCGCCCCGGAACGTTCACAACACCGAGCATCTGCCCAGTGCGTTCTGGGCTTCGGTTGCGCAGTCGGAGCCATCGAGAAGAAACTTCTGGAGTGCAGCGCGGGCACGCGGCGATCCGAGCTGTCCAAGCACGGAACATGCCAATCCGCGAACCGATTCCTCGGGTCGATTGAGTCCCTCGGCAACGATGTCGCTCAAACGGTGCCGTTCCCAGCGATGTGCCGACATTTCGAGCATGGCGTCCTGCGCCGCTTGTTCGCTGCCCTCTTCGATGTCTGAGAGCAGCGTGGGCTCGCGCTCTTCGAACCATGCGCCTTCCTGCACGCGCCAGACATGCCAGCTCGTCTCCTGCGGGGGCAGCGAGATCCCGCTCAGGCGGCACAGTGCGCCATACGCCGACGCGCGGATCCCGTCCGAGGGTGCTGAAAGGAGTTCGACTAGCGCGTCCACACTGTCGTAGTCACCAAGCGAAGCGATCGCGCTGCAGGCCGACTGACAGGGCATCGGGTAGTCGGGATCGAGCAGCGCGCGCAGATTCTCGAGCAGGCCAGCTGGGAACTCCGTCGGCGCGCGCTGACGAGCCAGTTCCGCTAGGGCGACGGCTCGCAAGTCATTGGACTGATTCAGCATCTGCGCGAGGAACTCGAGCGCGCGCGGGTTGCCGCCTGCACCAGCGGCCTTCAGGATCGCCGGCAAGAGCGGAGGCCGGAACTGATTCCAGGAGTTGGCGAGCGCCGTGAGCCCCTCGGGTTTGCGGGCGTAGACGCGCTTGGCAGCGGCGAGCAGCGCGCCCTCGATGCGCGTATCCACGGCCTTCTCATTCGGCAGCAGGGCGATCGCGGCGAGTCGTTTCACTTCCGTCGGCAGGGCGCAGCTGCCGGCGGCCAGGATCGCCGCTCTGCGGACGCAGAGCGTGGCCTCCTTGCCCTTCGGTACGGCGATGGAGTTTTCGACCGCGGCCCAAACGAAGCCCGCTTCCCAACGAGTCAGCGCGTCAAGCAAGAGCTTTTCCTGCAACTCGCTGGTGATCTGCGCCTCGGCGCCGTCGATCGCCGGCAGGCCGCACTCGTCCAGCACCAGAAGCGAAGCCGGCAGCGCGTCGGGACCAAGTTTCGCAATCTTGGCAACGATCAGCTCGGCATCGCAGTCGCGTCGTCGTGCTTGCCGCAGCGCGCGATTCAGCTCGAGCCCGAGGCCCTGCTGGAGAGGATTGGGCGTGAGCGGCGCACTGGCCGGTGCTTCATCTTGCGACTCTGCCGCCGCTCTCGCAGACGTTCCGCCGCCGAGGAGCGCAACGAGAATCCATGCAATGGAGAGCTGCATCGAGTGCCCTAGTGCATCACACGCCAAGAGATGCACGCATAGCGCGCCGCTCCCGGAGCGAGCACCCGTCCTAGCGCCTCGTCGTAGTGCACGCGCGAGTTGCTGGCCAGCCGCACCTTTTCCGCGATCACGGATCCGAAGGCCTCGAAGTTGCTCGAGATGTCGATGAATGCATCCGGCGCATAGATCGTCCCGTAGAACTTAGCGTTCGACTGGAACGCCACGTTGTCGAGCTGGACGACAGTGCCTGGGTTGGCAATGTTGTCCGAGAGCATGTTCAGGTGGACCGCGCGCGGGTCGTAGTTGTTGGCCGCGATCAACGTACCGCTGTTCATCACGAAGTTGTCGATGACGTAGATGTTGACTTCGCCGTTGGTCGAATTGACCCGAATGCTGGATTGGGCGTTCATGGTCAAGGAATCGAACACGACCGTCGCGGGGCCCGTGATCGTCAAGGTCTTGTTGTTGCTGGTGACGGTGGTTCCATAGTGATAGGAGCCGGACGGCAACGTGGTATTGCTGCTGAAGGTCTTGTTGCCCAACGAGGTGATGGTCGGGAGCACGATCGGCGTGAATGCCTGCGGAGCCGTCGCGTTGGCGGTGGAGCCCGTCACCGAGGCGGTGCCGGTCAAGGTGATCGAAGCGCTGACGCCTGGCGCGGCGGCACCGAATACCTTCGCATTCGAGGAGGCGCTGATGTCGCCGTTGGATCCGATGTCACCGAGATTGTCCGCCCAGGAGTTGCTGCCCGAACCGTGGACGGCTTGGGACGCGTAGGTGCCGAGCGTCGAGTCGTAGCTGTCGACTTTGGCTTGACTTGCCAGATCGAGCGAGGTGTCCCCGAATGCGCCAAATCGGAACATCGTGTCGACGTTGTCCTTCAGGACCAGTTCCGCGTTCGCCACGGAATTCCCCAGGGCTGCGCTGGAGCTTACTCGCACGAGCTTGTTGGTCGGCCCGAACGTGGCCGTCGTGACGAAGACCTCGCCGCCGGACAAATTGATCGGAGCCTCGGAGCTGCCGATGACTCCGCTCTTGCCGGCTTGCAGGGCCATGTAGGCCCGGCTCAATCCGGCTTCCGCGGCAAGCGCGGCACGCGCCTCCTGCCTGTTGCCGCGTTGTTCGACCGCGCCGCCCACTTGAATGACGACCATGCTCGTCGCGAGCACGCAGACCATCGCGGTCCCCAGGACCGCCATGACCAGGACACCACCGCGCTGCTTGAATCTCGGATGCTGTTGCATGTTGGAATGGATCGATCAGTTCTTGAGGCGTATCGCGGTCTCTATGGTCGCGACTGCCGGATTTGTTCCCGCGGCGGGGCGAGCCATGCTGAGCCTGATACGCAACAGATTGCCCGTGCGTGTCATGCAGAATCCGCGCTCGTCCACCAGACCGTTGGCGTTGTCGTCAGCGCCGTTGGCGGTCTCTCCCTCGAGCAATTCACGGGTCCCGTGCGCCAACGTCACCGTCACCTGGTTGGCCTGGAGGTAGTTCTTGGTCAGCTCGATGCAGCCTTCGTCAACCAGCCCGTCGCCGTCGTCGTCGAGGCCGTTGTTGGTCTCGCCCGGTTCATAGATGAATCGCAGCCGCCGGCTCGTGCCGAAGGTGACCGTGTTGTTGGCGGTGTTGATTCCCGTCGCAACCTGGTAGACGAGGTCGTGGGCCCCGATTGCGACCGGATTGGGGATCAGGGTTCCGAAGCCCGCGTTCTCGAGTTCGGCGACCACGCGGTTGAGCGCGCGCTGTGCCTCGTTCTGCGCCAGCGCCGCGCTGGAGCCCTGACCGTAGGTACGCTTCGTGGAGTCGAAAACATCGGCAACCGAACCCAGTATGAGCCCGACGATGCCGACGACGATCGCGAGTTCGATCAGCGTGAAGCCGCGTTTGGATGCGACGCGATTACCGGTGAGCTTCATCAGAAGCCTCCCAGCACGGTTTGATACTTGACCTCTCCGTTTCCGCCGGTGCCCTTCCAGCGCACTCGAACGATGACCGGAAGTGCCTTGTAATTGGCCGCGTGATTGAGGGCGTCGATAGTGCCTTCGCCCGTCAAGTCGGCGGGCATGTCGAACGATGCGTCCACGAGATTCTCGCGCAGCTGCGGTACGCCGCCGACCATCGTGACTGGAAACAGGATCTGGCCTGCCATGCCGTCGGCGTCACCCTTCCGGGCATCGAGTCCGGCCACGGCGAAATTGGCGCCCGGAGATGTGATGCCCACCGGATCGTCCGCGGCGCTCGTGTTGTACATGGCGAAGACGTTGGCGAAGGGCTGAGCGCGAAGGGACTCCACCATGAGGCGGGCGGCTTCGTTGGCCAACGCAGCCTCGCGGGATGTACGACTTGCCACAGTCGTTCCGGCGACGGCCTTGGCGTAGCCGACCAGCGCCACGGCGAGAACGGCCATCGCGACGCACAGCTCGATCATCGTCAGTCCGCACCGACGTGCGCAGCTGACCGGCGATCCTCGAAATTCACTCCGAACCCTCATGCTCAATTTCCCCGCGACTCCTTGCTCTGCGCAAGGCCTTGAATCCCCACCCCCGTGTGATGAAGACAGATCGGCTCTTGCACGTTCAATTCTGAAAGGTCATGCCCAATTCCATGAACTCGACTCTGCCGGGACCGCCGGCAAACCGAATGCCGCAATGCCGCGCGAAGGGTGCTTAAATCCGTGGACCCGACACGACCTGGAAGAGAATTCCCGGTTCGCAGAAGCGTGGGGCCTCGATGATGGCTTGCAGGCTCGGGCCGATCGCGATCACCTTGGAGTGGTCACAGCTGCGCCGTCAAATTTCACCACGAGAAAACTGCCCTAAGGACGTCCCGTCCACCCAGCGAGCAGCGCGCGCCCTGCACTCCCAGGACGCACGCCGCAGTCTTTTCAAGCTCGCTCCCTCGTTGGTTGCAATCGAGCGGAACGCGGCATTCGTCGAAGCCCCTGTTGATCGCGTCGACGGCGTCGTTGATCTCGCTGATCGTCGCACCGGGAGTCGCCCGGCCGGCCAGGGCGCGGGTGGCGAGCTTGAGTGAGACGGCCGATCTGTCGTAGTGCTAGCACTCCGCACCGGCGGGGGCCAGTACGCGATCTGAAGACTTGCCGAGCGATGCCAGGGGGGACTAGATGCGCTGGTGTTGTGTCAGCTCGCGTATCCAGTCCACCCTCAGTTCGGCCAGGCAGTTCTGCCCCAGCTCCGATCTTGAACCGTTCCGGCCGCCTCCCCCACTCTCCTGCCGCAAACCCGAGAAGTTCGCAAGCGGGTCGCGCGCGTGGAGCCATTACCGCTTTTTAGCGGGCCGCGCCGCGCGCGGGATTGGTGAACGGCGGCGGTTTTGCGCTCGGAAAGGCGCGGTCATAGGTGCCGAGGATGGCGCAGGTTCCGCGAGGGTTTTTCGCGCGCTGTTTCTCCGTCACATCGAAAGGGGGTGCACCCCGAGTGCAACCCTAGGGGTCGCACTTGGGTGTGCACCTGGGACGCTCTGTGAACTCTCTGGAGAGCGGGTTTCTTTCCGACCATGTGGTGAACAGGGCCTTCCTGCTCGTTCCTTACATGACATGACTCGGACCCTGTGTGATTTCACGAAATCCCTTCCGAGTTGACGTAGGCGATCAGCGGACGAGCAGCCGTCTCCAGGCAGGCCCTTTGTGGCCAGGAGATGGCAATGAAGCTATTGAAGAAGGAATGTCGCAGAGCCGGCGAGGAGGCCGGTACTCCGCCCAGGAGTCGGCTCTGCGACACGGCGGTCGGCATGGGGAGACACGTCGCGGCGCTACAGCCTGCAGGAGAAGCTCTCGCTGGTAGAGGAGTTCAAGCAGGGCGACGAGACGTTCCACGCTTTATGTGCGCGCAAGCGGGTGAGCTCGGCGAGTCTGTGCAAGTGGCACGGAGTCCCGCAGACCAACGTCCCGTGGGCTGAGCCAGGATCGGGTTTCAGGGCGTTGATGGATGCATGGATCATCGACTGGATGCAAGAAGCCAAGCCGAGCCGCATCACGTGGCCCAGAGCAGGGTAGAATCCGACCCTCGCATGGGGCAAGATCAACAACGATGACTGCAAGCCACGCCAAGCGGCCGGCCTGTGTGCCGGTGAAGGCTGCACAGCGTTCCGAGGTGGCACGATGAGCCTCGACGCCAGCAAGGCGCTCGCGACGCTGATCCATCGCGATCGCGACCCGTTGCTCGTGCAGTGGCGGGCGCTCGTCCGGGCGATGCCCTCGGCCACGCACCTCGACCTGCCGACGCTGAATGACCACGTGCCCGTACTGGTTGTAGAGCTGGCGGCGGCATTGCGCACAGCCGACGACGTGACGATCACCGAGGCTCTCCGAGATGGCAGCTCGCCGGTCCATGGCCTGCAGCGGTTCGACGACGGCTACGACATCGAAGAAGTGGTCGCCGAGTACAACCTGCTTCGCGGCTGCATCCACGACCTTGCCGATCGCCACGGCGTTCGGCTGCAGGGACAGGCGTTCCACATCCTCAACCGGGTGCTCGACGGGGCTATCGGCATGGCCGTGCAAAGCTTCGCGAAGGGTCAGGCCGACGCGGTGCAGCGCCGGCGCGAAGAATACCTCACGTTCGTCGCGCACGACCTGCGCACACCGCTCAACGCGATTGCCCTCAGCGCCCGCGTCCTGGAACTGAAGTTTTCGAAGGAAGATGCGGGCGACGTGCAGCGGATGCTGAGAGCCCTCAACCGCAACGTCACGCGGCTGAACGCC